>JBOGJG010000104.1:0-4323 GCA_050747825.1 Acidobacteriota bacterium | reverse complement strand
CCCCCCCTCAGTCCTTCGGCCCCACCAGGGGCTGGCGCTTGTTGACCGGGTAATCCTTGCGTAAAGGATGTCCCTCAAATTCCGGGTAAAGTAGAATGCGCCGCAGGTTGGGATGCCCCTTAAATTTGATCCCGAACATGTCGTAGACTTCTCGTTCGTACCAATCGGCGGCTGCCCACAGGGGCGTCAGGCTCTCCAGCTCAGGTTCGAGCCCCGCCACGGGGACCTTGAGCCTTAGCCGGAACCTGTTTTCCAGAGAAAGAAAGTGATAGACCACTTCAAAGCGCGGCTTTCTCTTCCAGTAATCAACGGCTGTGACGTCCATCAGATAGTTGTACCTGAGCTCCGCAGTCTCCTTCAGAAAACGCGCCGCCTCAAAAAGAGCGTCTTTACTGAGGATAGCGGTATCCTGCCCCAATTGTGAGTGAGTTTCGATAATGGGGTCGGCAAACTGGGATTGAAGTTTTTCCAGTGTCAGACTCATAGCGCCTGCTTCTGGTTCTGGATCTTTTCCTGCAGCATGATGAGTCCGTTCAGTACCGTCTCCGGGCGCGGCGGGCAGCCCGGGATGTAGACATCGACGGGAATAACATGATCGATCCCTCGCACAGTGGCATAATCGTCGTAAAACCCGCCCGTACACGTGCAAACACCAAAGGCCACCACCCATTTGGGCGCGCACATCTGCTCGTAAATGGTAACGAGGACAGGGGCGATCTTCTGGCTGATGGTGCCGACGACGAAAAGGACGTCAGCCTGGCGCGGCGAAAACCTTGGCAGGCCGGCGCCGAAGCGATCCACATCATAATGGGCGCAGGCCGTAGCCATGTACTCCATCCCGCAGCAGGCGGTCACGAATGGATACTGAAAGATTGAGTATTTACGCGCCCAGCCGATCATCTTGTCCAGCCGGGTCGTAAAAAATCCGTCTTCAGGACTTCCTTTATAATTGCTTACTTCCACTCTAGTGCTCCTTTTTTAACCGAGTAAAACAACCCGGCCACGACCACCAGCAGAAAAATGAGCATCTCCACAAATCCAAACAGGCCGAGATCCCGGTAAATCACCGCCCAGGGGAAGAGAAAAATCAGCTCAACGTCAAACAGGATGAATAAAAGCGCCACCAGGAAGAACTTGACTGAAAACTTCCCGCGCATGATCTCGTGAGGCGCTCTGCCCGTCTCAAAGGGCATGTCATGGATTGGACTTCGAAGGCGCGGCCCGAGCCACCAGGTCAAAAAGATCAGCGCTCCCGCGTTGAGCGCCGCAAACATCATGAGGACCAGAAATCCGAAGTACGTTTCCATAAAATTGCGCTGCCAAAGCAGTGAACATTATAACATCCGATTCGGGTGACTGGTCACGGGCCGCTCATCACGGGATTCAACGGCCTACTTGCCCCGCAACGCCTCGAACTGGCGGTCGGCAAGATAGCTGGAGCGGACCAGGGGACCGCTTTCGACATGCTCGAAACCCAGGCTTTCGCCTACGTTCTTCCAGTGACGGAACTCGTCTGGATGGTAATAGCGTGCTACCGGCAGATGCCAGTTGGTAGGACGCAGGTACTGGCCGAGAGTGAGGATGCTGACCTTGCGATCGACCAGATCCTGCATGACCTGGCGAATCTCATCCGCCTCTTCACCCAGACCCAGCATCATCCCTGTTTTAGTGACGATTTCTGGAGCCCACTTCCTGGAGTTTTCGAGCACTCGAAGAGAGACATCGTACTTCCCTCCGCCGCGAGCCTCGCGGTACAGGCGGGGAACCGTCTCGATATTGTGGTTCAGAATTTCTGGTTGGGCGTCCAGCACCGTCCGCAGCGCGTCGTCCGAACCCTGGAAGTCGGGGATGAGCACCTCGATGATGCACTTGGACATACGTTTCCGGATCTGGCGGATAGTCTGGGCAAAAATAGCGGCTCCGCCATCTTGGACATCGTCCCGGTCAACGGAGGTGATGACGGCGTGTTTGAGTCCCATGGCCTGCACGGCTTCGGCTACCCGTTCGGGTTCGTCTCCATCCAGTGCGGCAGGTTTCCCCTTGGCCACAGCGCAGTAGCGACAACCCCGCGTACAGACGTCCCCCAGAATCATGAACGTGGCCACGCCATGAGACCAGCACTCGCCCATGTTGGGACACATGGCCTCCTGGCAGACGGTATTCAACTGGAGTCCCTTCATCAGGGACTTCAACTCGTGGACCCGCTCTCCAAAAGGCGCACGCACTTTCAGCCAGGGTGGGTGCCGGCGCGCCTTTCTGAGTTCTTCCGCCATATCAGGTCTCACGATAGCAGATTGCGGAAAGCTCTGCTATATCGCCACCTGGATCTGACCGTCCTCGACTTTTACCTCGAATGTCTGCGCGTCAGCGAGGGGAGTGACCGTGCAGTTGCCGGAGATCACGTCGAAGCTCCAGGCGTGCCAGGGGCAGGTGACAACATGTCCTTTCAAGCGGCCTTCGCCCAGTGGACCGCCACGATGAGGGCAGATATTGTCGAGCGCATAGAATCGTCCCTGCACGTTGAACAAAGCAATTTCCTTCCCATTTGCGCGGACCACGCGGCCCTGCCCGGAAGGGATTTCGTCAACCCCTGCCACAAAGACAAATGTAGCCATTTACTGGGATTTCCTTTCGTTAAGGTCTGAGGTCAGAGGGGCCGCTTGCTGACGCCTCACGCTTCAGGCCTATTATACCGCCCACCGGGGCCGGACAGAGGAACGCCCGTAACACCAGCTTAGATCCCGCAGGCGGTCTTTCAGCTCAGCGCTAAGCATATCGGTGCCGAATCGCCAGTGCCAGTTCCCGCTGATTCTGCCCGGCACATTCATCCTGGCTTCACTACCGAGCCCGAGGACATCCTGAAGGGTCACGATGACCGTATTGGCGTTCGAGGCCAAGAGACACTTTATGAAGGCCCAGTTGATTTCGCTGCCATCGCTGCCCAGGTATCGGGCCGCAAATTCTCTCTCGATAAGGACGCTTTCCTTCGAGAGGGTCTGATCCGAGCCGGTGCTTGCCCACCAACCCAGCACCGTATCGTTGTCGTGCGTCCCAGGATACGCCACCAGGTTCCGGCAGAAGTTGTGAGGCAGAAATTCTCCTTCGCGCGGGTCCTGGCCGAAGGCAAACTGGAGTACGGCCATGCCCGGGTAGCCCAGCTCCCGGCGCAGGGCTTCGACTTCCGGGGTGATCTCTCCCAGGTTTTCAGCCACAACCGGAAGCTCCTCTCCCAGGCTTTCCTGGACCGCATGAAACAGAGCGGCTCCCGGCCCTTTAACCCAGCGTCCGTGGACTGCTGTTTTCTCGTCGGCCGGTACTTCCCAGTAAGCCTCGAAGCCGCGGAAGTGGTCGATCCTGATGATGTCCACCAGACCCAAAGTCCAGCGGAAGCGGTCAATCCACCACTTGTAGCCAGATTCTGCCATTTTCTTCCAGAGATAAAGCGGATTCCCCCAGAGCTGGCCGGTGGAGCTGAAATAATCGGGAGGGACCCCAGCGACAGCACGAGGGAGCCGATCTTCATCCAAATCAAAGAGTTCCGGATGGGCCCACACTTCGGCACTGTCGTAGGCCGGGAAAATCGGGATATCCCCCATGATTTGAATGCCCCGGTTGTTACAATACCGCTTCAGTTCACGCCATTGTTTGAAGAACAGGTATTGGCGGTATTTTCTCGACTCAATCTGGACGGCCAACTTTTCGCGCCAGTACTTCATGGCCTCAGGAGTGCGATGGGTTATTTCTCCTTCCCAGTTATTCCAGGCAACTTCCCCGTGGGCATCCTTGAGAGCCACGAACAGGGCGTAATCGTCCAGCCAGAAGCGGCTCTCGGCTGAGAATTTCTCAAAGTCGTTACGCTGCTCCGGAGAAGCTGAAACTTTGAAGACCTGAAAGGATCTTTCGAGCAGTCGAGTCTTAAAATCAGTTACGCGGTCGAAGTCAACTTCGTGCTCGGGAAAATCTGGCGTAGATTCCACCTCTTCGGGGGGTAAAAAGCCCTCCTGCACAAGCTTCTCCGGGTCAACCAGGAGGGAATTTCCGGCGAAGGCCGAATAGCACTGATAGGGAGAATTGCCAGGGCCGGTCGGACCCAGCGGAAGGACCTGCCAAATGGTCTGTCCGCACTCAGCCAAGAAATCTGCGAAGCGATAAGCGTGCGCGCCCAGGTCGCCGATGCCGAAACGCCCCGGCAAAGACGTCGGGTGAAGCAGAAGTCCGCTGGCTCGGGGAAACGTCACATGATCCAATATACTCGAAGAAGTGGGTGGCAGGCTCGCTGCGCTCGCGGTGGCAGGCTCGCTGCGCTCGCGGTGGCAGGCTCGC
>JBOGJG010000103.1:0-2900 GCA_050747825.1 Acidobacteriota bacterium | reverse complement strand
TTACTGGGTAGTACGTCCTTGAGCTCCGGGATGGAGGCCTAGATAGCCTTCATAGCAGCATCGACAGCTGCACCAAGGTCCTGGCCCTCCGGGAGCTTGACGAGTTGGGATAAGCGAGCGATATCGGGCACAAGCGAGCGATATCGGGCACGAATAGCACCGACTTGGCCCGATAGTCGTCGGCAGTGATCGGCCGGCGCACTGTAGCCTTGGCCACGATTTCCGGGCTTGCGGCGTCGAAACGGTGCTCTGCGTAGGCGAGGAAGATCAGTCCGAGTACTGGTCCCCGGTATTCACTTGGCGCCAGTGTGGAGTTGGCTCGGAGCTGGTCGGCGGCTGTCCACTGCGTCTTGCGAACGCCATTGAGGTCGGTGCTGTCGATTGTGTTTGCCTCCCAGAACTCTCTTTGCCGAGCGTCCCAAACCTTACGTGCTCGGCTCTAGGGCGCCTTCGGGGTTCAGCCTCTTGAATTTCTCTAGAGTTTTTAGGCAGCTATCCGGGCCTCTTTGGCAAATCGATCCACAGCCTGGTCGATTGTCCGTAGAGCGTCACGCAGTTGTGGCGCCGCCCGAGCCTGAGGTCCAGTTCCGCCAGCAGCAAACAGCGGATCGATGATTCGGCGGTAGCTCTTCGTGTAAAACAGGGAGACTCTGATCCCGTTGGGGGTGAGAACGTAGGTGTTGGTCTTGGGCAATCGCTCGATCAACCCGTTTGTACGCAACCTCCACAGGTCGTAGCTCATCTGGTTCATGCTGAAGGGCTTGTCGATCAAAGTCGCCACCAGGCTCCGCAGGCCCTTGTTGGTGAAGCCCTGGATTTGGTGGAGGCAAAGGGTTAGGGCCGCCATCAGCGCCATGACGCGGATCTCCCCGTAGCGCAGGGCCACGGTTCGTTGGCCGGCACTTACGTCCGGCAGTGCGACCTGCTCAAAAAGCGAGGTCGAAAGGTCTGGCGCTGATGCGACCCTACAGACGTCAAGGATACGTCGGTTGACTTGCCGGCAGATAGCCCCGAGGGCGCCCAGATGTTCAATCCTGCGCTTGACCCCGATGTCGGTCGGGTTGTTGATTACGGTCTCGATACGTGCCCCCTTTCCCTGCTTCAAATAGAGCTTGACCCGGGAGTTCTTGTAGAAGATCGATACCCTGGGCTCCACCCCCTCGTTGACCACCTTGGTCAGGAACATCCCCGGTGTGTTCTTCTGAACGCGCCGGTCGAAGATGAGCTCGATCTCGGAGGGCCGCCCAAGGGTGGCAGATGACTCAATCACCCGGTCGAAGAAGGCCCGAGCCCGAGCGGGACGATCAAGCACCAGGGTGCGAGAAAATTCGATCTGGTTCATCGAGGCCTCCCAGATGTATCCGGCTTCGAAGTCTGCGGCGTCAAAGGGCAGAGGAACTCTGGCCATCCAGCGCTCAAACAGGTCCTGAACCTGGCGGGGTCCGAGCATGTCGCAAAGCCGCTTCAGTTCCCTGTGATCGTCAACGCAAGCGAACCCGTTGGCCAGGGCGGTGAAGCCGATCCCCTTGCTCCTCAGCTGGGCTTTCACCCACTCATGCCCGTTGCACCACATCTTTGCCGGGTAGGGAAAGTAGGCACACATCTTCAAAAACGACGGTCCCCACTGCTGGTCTTGAGCGTAGAAATAGTAGACGGTAACCCGGCGGTCAACCTTGTTGAATGAGTAGTGAGGACACCCGGTCTCGGGATGCCGGCGCAAGTCGGTTCCCACGGTTACCCGCTGAACCTCCTGGGCTTGGCCGATTACCACCACCCCCGGGCTGGTGGCCTTTTCCAAGTACGGGGTGACCACATCGATCTTGCGGTCTCCTGCCTTGAAACGGATCATCTCGATTCCTGCATCCTCGGCAAACTTGGACACCGACTTGCGGTAGGCATCCCCCATCGGACGAAACAGCGCCGGGGAGGGAATCGGATTGCCCCGGTGATCGTGAAGGAAGTAGACCACTCCTCCGGGCGTCTGAAGCTTGGGCTGGTAGACGTTCAAGTAGAGGCGATCGAAACACTCACAGTCGAGGCGAACGTGTCCCTCCAAGAGTTGGGCAAGGGAGGGTGAGTTGGCCATGGCTTCCCCTTCTCGACGCACGTGCACGCAAGGGGAAGGAATTAGATTCTAAACCTGAGGGAAACTCGGACCCACGCCAGCTCTGACAAGGGATCGGAATCACAACAGGATCTTGTTCTTCTAGGCGGTCCGAGGTTGCCTCACTGGGTGGCTGGTGCCAAACGAGGCATCCAGAGACCTTTCACAGCAATAGTCAGCCCCCAAGACTTGCGAACGACCTTCGCCACTCTTTTTTGTGGTATCCGCTTTTGCGATACCTCGAAAAAGGACATCGTTTTTCCTTCCCGACGGTCAGATCGCGGCAACTGCCCAGCCTCCGTTGCTCTGGCGCAAGCCCAGGGTGGCGAGGCGTGCCAGATTGGTCGCCGCTGCGAGAAGCTTCCAGTCTTGGTTGATCCGCTTCTTGCCGCGCATCCGGGCTCTGCGTCCACCGTGCCGACGGCGGAGCAGGTGGGCGAGTTTGCGTTCGACCTTTGGGCGGTTCGCTTTGTAGTCGGCCTGCCAGTCTGGGTCGCTCTGAGCCTCACGCGCGGTGACAAGCAGCTTCTCGTAAGGGCTGATCGTAATCACGCGCCCAGCCTTAGCGGTCGTGCACGCGTCTCGAAGTGAACATCCATCGCAAACGACGCCAAAGCTCGCATACCCTCCGCCGTCGTTGAGCGGGCGAATCGGGACGGTTAAGTCGCTCGGACATGTGACGGTTGCGGCATCAAGATCGATGGCGAAGCGGTCCTTCGTGAAGTGGCCGCCGGGAGCTGAGGGTGGTTTCACTTTGGTCATCGGTGTTGCGCCCAACTCTTCGAGATACGAAAGG
>JBOGJG010000102.1:0-1947 GCA_050747825.1 Acidobacteriota bacterium | reverse complement strand
CCAACCCTTGGGACCTGCTTCAGCCCCAGGATGCGATGAGCCGACATCGAGGTGCCAAACCTTCCCGTCGATATGGACTCTTGGGGAAGATGAGCCTGTTATCCCCGGGGTACCTTTTATCCGTTGATCAACGACGCTTCCACATGCAGTCGCTGGGTCACTATGGCCTGCTTTCGCACCTGCTCGACTTGTAGGTCTCGCAGTCAAGCTCCCTTGTGCCATTGCACTCGCCGCCTGATTGCCAACCAGGCTGAGGGAACCTTTGCGCGCCTCCGTTACTCTTTAGGAGGCGACCGCCCCAGTCAAACTACCCACCTGGCTCTGTCCCTGACCCGGGTAACGGGCCGAAGTTAGAGTCCCGGCATGCGCAGGGTGGTATTTCAACGATGGCTCCACACTGGCTAGCGCCAATGCTTCCAAGCCTCCCACCTATGCTACACAACACATACCAAAACCCAAAACCAAGCTGTAGTAAAGGTCCACGGGGTCTTTCCGTCCTGCCGCAGCTAACGAGCATCTTTACTCGTACTTCAATTTCGCCGGGTCTGTGGTGGAGACAGTAGGAAAGTCGTTACGCCATTCGTGCAGGTCGGAACTTCACCTGATTCCACTGTTTCCAGTGGGGCAGACTATGCCTTCATCTCTCCTAGGCTTTGGCGGATCTGCATCGGCGAGTACCGTCGCTTTCCGCTCGGGTTCATCTCGCTGACGAGCCGTACGATCGCTGACAGACCAGCAGCCTGACGATGCTCACCCTCCATCATCCGTCGACAGACGGCTGCGAAGAGCTCCGCATCACGCTGCTTGCCGGACTGCAGCGGATAGGTCTCGAAATGAGGGATGACGCGGTCGACGAGGAGCGGGAGGCTGCGTACCTCCCACTTCACCGTCAAGTCACTGCGGTCAGGTCGCAACGTGCCGCACCCGAAGTAGTGCTGGATGGCCAGCAGGACTTGGCTGCGGTCGCCGTTTTGGCTGACCGACAAACTCGGCCGCACCTCCCACCGACCAGAAGGGTCGGACGAGGTGCGATCGAGACGTTGAAGCATCCCTCACCGTCGACATATCCTGAGATGTACGACGGCAGATCCACTCGGCCCAGTCGAGAGCCCGCGTATTGCCCCAGCCGTAGATTTGTCATACCCGATTGTAAAGAGGGGGTGTGACAGTGACTGGAGCCGAACCATGCTGGTTCAGTCGTTGAGGGGCCATACCCACAGCGTGGGCAGAGGGCTTCCCACAGCGTTACCCGCCGTCTATCGCCTCGCCTTGTACGAGGCAGCCGGTGAGGGCTTCGCCGTTATGAGCGGGATTGACACACGGGATCACTCCCGTGCGGGGCAACCATTCACCCGACAACGAATTTCGCTACCTTAGGCAGTGTTGTTACTCATTCGCTTAGCCGCGAACAGGCTGAGTCATTTCTGCTCAGCTCCCTATGTCGCCACAGGGCTCGGACTGTATCTTCATCACCAATCAAGTTGAGGTGATGCCTGGCGTACAGTCTCTGAGGATCCCGTAGTCACGGTTTCCTGCTGATTGTCCGCACCGGTCGGATTGTCACTGCTCACTGATAATCGGTGAGCGAGTACCGCCGGATACTCGGATGTTCCAGCATACAGCCAGGTTTTGCAACGGCCGATTGCAAATCCACCGTTATAGTTACGGCCGCCGTTTACCGGGGCTTCAGTTCAGAGCTTCGCCTTGCGGCTAACCCTTCCCATTAACCTTCCGGCACCGGGCAGGCGTCACAGCGTATACATCGTCTTGCGACTTCGCACGCTGCTGTGTTTTTAGTAAACAGTCGCTTTCCCCTGGTTTCTGCGACCCCTTCGAGCTCGGGACGCGAAGTCCGTCACCCTACGGGGGCCCTCCTTCTCCCGAAGTTACGGAGGTATTTTGCCGAGTTCCTTCACCACAGTTCTCCCGATCGCCTTGGTATTCTCT
>JBOGJG010000101.1:0-15607 GCA_050747825.1 Acidobacteriota bacterium | reverse complement strand
TGGCAGGTGGCAGGATCAGGCATTCACCTGCCACCCCGCCCACCTGCCACCCGCCACCCGTATGGATCACATCTGGACTCCCTGGCGCTATCACTACATTGCTTCAGCCGGCAAAGCCTCTGAATGCGTTCTCTGTTATTTGCTCGATCAGAATGAGGATGAAGATCCGCAGAACTATATTCTGGTTCGCAGGCAACACAGCTACGTCGTCTTGAATCGATATCCATATACGGCCGGCCATTTGATGATTGTCTCGCGCCGGCACGTGCCTTCCCTCGCCGATTCTAGTGCGGAAGAATTGCACGAGATTATTCTGACTTCTCGCGAATGCGAGAAGATCGTGCAGAGCGTTTACCGGCCCGAGGGTTTCAATATCGGATTCAACGTGGGAAAGAGCGCCGGCGCGGGTGTAGCCGGCCACCTCCACCTTCATGTCGTGCCGCGCTGGCAAGGCGATGCTAACTTCGTTTCCGTGGTGGGCCAGACGCGCGTGATCCCCGAAGATCTGGAGACCACCTATCGGAAACTGGCCGAGCATTTTTAGCCACACCAAATCGGCAAAATCGGCAAAAACCGCCTTTGTAAGTCCAGCTTTTCAGCTTCTTTTTTCCCTTCTTCTGATGAAAGCATTATCAATAAAGGGCATATTACAAAAGCTTCACAAGCCTTAAGGCAAATTCTGAGGTTCACCTTTTAAAGGCCCGATCTATAAGGCCCGGCAAGATTTTCTAATAGAAACCCATTGAAGCCGGCCTGACCTCCATGTTAATTTTGCGCTCGCTTTCAGGACAGCTTAAGCCGAAAGAAACAAGCCAACAAACAGACAGTGTTTTTTCCACATCTGTGGAAAACATTGTGAAAAAGGTGGGCACTCCGCCCAAGGGGCCAGCGGTGGGGGAGTGCTCTCTAAAGGGGAGTGCTCTCTAAAGTAGCACCAGCGACGGCGACGAGGCGCGTATATGGAGCTTTGGAACAACATTCTTTCTTGCATCGAAAAGCGGATTTCTCACCAAAACTTTGACATCTGGTTCAAACCCACGACGCTGTACAAGCAGGACTTTGAAGAAAACAGGCTGCTGGTTCGAGTTCCAAACAAGCATTTCAAATACTGGCTGGCCGAGAATTACTCTGAGGTAATTGATGAGTCATTAAGAGAATTGAATTTGCACCAATTCAAGGTGTCTTTTATGGTCGAAGACCATGAGGCGCTCTCTTGTGAGCCCGCCAACGGGTCCTTCGCCGCCAACCTGAAACAGGCCTGTGAAGATCGGTCGTGCGGAAATCTCAATACCAAGTACACCTTTGGGAGTTTCGTGGTCGGCTTGTGCAATCAATTCGCTCACGCCGCGGCGCTGGCAGTCGCCGAACACCCTTCCAAGGCTTACAATCCGCTGTTCGTCTATGGTGGAGTCGGGCTTGGCAAGACTCATCTCATGCATGCTATCGGCCACTGTATCAAGACGCTCAGTCCACAGACCCGCCTTGCCTACATTTCTTCCGAGCAGTTCATGAACGAGTTGATCAATTCGATCCGTTACGACAAGACCATCCAGTTTCGGGACAAATATCGCAATATCGATGTCCTGCTGATGGACGATATCCAGTTCCTGGCGGGAAAAGAAAGGACGCAGGAGGAGTTCTTCCATACGTTTAATGCGCTCTATGACGCCCAGAAGCAGATCGTCATCTCCAGCGATTCGCCTCCCAAGGAAATCCCGACCTTGGAAGAGCGGCTGCACAGCCGCTTTGAATGGGGATTGATTGCGGATATCCAGCCTCCCGATTTTGAAACCAAGATCGCCATCCTGCACAAGAAGGCGGAACTCGAAAAGGTTGCTTTGCCTGACGAAGTCATTTTCTTCATCGCCAGCAATGTGAAATCAAATGTTCGCGAACTGGAGGGATCGCTGGTGCGCCTGATCGCCTTTAGCAGTCTCACGGGAGAGCCGATCACGTTTTCCCTGGCACAAAAAGTTCTTCGTAACCTGGTGGAGAACCAGTCCCGGATGATCTCCACTGAGCTCATTCAAAAAGTGGTGTCAGACCACTTTGGTTTAAAGATCACTGATCTGAAGGCGAAAGACAATTCACGAAAAGTGGCCGAGCCGCGCCAAGTCGCCATGTACTTGTGTAAGGAACTGACAGGAAACTCTCTGCCCCAGATCGGCAAGGACTTTGGAGGGAAGCATCATACGACCGTCTTGCACTCCATTCGAAAAATCGAAAGCTTGCGCGGCAGGGACCAGCGGGTCAATAATACGCTTCAAAAGCTGATCAGCTCCATCCAGAGCTGATCAGGTGAGGCCTGAGGCCCAAGCCTGTATGGCCCGGGAAGAAGGATCTTTAATTTATGGATTTAGTGGTTAAAAAAGGAGAATTATTCCGAGAACTTCAGTACGTGCAGGGGGTGGTGGAGCGGAAGACGACCGTGCCCATTCTGGCCAATCTGCTTTTGGAAACCACTGGAAATGCGCTGATGATCACTGCCACTGATCTGGATGTGACAGTCCAGTGTTCCTGTCCCGCCGCCGTAAAGGTGAGCGGAGCGCTGACCGTCTCGGCTCGAAAGCTGGTTGAGATCGTGCGGCTTTTGCCCGAATCAGATGTCCATCTCAAAGCTTCCGGTCAGGATTGGATCAACGTCACCTGCGAGAGGTCCCGTTTCAAGATCGCCAGTCTTGCCAAGAGCAATTTCCCCGACATTCCGGCCGTTAATGGAACACCTGTTGTACTCTCGGCCCCGGCTTTGCGCCACATGATCGCCCGCTGCATTTTCGCCATCACGCAGGAGGAGTCCCGCTATACTCTTAACGGAGCTCTGATGCTGGGAAATGGCAAGGGGCTTAGCTTTGTCACTACCGACGGACATCGTCTGGTCTTAATTACCCGCAGTCTTGAGATTCCCGGCCTGAAGGGAGACTTGCGGATCCTCGTGCCCAAGAAGACCCTGGTGGAGTTGAGCAAGCTTACCTCGGAAGATCTGGAGCAGGTCCAATTTGGAAGCAGTGAAAATCATCTCTTCTTCAGGGTGGGCGAGAGACTTCTGGTCTCCAGAATTCTCTCCGGCCAGTTTCCCAATTACGAGATGGTGATTCCCAAGGACAATGACCGGCAGGTCGTTATGAATACCCTGGATTTCAGCGATGCTCTAAAGCGAGTCGCCACCATGGCTGACGAGCAGTCTCATGCCGTGCGTTTTTCCTTTAAGGAGGGGCAACTGGACATCTCGTCCGCCAGCCCCGATTATGGCGAAGCCAAAGAGAGCATTCCGGTGCAGTATCAGGGAGAGCCGATTGAGATCGGTTTTAATGCCCGCTACCTGATCGAATTCCTGTCCAATCTGGAAAGCGAAGAACTTATCCTGGAGCTCAAAGACGGCGAGACGCAAGGCCTCCTGCACCCCAAAGGCGAGGAGGGTTACGTGTACGACTACGTTGTCATGCCCATGAAACTCTAGCGGGTGCCGGCCACCCGCCGCCTGCCTGCCGCCACCTACAATATATGGTGGTGATGACCGCCTCATGCCCCCACATATCATAGCTGAACTGTTTCAAAACAGGGGCCTTATGGTATAATAAAGTGTCCTCGAAAGGCGGCCGGAATTAAGAAAATTTATGGCAGAAAAAGCAAACATTTTGGCGAATCAGATCAGCAAGGATCTGAACGTTTATAACGCGGAAAAGATAAAGATCCTGGAAGGCCTGGAGGCTGTCCGCAAGCGGCCGGCCATGTATATCGGCTCGACTGCCGCGCCCGGATTGCATCACCTGGTCTATGAGGTGATCGACAATTCGGTCGATGAGGCTCTGGCTGGATGCTGCTCCAAGATTGACGTGACGATTCACATCGACAACTCGGTTACCGTGGTGGATGACGGGCGCGGGATTCCGGTCGATATCCATGCGGGCAAGGGTATCCCGGCGGCCCAGGTGGTCATGACCATGCTGCATGCCGGAGGAAAGTTCGACAATGACGCCTATAAGGTCTCAGGTGGATTGCACGGAGTGGGAGTGTCTTGCGTCAATGCGCTCTCGGCGCGCCTGGATCTGGAGATCTGGCGCGATGGACACGTCTACGAGCAAAGCTACGAGCGCGGAATCCCTGTGACCAGCTTCCATCAGACGGGCAAGACCACCCGCAGGGGGACGAAGATCACCTTTCTCCCCGATCTTGAGATTTTTGAAACTCTCGATTTCAACTACGAGACGCTCTCGCAGAGAATGCGCGAATTGGCTTTTCTCAATCAGGGGCTGACCATCGCTATTGAAGACCTTCGTTCCGAAAAGAAGCAGGAGTTTCACTACAAAGGCGGAATCATCGACTTTGTCGAGCACCTCAACAAGAACAAGAACGTCTTGCATCCTAAGCCTATATTCATTCAGGAGGAGAGGGATAGTTTCCAGATTGAAGCCGCCATTCAGTACAACGACGGGTACAATGAGACGCTGTTTTCCTTTGCCAACACGATCAACACAGTCGAGGGCGGCACTCACCTGGTCGGATTCAAGGCGGCCCTGACGCATACGCTGAATGCGTACGCTTCGGCCAACAATCTTTTGCGCGACCTGAAGCAAAATCTCAGTGGAGACGACGTGCGCGAGGGACTGGCGGCCGTCCTCAGCATCAAGCTTTCCAATCCTCAATTTGAAGGGCAGACCAAGGCCAAGCTGGGCAACAGCGAAATGAAGGGGCTGGTACAGGCCGCCTGCAACGAAAAGCTGGGTATTTTTCTGGAGCAAAATCCTCCCATAGCCAGACGCATCGTGGAGAAGGCGGTTGAAGCGGCGCGTGCGCGCGAAGCTGCCCGCAAAGCTCGCGACCTGACTCGCCGCAAGGGAATCCTGGATAATCTTGCTCTGCCGGGCAAGTTGGCCGATTGCCAGGAGAAAGACCCGCAGTTCTCGGAGATTTTTATCGTCGAGGGTGACTCGGCCGGCGGATCGGCCAAGCAGGGACGGGATCGCAAATTCCAGGCCATCCTGCCCATCAAGGGGAAGATTCTCAATGTGGAGAAAGCCCGCTTCGACAAGATGCTGGGCAATGACGAGATTACAACGATGATATCGGCGATCGGTACGGGCATTGGAATGGATGATTTTGACCTGTCCAAGCTTCGCTACCACAAGATCATCATCATGACCGATGCCGATGTGGACGGAAGCCACATCCGCACGCTTCTCCTGACTTTCTTTTACCGTCAGATGACGGAACTGATTAAGAACGGCCACGTGTTCATCGCTCAGCCGCCCCTTTATCGAATCAAGCGGGGCAAGGAAGAAAAATATCTGCACCGGGAAAAGGAATTGACCGAGCACCTGATGGGCAAAGCCACAGAGGATCTGATCGTGGCTGTGCCGGACTCGGGCAGGGAGTACCGCGGCCAGGAACTGATCAATAAGATGCATGAACTGACCGAATTCGGAAAGATTTATGACAAGCTGCATCGCAAATTCGGCAGCCGCAAGCTTCTGGATGGCATCCTGAATTACCTGGGCGGCCTTTACGACGCGGCCAATTCCGAAGCGTTTCTGCGTGACTTCTTCGCTCAGCGAAAGAACCTGCAGGAGCTGGCGAACACGCTGGAGCAGTTCAATTATGAGTCGGAAGTCACGTTTGATGAAGAACACAGCCTTTACGCGTTGGAGGGGAAAAATGGCGGCGCTTACTCGATTTCTGTCAATTATCCACTACTCTCCTCTGCCGAATGGCGCCAGTTGCTGGCTCTGTCTCAGAAGATTTCCGAGTTTCGGCAGGGATCGCTGGTGGTGAAGGAGAAAGATCGCGAGACCAGCATCGGCAGTGAATGGGAGCTGGTCAACCATATCGTGGCCGCCGGCAAGAAAAGTCTCAGCATTCAGCGTTATAAAGGCCTGGGTGAGATGAATCCGGATCAGCTCTGGGGAACGACCATGAATCCGGATACCCGCACCCTGTTGCAGGTCAACATCGATGATGCCATCGAAACGGATGAGATCTTTACGATCCTCATGGGCGATCAGGTCGAACCCCGCCGCAAGTTCATCGAGGACAACGCGCTGAATGTGAAGAATCTGGATATTTAAGCAAGAAACCAAGAAACCAAATGGAATACCGCGGAGACGAAATTCCGGTCAACATCGAAGAGGAAATGAAGACGTCCTACATGGACTATGCCATGTCCGTCATCATTGGACGTGCTCTGCCCGATGTCCGGGATGGCCTCAAGCCCGTTCATCGCCGGGTGCTTTATTCGATGAATGAACTGGGTACTAACTACAACAAGCCCTACAAGAAATCGGCACGCGTGGTGGGAGACGTGATCGGTAAATATCACCCCCACGGCGATGCCGCTGTCTACGACACGATGGTGCGCATGGCTCAAGACTTTTCCATGCGCGAAGAGCTGATCGACGGGCAGGGCAACTTCGGTTCGGTGGATGGAGATTCTCCGGCGGCTATGCGCTATACCGAGGTCCGCATGTCCCGGATTGCCGAGGACCTGCTGGGCGACATTGACAAGGATACGGTTGACTTTCAGCCCAACTACGATGATTCGCTGACCGAGCCGGCAGTGCTGCCTGCCAGATTTCCCAACCTGCTGGTCAACGGCGCCTCGGGGATCGCCGTCGGAATGGCCACCAACATTCCGCCCCACAATCTGAGCGAATTAATTGACGCTACCTTGCTGCTCATCGATCGGCCTGATGCGTCGGTTGCTGAGCTGATGGAGCTGGTCCCAGGACCCGATTTTCCGACCGCCGCCTTCATCTACGGTCGCGCCGGCATCCGCCAGGCTTATACCACCGGCCGCGGGATCGTGCAGATGCGCGCCAAAGCCTCGATCGAGAAAATCGGCAAGGCCAAGGAGCGCGATGCGATCGTTCTCCACGAGATACCCTTCCAGGTAAACAAGGCCAGGCTGATCGAGAAGATCGCCCAACTGGTCCAGGAAAAGAGAATTGAAGGCATCAGTGATCTCCGCGATGAGTCCGATCGAGAAGGGATGCGCGTGGTGATTGAGCTGAAGCGCGGCGAGCAGCCGGAGATCATCCTCAATCAGCTTTATAAGCTCACCGCCATGCAGTCTTCCTTCGGTGTCATCCTGCTGGCTATCGTGGATGGCCAGCCCAGAGTGATGACGCTGTCTGAAGTATTGAATTTCTTCATCGGACATCGCCGGGAGGTGGTCACCCGCCGCACCCGTTTTGAGCTGGACAAGGCCGAACAACGCGCCCATATCCTGGAAGGCCTGACCAGGGCTCTGGATCACCTGGACGGGATCATAACTCTCATTCGCAATTCAAAGACCCCGGACGAGGCGCGCCAGGGCCTGATGGGGGAATATGAGTTTTCGCAAGTCCAGGCTCAGGCCATTCTGGACATGCGACTGCAGCGCCTTACCGGCCTGGAGCGCGATAAGATCATTGAAGAATACGAACAGATTATCAAGAAGATCGCCCAACTGCGGGAGATCCTGGCCAGCGAACAGGCCCTCAAGCAAGTCATCAAGACTGAGTTGTTAGAGATTCAGGAGAGATACGGGAACAAGCGCAGAACCGTCATTATGGATGAGGAAGCCGAACTGACGGTCGAGGATTTGATCGCCGAGGAACAAGTGGTGATCACTGCCACGCACAACAGCTATATCAAGCGCACCGCCCTGCATATCTATAAAAGCCAGCGGCGCGGGGGCAAGGGAAGGATTGGGATGTCTACCCGAACGGAGGAAGACATCATCGATTATCTGTTCGTTGCCTCGACCCACAGCTACATCCTCATCTTTACCGATCGTGGCAAGGTGTACTGGCTCAAAGTCTATGAGATCCCGGATGTCGGCTCGGCCGGCAAGGGCAAGCCCATTGTTAATCTGATCGATCTGGAAAAAGGCGAGAAGATCGCCGATATGATTGCCGTCCAGGATTTCAATACTCCATCCTACGTCATGATGGCTTCCCGGAAGGGATACGTTAAGAAAACCGAGCTGAAGGCTTTCTCAAATCCCCGTGCCGCCGGGATCATCGCCTGCTCTGTTGCCCGGGATGATGAATTGATGTCCGTCCGTCTCACCGACGGTTCCAGCCATATCCTCCTTTTCTCACGCCAGGGGAAGGCGATTCGCTTTTCCGAGGAAGAAGTCCGCGCTATGGGGCGTACCGCACGGGGCGTCATTGGCCTTCGCTTACGCAAGGACGACTACTTGATCGGCATTGGCGTCGCCGCTGATGGCAAGGCCGACATCCTGGCCGTGACGGAAAACGGATTCGGAAAGAGAACTCCCATCGGCGAGTACCGGCGCCAGGGGCGTGGAGGCCAGGGAGTCATCAACATCAAGACCAGCTCTCGAAACGGTCCGGTGGTCACGGCTTGTCACGTTGAGGAGGACGATGAGGTCATCATCATTACCGAAAAAGGGAAGATCATTCGACTTCAAGCCGACCGGATTCGCCAGACTATCTCCCGCAGCGCCCTCGGTGTTAAATTAATGGATCTGGGTGGAGATGATCGAGTCGCCGCGGTGACCCTCGTGCCGCGCGAAGAAGAAGCCGAGGTTGTTCCGGAAGATGAGGGACAAACGTAGAATCGTTCTCCTGATTCCGTTCCTCCTGCTCGGAATCGCCGTCTGGGTCTTCGTCCAGACTGAGCATTGGGTGGGCATGCAGTTGTCCCGCGCCCAGGCCAAGTGGCGCCAGGCCGACTATCTCGGAGCGATCGAGCGGTACGAGACAGTCTACTCGCGCTATCCAGCCAGCCAGTACGCGGATGACGCTTTGTGGGAGATCGGCGAGATTTATTATCTGAATTTCCACCAGATAGACAGGGCCGTCACTCACTTTGAAAAAATCATTGCCGAATATCCCCATAGCCCTTTCATTCAGCGGACCTATTTGAAGCTGGCCGAGCTCCACGAAGTCGAGTTGAATGACCTCGACAAAGCTCTGCAATATTGGGAGTTGGCATTAGAACAGGAGTCGAAAGTCGCATCGCGGCGGCGTATCCTGTTCAAAGTGGCCACGGCTCATCTGAAGCTGGAGGAGTTTGACCGGGCTTTCACAGAATTCGAACAGGTGAGCCGCAGTGAAGCCTTTGACGAACTGGCTCAGCAATCGCTGGTCAGGATGGGGACGATCCTCCAGATCCAGCGGAGATATTCTGAATCCGTGCCCTTCTTCCAGAAAGCTCTGCAGAAGACCGGATGCGTGGACTGCCGGACGCGGGCTCAGTTGGGCTTGATTGAGACTTACCAGTATCTGGATGACCTCCCCCGAGCCATTGAAACGGCCAGGGCCATCGATTCTCAGACGCTGAGACAGGACCTCTTGAGGGAACTGGATCAAAAACGGCGTTACTACGATTACGGACCCCCGCCATGGAATGGCCAGTGATCCCCTATTCAATTGAACCGGTTGCTGCAGCCGCCATCATTGTTGTCCTCGTCCTCGCTGTCATCATTTTGATCCTGACTCTCTGGCACCGAAAGATTCGGCAGCGAAAACATCCTCTTTGGGCGATCCGAGGCTACCGCAAGAGCTACCCGGCTTTCTTTCAGGTGCTGGCCGATTTCCAAAGCAGACATGATACGCGGGAACTGTTTCAGGACCCCGAGGCTAAAAAGGCTTTGGAGCAGCTCCAGTTTCACGCCAGGTCAGGACGGCCGGCGAGGCGGGTCCAGGCGGCCATGACCACCATTTTGCGCGCCATCTATCTCAATCGAGAATTCAGACAAGACCTGAGCCCTCAATCACTTGCAGATATCGATCGGTTCCTGGACCTCTTGACAACAAAGTAGCCGGTTTGCTATATTTCCCCTTTTTACTGACGTGAGGAGGTGAGTAACCTTTGGCTGAAGTCATTGTTCAGGACGGCGAATCATTGGAGAGCGCCCTTCGCCGTTTCAAAAGAAAAGTACAGCAGGAAGACATCATAAAAGATGTCAAAAAGCACGCATTCTACTTAAAGCCCGGCGAGCGCAAGCGTCTCAAGCAGGCGCTGGCTCGCAAACGCGTCCGTAAAAAGGCGCGTCAATACAGTTCCTAGCAGGAAATAGGGGGACCGTTCCCTATTTTCGCCGCGAAAGAAGGGGACGGTTCCCCTATTTCCCCGCTGAAGTCTCTGCTGGTTGCTTCTTCTTGAAGACCGCAGCCATACTGTGAGCCAAACTGTTTCTCACAAACAAAAGGCAGTACTCAATCTGATCCATTAAATACCGGTTTTCCTCCGCCGAGAGGTACTGGCTCTTTATCTGGCCGCTTCTGAGGAACTCATTGATCATTATCAGTGTGGTGTCCGTGCTGTCCTCACTGACCCCAAAGTCCTTATAGCGATCCGCCAAGGAAGTGTGGACATCCTCGATGACATAGTAGCCGCCCGGCTTGACGGATTTGAACAGATAACCCAGGCTCACCTGCTGCTGGTCCATCCTGTGCCCGCCGTCATCCAGAATAATGTCAAAGCCCTCCCTCCCATGGGCCTCGATAAACGACCTCAGGTCGTCTCGGTCGGCTTGATCGGCTATAAAGGTGTGAATTCTGGCCGTATCCAGGTGGGATAAATCGAAATCGAAAATATCAATGCCATAGACTTCAGCCTTTGGAAAATAGTCGCGCCACATGGTGAGCGAGCCGCCGTAGGCGACGCCTATCTCGCAGATTCGGATCGAATCATCCTTGAGGGGATAGAAAAGGTGCTCATAGAGTTCCGTAAAGCCATGCACGTCCATGGCTTTATCGGTGCGCCCCAGGGCCAGACGGCTCAGCTCGCCGAATGGCTCCTGATCCTGAGCATCAGAGCAGGCCATTCCGGCCAGCAACAGCAGCGGCCCAAGCAGTCTCCTGCGCATCGGAACTATGGATTCAGGCAGCGGACCGCCTTCCAGTGCCCCATGAAATCGATGCTTTCCAGGGTTTGGATCACGAGGCCGGCCGTTCCCATCAGCTTGTGAACGTTCAGGTCCGTGCGGAAGCCGATTCGGTAAAACAAGGGGGATAAGAGCTTTTCCAGCGATCCGATCAGCAGATTTTCGTAGTGAAAATGATTCAGGAAGACCAGATAACCGCCAGGGCGACAGACTCGCTTCATTTCCTGGATCACGCTGACCGGATTAGGGACGGTGGAAATAAAATAAGCGGCCAGGACGCGGTCAAAGCTGTTATCAGGAAATTCGAGCTGCGTGGCATCCATCTTAATCAGCCGGACGTTATCCGTGCCATTCAGGCGCTTTTTAGCTTGATCAAGCATTTTCTGGGAAAGGTCAATACCTGTAACGTGAACCGTCTTGGGCAGAAGCGGGACCGACAGACCAGTCCCTATTCCCACCTCCAGGAGATCTGCTCCGGGAAATAAATCCAAGAGGGCCGGGGCCATCTCGCGTCCGCTCTGAAACACTTTTCCGAAGATGAGATCGTATACCAAAGAATATCGATTGTAGACCTTTTCAACATATTCAACAGTCACTTACCCTCCTCCTAGAGATCACAAATATCGATCATTGTAGCATGCTAAGATCGGCAAGTCTTGAATTGCCAAGAGCAGGTCGCGAGAGTTCTGATCAGCGAACAGGCCATACGTCATCGGGTGGCCCAGATGGGCGCGCAGATTGCGCGCGACTATCAGGACAAGCAACCGGCACTGGTTGCCGTCTTAAGAGGCGCTGCTGTTTTTTGCGCGGACCTGATTCGACAAATGGATCTGAACCTGACTCTGGACTTTATTGCCGTTTCCAGCTATGGCGCCGCTACCGAGGCTTCGGGCCAGGTTCGCCTGATCAAGGACGTGGAACGCAGCGTGGAGGGAACCGATCTGATCCTCGTCGAGGATATCGTGGACAGCGGACTCACCTTGAAGTATCTGCTCGGCAATCTGGAAAGCCGCAGTCCAGCCTCCCTGAGAGTTTGCACGCTGCTTTCCAAGCCGTCCCGGCGCAAAATGGAGGTTCCGCTCGATTATGTCGGCTTTGAGATACCGGATGAGTTCGTGATCGGCTACGGCATGGACTTCAATGAAAAGTATCGAAATTTGCCGTTCATAGGCGTCCTGCGAGACACGGTCAGCGGTCAGTAGCGAGCGAAGCGAGCGGGGTCAGTGGTCAGCTTTCAAGGCGCTTTTCGCACGGAGTGCAGCTTCATCAAGCTGGTGTGTCCCTTTTCCATGATAGGCGCCCCGGTAATAATGATGAGGTTGTCGTTTTCTTTGACGATTTGACGCTCCATGAGCACATCATCCAGCGTGCAGATCAACTCATCGACATTGGTGATCTCGTGAAGCCGCATGGGGATGACTCCCCAGTAAAGACACATCCGGCTCACGATGCGGTCATGAGGCGTGAATGCCAGAATGTCTGACGGGGGGCGGTACTTGGAGATCATTTTGGCTGTTGATCCCGTCTGAGTAAAAGCCACAATAGCCCGGGCTCTAATGGAGGTTGAGGCATGATAAGCGGCATCGCAGACGGCCTCGGGGAAGGATAAGACGTCGGCCGAGCTGACGGCGCGCACCTGGCAGTGTACCCCGTCCTTTTCAGCCTCATGAATGATCTTGACCATCATCTGAACCGATTCCACGGGATAGCTGCCCTTAGCGGTTTCACCGGAGAGCATCAACGCGTCGGTGCCGTCAAAAACGGCATTGGCCACATCCGAGGCCTCGGCGCGCGTAGGACGAGGATTGTTGATCATGGACTCCAGCATCTGGGTCGCCGTAATGACGAGCTTTCCCTTCCGATTAGCCTCGCGGATAATATGCTTCTGAATCACCGGTACCTTCTCCGGGGTTATCTCTACCCCCAGATCACCGCGGGCCACCATGACGCCTTCACACACGTCCATGATCCGGCTCAGGTTGTCAATGGCTCTCGGTTTTTCCAGTTTGGCGATAATTGGAATATCCAGACGTTTTTCGCTGAGCTTCTCTTTCAGGTCCAGGACGTCTTCGGCCCTGCGTACAAATGACAGAGCGATGTAGTCTACCTGCTGTTCGATTCCGAATTGCAGGTCGTCCAAATCCTTGGCGGTTAAGGCGGGCGCGGAGATCATGGCGCCTGGAATATTAATGCCCTGCCTTTGAGCCAGCATGCCCCCGCTGACAATTTCGCATCGGACCTCGGTGTCAGTGGTTTCCAGCACCTTCAGCTCAATAAGTCCATCTGAAACCAGAATCCGGTCGCCGGCTTTAATATCCTTGGGCAGGTCCCGATAGGAAGTGGAGACCCTTTCTTGATTACCGTCAATGCTCTCCGTGGTAATTAAAAAACGCCGCCCTTTCGTCAGTTGGACCGGCACACCGCCGGCTAAATTCCCGGTGCGAATCTTGAGTCCCTGTAGATCTTGGAGAAGGGCGACCGGCTTCCCCAATTCCACGCAAAGCTCGCGGATATGTCGAATGACAGTCGCATGCGTCTGGTGTTCCCCATGGGAAAAGTTCAGGCGCGCCACATCCATCCCAGCCTCGATCAGCTCTCGCAACTTCTGCCGCGAGTCCGTAGCCGGACCAATCGTACAGACAATCTTCGCTCTTCGCATGTGCATGTAAATTAGCACAAAGCGTGCTTGCCTTAAACAGGCCGCATGGTCTAGTCTTTGTTAAAAAAAGGCCCCCAGGCCCAACTAGGGCTGGGCCCTAAGGCCCGAGGCCTGAGGTTAAAGGCCTGTATTAACAAAAGGAGAAGCAATGGGAAATAGCAGGCAAGTGGGAACAATCGAAGCTTTATTGCGGGAAGATCGGTCCTATAAACCCAGCGGCGAGTTTAGGGAGCAGGCCAACTGGAATGATCCTGAAGTTTATGAGCGGGCAAAAAAGGATCCGGAAAGCTTTTGGGCTGACATGGCCCAGGCCATCGACTGGTTCAAGCCCTGGAGTCGGGTTCTGGAGTGGAAGCTGCCCAGTGCCCAATGGTATGTCGGAGCTCAGTTGAATGCCTGCTATAACTGCGTAGACCGGCATTTGAAGACTTGGCGCAAGAATAAGGCTGCGATCATCTGGGAAGGCGAACCGGGAGATCAGAGGGTCTTGACCTATCAGGATCTGTATCGTGAGGTCAATCGCTGCGCGCTGGCTTTGAAGCGCCTGGGCATCCAAAAGGGTGACCGCGTGGCGATATACATGGGCATGATTCCTGAGCTTGCCATCGCCATGCTGGCCTGCGCTCGCATCGGCGCTCCCCACACGGTCGTCTTTGGCGGTTTCAGTCCCGACTCGCTTCGCGATCGCATCCAGGACTCGGAGGCCAAGCTTCTCATTACCGCTGACGGCGCCTGGAGGCGCGGCAGCAACGTGCCTCTGAAGGAGAATGCCGACAAGGCGGTGGCCGAGTGTCCCACCCTTAAGGCCGTGCTGGTCGTGAATCGGGTAATGGATGCGACTCGCGTCCCCATGAAAGAGGATCGGGATCACTGGTGGCACCGTGAGATGGAGCGCAGCGGATCCGAGACCGTGGAGCCGGAAGCGCTCGACAGCGAGCACCCGTTGTACATCCTCTACACATCCGGGACTACCGGAAAGCCCAAAGGCCTGCTCCACACCACGGGTGGATACATGGTGGGTACGACGGTCACGACCAAGTATATTTTCGATTTGAAAGAGGAAGATACCTACTGGTGCGCCGCCGATATCGGCTGGGTTACGGGCCATAGCTATATCGTCTATGGGCCGCTCTCGAACGGCGCCACCGGTGTCATGTATGAGGGCGCCCCCGACTTTCCCGATAAGGATCGCTTCTGGGCCATGATCGAAAAATACCGCGTCAACATTCTCTACACGGCGCCCACCGCCATTCGGGCCTTTATGAAGTGGGGCGCGGAGTATCCTGAGCGCCATGACCTCACCTCGCTGCGCGTGCTGGGCACGGTGGGTGAGCCGATCAACCCCGAAGCCTGGATCTGGTATCGCACGTACATCGGAGGCGATCGGACTCCCGTGGTGGATACCTGGTGGCAGACAGAAACCGGAATGATTTTGATTACGCCCCTGCCGGGGATGACGACCCTCAAGCCGGGTTCGGCCACCATTCCGTTTCCCGGAATAGAAGCCGATATCGTAAACGATCAGGGAGAATCGGTGCCGCTGGGCGGCGGCTACCTGGTCTTAAAGCGTCCCTGGCCGGCCATGGCGCGGACCATCTGGGGAGACCCTGAGCGCTGGCAGCAGCAGTACTGGAGCCGTTTCGAAGGGATGTACTTTACGGGTGACGGGGCCAAGCGGGACGAACACGGTTACTTCTGGGTGCTGGGACGCGTCGATGACGTTCTCAATGTGGCCGGTCACCGCATCGGCACGGCGGAAGTGGAGAGCGCGCTGGTCAGCCATCCGGCGGTGGCCGAGGCGGCCGTCATTGGGATCAGCCACGAGATTAAGGGACAGGCCATTGCGGCTTTCGTGACCTTAAGGGGCAGCGCTACCCAAAGCCCCGAATTGATTCAGGAGTTGCGCCGGCACGTGGGTGAGAAAATAGGGGCCATCGCCAAGCCGGAGAAAATCTTCATTACCGCCGAGCTGCCCAAAACGCGCAGCGCCAAAATCATGCGCCGTCTCCTGCGCGATATCGCCGAAGGGCGCGTCATGGGTGACACCACCACCCTTGCCGACCCCAGCGTGCTGGAGTCCATCAAGCAGCAGTACGACGGGTAGGGGTCAGGTC
>JBOGJG010000100.1:0-1810 GCA_050747825.1 Acidobacteriota bacterium | reverse complement strand
TCATTGCTTTGTTCTCCCTGATAGAACCTGAACAGGTAGGTCGCGCCGCTAGTCCATGTGCTATTAATGTAACCTAGATTGAGCGATTAGCCAGCCAAAAAATGTCAACCCTTTAGGCTAACATGCTGAAGGGTTAGGAGTTGCTGGGTAGATAGGCTACCGATCAACTCCTAACCCAAAGGGTAAACAAACTATGGCCAATCGTAACACAGTCGACCGTCATTCCACAGCCACCATCCAGGGCATCGAAAAAACTTCGGACACCCTGACCGGCCGGGCCGGGCTCACCTTGTTCAGTCGCTATCTGGCCGGCATCGGGATTTTTTCTCCTCTGCAGCGACTGTTCGGCTCGCTGCGCAAAAACGGGAAAGGCCAACCGGTGGTGGAAATCCTCAAGCAGGTGTTTTGCTTTTTGCTGGATGGATCGAGCCGGCACCTCGTCTATTTCGATGCGTTGAAGAAGGACGCGGGCTATGCAGGAGCCATCGAGACGGAGCCGGAAGCTCTGCTCTCCTCCCACGCGGTGAAGCGCTTTTTCGGAAGCTTTCGCATGTGGCGCATCTGGCTGTTTCGCCGACTCCTGCAGCAGCTGTTTTTGTGGCGGCTGCGCCTCCGCCGGCCTGCGCTCATCCTGCTGGGGGTCGATACGATGGTGATGGATAATGATGAGGCCGATCGGCGCGAAGGGGTCACGCCCACCTACAAGCGGGTCAAGGGCTTTCAACCACTTCAGATTACCTGGGATCGCTTCATCATCGATGCCGTGTTCCGGGGCGGGGACAAGCACTCCAACCACGGCAAGACCGTGGAGGAGACCGTCCGCCACTTGGTGGCCAAAATCCGCAAGCACTACCGCCGGGACGTACCCATTATCGTGCGCCTGGACAGCGGCTTTTTCGATCAGAAGCTGTTGCAGGTGTTTGAGGAGCTCCAGATCGGCTACATCGTGGCGGGCAAGCTCTACGACGACCTGAAAGAGTTCCTCTCCGGCTGGCCCGAATCGAATGACCGGAGCTACCGAAATGGCAAGCAGGAGTGGCACTACATCGAGTTGGGAGATCGAAGGGGAAGTTGGAAAAAATTTCGCCGGGCGGTGTTTTGCCGACCGCTCTATGAAGATCGGCAGCGTCTGTTGGAGTTTGCCCGACCCGATCAGATCCTCTACACCAATTTAGGCTGCGGCTATGAAGTGGATGAGCAATTACGGGCCGCGGGTCTGGAGCGGTGGCTGGAAGCCCCGGCCATCCTGGAGGGCTACCACGAGCGCGGGGCCGATGAGCTGGTGCACCGGGCCCTGAAAGACTTCGCTTCCGAAGCGCTCCCCTTCCAGCGCTTTTCGGCCAATGCCGCTTTTTACTATACGATCCTGGTCGCCTTTTTCCTTTACGAGTGTTTCAAGGAAGATGTCTGTCAGCCGGTGGTGCCCCTGGTCTGCTATGTCACCACCTTGCGGCGACGGATTCTCGATGTGGCCGGCAAGATCGTTCGCCACGCCGGGCGAATCCTCTTGAAGGTCAGCGCCGCCACGTGGGATCAACTTCAAATCGAGCGGCTCTGGGAGAAAAGCGGCGCTCCGCCGCCCTTTGCCTGGGTTTAACTCCACTTAAAACTTTCGGATCGCAGCGCCCATCGGGCCGACGTGTCCCCCCAAATCGGCTCCGTTCCAGTCTTCAGCCTATCCTTGACCGAAAAACCGCGCTCGACGCACGGATGCTTGTCTCGTGAACGAGCCGAGAAGCTGAATTTCGGAATCGCAAGCAATCGCCAGCGCGAAATCGCCTCCGATCACCTGAATTTCGTCCAAGATAAG
>JBOGJG010000099.1:0-6056 GCA_050747825.1 Acidobacteriota bacterium | reverse complement strand
CCTACTGACTGACCGGTTCGAAGATCGTCAGCGGACAGTTTCACCGTTCGCCAAGTTCCACTTTCACCCGCAGCGGACGGTCGTCTCTGAGGACGACTACTTCCACTTCATCCCCCCGCTTCCGCAGTCGCAGCGCGTAGGTGAAGTCGTAGAGATTGTCGATCTTCTTGCCGTCGAATTCGACCAGAATGTCGCCTGTCTGAACGCCGGCTTTATCGGCAGGGGTTCCGGGCCGGATGTCGCTGAAACGAACACCGCCCAAGTCCCAACTCATGTCGGGAATAGAGCCGAACAGAGGTCCATAAGCATTTCTGTAGCCCCGAGCGCGCTGAGCGCGGGCAGGAGGCCTGGCCTCGACAAAAGTCGGGGAATCTGCGCCTTGGTCCAGGTACGCGATCGTTTCCCGCACCACATCCAGAATCTGGTAAGTGCGAACGATATTGATCTTCTCCCAGTCATCAGAAGGCTGATGGTAGTCCTCGTGAAGACCCGAAAAGAAGAAGAGTGCCGGAACCTCCACGGACGCAAAGGACTGGTGATCGCTGGAGCCCCTGACGGAATCAGAATATTTGAACTCGAGGGGCGAGTTCTTCTGAATATCACTCAGAATGTTCCTGAACTCGGGAGCTGTGCCCACTCCGCCAATGATCAGGTCTCCCTCACTGCGTCCGATCATATCGAGATTAATCATGGCGATCGTCTTCTCGAGACGAATAGTAGGCCTTTCGGTGTAGTGATCGGATCCTCTCAGCCCGATCTCCTCCGCGGCAAAAGCTATGAAAAGCAGCCCTCTCTTGCGAGGAGTTCTGGCCAGATCACGCGCCAGTTGAAGCAAGCCGGCAGTTCCCGAGGCATTGTCATCTGCTCCGTTATGAATCTCACCCAGGAGTCCCGGCGCCAGAGAGCTGTGATCACCCAGCCCCAGGTGGTCATAGTGAGCGCCGATCACAATAACCTCATCCGTTTGCCCTGGAATGAAACCCAGAACGTTTCTGACGGTGCTATAAACCTTCTTGACCTCCAGTGAAATAGAGGCACAACCCTCCCGGGGAATCTCGCGCTTCAGGCGTAGAGCATGGATTCCCAAATCCTCGATTTCGTGAAAGACGGTCCGCTCCTGGTCAGAAGAATTCCGCTCAGGCCTGAAAAGGATGGCAGCCGCTCCCCGGTGCTTGGCATTCATAATCTTATGCATGCGGCTGCCGTATGGTGAGATCTCCCGACTGCTCAGATAGCGACCTTCATCGTCCTTTCGGGGCACACCCTCGGACACAAGGACGATTTTGCCAGTGACGTCGAGATCCCGATAGTCATCATAGTTCAGGTCATTAGCGGAGATTCCGAATCCGGCGAAAACTAATGGGCCGGCGGCCACAACTTGCGGGCCATAGCTCAACGGACTGTAGTCCTGGTGTGGCTTGAGCTGCAGTTCCTCTCCTTCCAAGACAACCTGGATTTGAGCCTTCTCACCGAGTGAGTGTCCGGCCACAATCTCAAATTCCTGAAAGAAGCTGCCGTTGAGACCTGCCGGCTTTAGACCATACTTCTGAAAGTTCCGGGCGATGTACTCGGCGGCCACTTGCAGTTCGGGCTGTGAATTGCCGCGACCTCTCATCTCATCCGAGGCAAGATAGCGCAAGTGACCCAGAAGGACCTGGTCGGAAGTTGAGACCGCATGGACTGGGGAAAGGAATAGAGAAAAGAGGAGAAGGAACTTGAAATGACGCGTCATCCTAACGCAAGCTCTGTTCAATGAAGTTACTCAGCAAGAGGAGCGATTCGCATAATACCATAACAGATGAGCGCTCAAAGCGGGAAACCTGAATTCCGCCGGGCACTGAATTGAAGAAGTAATCTTGCACTTCCCGCCTCAAATCACGGCTTATCTGATCCGACTGGATCAGATAATGGATGAACTGCGCTTCAGTGTTCTCACCCTGGTACGTGCGGATGCGGTAGACAGGCTTCTTTAATTCAATAAAAAACTTCGCGAACAGTTCTTTCATCTGCTTGGCAGTGCTTCCAATTTCTCTGGCGATTTGCCTTCGCTCCTGTCGGGGATAGCTCTCACTCACTATCTGTCTGCCGCGCCTTATCAAAGAGGCCACGCGCTGGTCTAACTGCAGGAGGAGCACCACCTTATCAAGCACCATCTGCGGTTCGGGTGCAGACAAAAAGTTATTGGTATTAAGCTGGTTCAGGTAAATGAACTGGAAGTTAATCTGAACGGCCCTCTTCAGTTCCGGTTCCGAAAGACTCAGATCGTACTTATGCGCTTCTTCATTCAGAAAAGTAAAATCCAGATTTTCAAAGGTGAGGGCGCGGGCGCCCCTCATTTTCGACAGAGTATCTCGAGCGGATACCAAATTCAGACATACGAAAAACGCTATGATGATAGGCGCACTCGATCGCATGCTCGCCTTCCAAAAAAACACGTTGCTCTAGGATAGCAAATTAGGGCTGTAGGCAAAACCCTAACGGCTGGCCACTGATCCCTGGGCTGCAGGCTGTAGGCCGCAGAAAGAAGAAAATTGTCTTAGCCTACAGCCTCTTTGCCACGTCACTCCAGTTAATGACATTAAAGAAGGCCTTGACGTAATCGGGACGCTTGTTTTGATACTTCAAGTAGTAGGCATGTTCCCAGACGTCCAGCACCAGCAGCGGAACGCAGCCGAACTGATTCAGGTTCTGGTGCTTTTCGACGCCAAGAATCGTGAGCTGGCCACTTAAGGTTTGGTGAGCCAGAATAGCCCAGCCACTCCCCTCAACAGCGCCTGCCGCCGCCTGGAAATGATTTTTAAAGGCGTCAAAGCTCCCGAAATCCCGCTTAATGGCAGCCGCCAGCTCTCCGGAAGGCTCCCCACCACCCTTGGGAGACATGTTGGGCCAGAAAATAGAGTGCAGGAAATGGCCTGAGCCATGGAAAGCAATCTCACGCTCCCAGTGCTTGACTAGAGTGAAATCGCCGTTCTGACGTGCTTCCTGAAGCTTTTGCTCCGCTTTGTTCAGGCCATCTACATAAGACTGATGGTGCTTGTCATGGTGGAGCCTCATGGTCTGCTCGTCGATGTGCGGTTCCAAAGCGTTGTAGTCGTAAGGCAAAGGCGGTAATTGATGTGGCATAGAACTCCTCCTTCTGGTTTTAGGATAAAGATCTCAGCACGTATTGGAGAATTCCACCGTGCTCGTAGTAAGTCACTTCATTGGGCGTATCCACCCGGGCAGTCGCCTGGAAAGTCTTCTCACTCCCATCTTCGGAGACGGCGCGAACATTCAATTCCTGACCAGGCTTCAGTCCATCCTTCAGGCCGGTAATGTCGTACGTCTCCTGTCCGCTCAAATTGAGGATCTCCTGATTCTGGCCTTCTGCAAACTGAAGGGGTAGGACGCCCATCCCAATCAGATTGCTGCGGTGAATCCGCTCGAAACTTTCGGCCAGCACTGATCTCACGCCCAGAAGGCGGGTGCCCTTGGCAGCCCAGTCTCGTGAAGAACCGGTCCCGTACTCTTTGCCGGCTATAACAAGAAGTGGCGTTCCTTCTTCCTTGTATTTCATGGCCGCATCATAGATGAACATTGGCTCAGACGCGGGCGGAAGCCTGGTGTAGCCTCCCTCGACTCCCGGTACTAGCTTATTACGTATCCTGATATTGGCAAACGTGCCCCGCATCATGACTTCGTGATTGCCCCGGCGAGAGCCATAGGAGTTGAAATCGCGCCGCTCAACTCCATGCTTGATCAGGTAACCTCCGGCCGGGCTGTTTTCGGGGATGGACCCTGCCGGAGAGATGTGATCCGTCGTCACCGAATCTCCGAGCAGGGCCAGGACACGCAAACCGGTAAAGTCCTTCAAAGGTTCGGGTTTAGGCGGCATCCCCTCAAAAAAGGGAGGACTCTTAATATAGGTGGAAGACTCGTCCCACTGGTACCGATCACCCCTGGGAATGGGCAGGCCGCGCCACCGCTCATCGCCGGTAAATACGTCACTGTACTTGGCCGCAAACATATCCGCCCGGACGGCTTCCAGAACGGCGGACCGAATCTCCTGCGCGGAAGGCCAGATGTCTCTCAAATACACGTCCTTGCCGTCGCGGTCGCGGCCCAGGGGGTCATTATAGAGATCGATATCCATCCGCCCGGCAATTGCGTATGCCACCACCAGGGGTGGAGAGGCCAGGTAGTTGGCCCTTGTGTCGGGATTGATGCGCCCTTCAAAGTTACGGTTGCCGGAGAGCACCGAACACGCCACCAGGCCGTGCTCCTCAATCGCCTCAGAGACCGGCTCGGGCAGCGGGCCGCTGTTGCCGATGCATGTGGTGCACCCATAGCCCACCAGGTTGAAACCCAATTCTTCCAGGTAAGACATAACGCCCGCCTGCTTCAAATACTCCGTGACCACCTTGGACCCGGGAGCAAGACTGGTCTTGACCCATGGCCGGCGGGTGAGGCCGCGACTGACCGCCTTCCTGGCCAGCAAGCCGGCGCCAATCATCACTGAAGGGTTAGAAGTATTGGTGCAACTGGTAATGGCGGCAATTACTACCGAGCCATGCCGAAGTTCGAACTCGACTTCCCGGCCGCCCGGCTCCTCGGCTTCGAGTCGCACGATTGCTTTGGGAGGCGCCGGCACGGCAACTGCCACGCCATCCGGATCGCCGCCTTCTGCTTCCCAACGACCCAATGTGCTCTCGTTCGGATCGTGCCAGTGCTTGCGCTCCACCATGCTTTCCAAAGCTTTTTCAAAGGCCTGCTTGGAGCTTCTCAGGGCGATGCGATCTTGAGGCCGTTTGGGCCCAGCCAGACACGGCTCCACTGTGCTCAGGTCCAGCGTCAGAGTGCCACTGTACTCCGCCTCGGCACAGCCGAGTTCATGGAAGAATCCCTGGGCGCTGGCGTAGGCTTCCACCAGAGCGACACGCTCGGGGCTTCTGGCGGTTAGCTCCAGATACGAAAGCGTCTCCGCATCTATTGGAAAAAGCGCGCAAGTGGCGCCGAACTCTGGAGACATGTTGGCAATCGTGGCTCGATCGGCCAGAGACAGACTGGATATCCCAGGACCATAGAATTCAACGAATTTGCCGACCACATTCTTCTCTCGCAGCAACTGGGTGATGATCAGGACGAGATCGGTCGCTGTGGCGCCTTCGGGAAGACTGCCAAACAGGCGAAAGCCGATAACCTCCGGGATTAGCAGACTGACTGGCTGTCCCAGCATGGCCGCTTCGGCCTCGATTCCGCCGACGCCCCAGCCCAGCACGCCCAATCCATTGATCATCGTGGTGTGGCTGTCGGTCCCAACCAGTGTGTCGGGAAAAGCCACGGCGTCACCTTTTCCATCCATATCAAAAACCACCCGGGCCAGATATTCCAGGTTGACCTGGTGAACAATGCCGGTCGCCGGCGGCACTACCTGGAAACTGTCAAAAGCCGACTGCCCCCATCGCAGAAAGGCATATCGCTCGCGGTTTCGCTCAAATTCCCGCTCCACGTTCAAGTCGAAGGAAAAACGATTGCCGAAGGAATCCACCTGAACCGAGTGGTCGATCACCAACTCAGCCGGCACCAGTGGATTGATCTTGGCGGGATTGCCGCCGATATCGGCCATGGCATCCCGCATGGCGGCCAGATCGACGACGGCTGGAACGCCGGTAAAATCCTGCAGCAGCACGCGCGCCGGAGCGAAAGCTATCTCCCGATCGGATTTTTCATTCGGGTTCCACTTCAGCAATGCCTCTATGTCTTCGCGTTGTACGAGTACGCCGTCCTCATGTCGCAGCAGGTTCTCGAGCAATATCTGCAGCGAAAAAGGCAAACGAGAGGGGTCGCCCACTCCGCTCTTGCGTAAACCGGGCAGACTAAAATAGTGTAACTCGCGCCCATCGATTCTCAGAACCGATCCGACGCCAAAACTGTCCTGTTTCGTTGCCATTCAGCCTTTACAATACTTCATCAAATTTCAAATCTCAAACGGTTGCTTAACAGCCTGTGGTGAAAGTCCTGAGGGGTCGTGTTAGGGGCGCCGAGGGCTCGGATGCAAGGCGCGGCGACGCCGGCGA
>JBOGJG010000098.1:0-10424 GCA_050747825.1 Acidobacteriota bacterium | reverse complement strand
GCAGGCTACCACTATCGACAACGTGGTGGGTTTCTTAACAGGGCCGCCACAATCGGACCCCGATCGTTTACGCGACCGGGGTCTTCTTCTCTCCGCCTTTGACCGCCATTAATAAACGATCTTCGGCCATTTATCTACCCGCCTACGGCGGGGATGATGTTGAGTAATAATCCGACGATGGTTCAAAAAAGTGCGGTTTCAGAAGATCGGTAGCAATTACCCCCTGGCGTTTTCTAGCTCGTCGCAGCAGCCTTTTGTTATACTATTATTTCACCCTCGCGCTGGCGAGGGCATTGTATTAAATAGGCATCATAGAGGTTATTAGGTAATGCGAAATCGACTCGGACTATATCTTGCCGCGGCAATCATAATGGCAGCGCTGGTTGGAGGCTGGCTGGGAGACAAGGTCAGTGCAGGTGCTCCACTTGAAGAAGACACCCAGCAGTTGCTGAAGACCTTCACACAGACGCTTTCTGTCGTGGAATCCAAGTACGCTCGTGAGATCGCAACTGAGGAACTGGTGGAAAACGCCGTCCGGGGGATGCTGAGGACCCTCGATCCTCACAGCTCCTATTTTACGCGGTCCGACTATAACCGGCTGCAGGAAGAGCAGCAGGGAAGATATTACGGTCTGGGTATCAGCATTCGCGCCGAATCTCCAGGAAGTGGGAGAGTGGTTATCCTCGAGCCGCCGGCGCCCGGCACACCTGCTTACAAGGTGGGGTTAAAGGTCGGGGACGTGATTTCCAAAATCAAGGGAGAGCCCATTGAAGACTGGGATCTCAATGAAGAAGTCATCCCAAACCTGAAGGGACCCAAAGGCACAACGGTAGACATCACGATCGAGCGTCCAGGTGTTCCTGAGCCTATCGAGCTGACGGTCGAGCGAGATGAAATCCCGATTTACACCATCAAGTACTCGTTTATGATTCGCCCGGGGATCGGTTACATCGCCATTGACCGCTTTTCCGAGACGACCGGCGGCGAATTGGATGAGGCGCTCAGGAATCTGAATGAATCTGGGCTGGGGGGCCTGATCCTGGATCTGCGCAATAATCCGGGTGGTGCTTTGAGCCAGGCCATCGCCGTGTCCGATCGATTCCTGGAGAAGGACCAGATCATCGTCAGCACGCGCAGCCGCTCCGGCAAGGATCAGGAATATAAGGCTCCCAAGGGCCGCCAGCACACCTATCCCATGGTGGTCCTGATCAACGAATCCAGCGCCAGCGCCAGTGAGATTGTGGCCGGCGCCCTCCAGGACCACGACCGCGCTCTGATTGTGGGAGAGACCAGCTTCGGAAAGGCCTTGGTACAAACCATCTATCCTCTGCATGGGAATCGCGGCCTGGCACTGACCACGGGAAAGTACTACACGCCGAGCGACCGTCTCATTCAACGCGACTATGCCGGCAGTTTCTATGATTATCTTTACACTCGTCGCAGCACGAGTGACGCCGGGAGTGGCGAACATCATACCGACAGTGGGCGCGCTGTATACAGTGGCGGAGGCATCAGTCCGGATGTCAGAGTTCAGTTGGAACCAAACAGCAAGCTCGGACGCATGATCGATCGCGAGAACCTGTTCTGGAACTTCGTCTCCAAGCTCTCCACCGGTGGGATCAAGTCTGATGTGAATTATGATTATTCAGGGCAGGAATTGAGTGTTGAGCAGCGGAAGCAGTTGACAACTGAAATCGAAATCAGTGAAAACACCCTGAATCTTTTCAAGGACTACCTGCGTGAAAACAAGATTGCCTTCAGCGACGAAGATTTCGAAGAGAGCGAGGAGTTGGTAGAGAATCGGCTCAAGCAGCAGCTCTTCCTGAAGCTGTTTGGCGATAAGGAAGGCTACAAAGTTGCTCTTGAGATCGACCGGCAGGTACAAGAGGCGCTGGGAGTGCTCCCACGCGCGCAGGTGCTGCTTCAGAATAGTCTTGCCCGAAAATAAGACAGGGTGTAGGCTTGAGGCTGTAGACTGTAGGCTTTCAGATCCGGTCTTAGCCTTCAGCCTAAAGGCTACAGCCTATTTTTATGAAATTTTGCTCCTTTTCTGCGAATGGTAAGAGTCTGTTTGGATTTGAGGCGAGCAGTGGGCAACTGGTCGATTTAATTGAGGCTGCGCACGCGCTGGCGAAACAGAGGAAGCTTTCCGCTCCCGACGACACGCTTTTCAGAGCGACTGACCTCAAGGGATGGCTGCGTCCTGGAAGAAAGGCCATCGATTTCGCCCGGGAAATCAGTGATGCCGTTGGGCAGGGGAACGCGGAGGTAGGGATTTACGAGCCTGAAGGGGTCCGTTTCCTTCCCCCTATCACCAATCCGGGCAAGATTATTGCCATCGGCCTGAATTACAAGGATCACGCCCAAGAGCAGGGGGTTCCCTTACCAGAGGCGCCTCTGATGTTCGCCAAATTCACGACCTCACTGAATGCGCCCGGACAGGAGATCCGGCTTCCATCTATCAGTCAGAAGGTGGATCCGGAAGCGGAACTGTGTGTCATCATGCTGAAATCAGGACGTCGCTTTTCCGAGGAGGATGCACGCGAGGCAATTGCCGGCTATGCCGTCGGAAACGACGTGAGTGCCCGTGACCTTCAGTTCTCGGACAAGCAGTGGGTGAGGGGAAAATCGTGCGATACCTTTGCGCCCTGCGGCCCGTATCTGGTGACGGAGGATGAGGTCGGCGATCCTCACAACCTGCACATTGAGCTGCGTTTGAACGGGAATGTGCAGCAGTCCTCGAGCACCAGCAACCTGATTTTCAACTGCTACTCACTGGTGTCTTATATTTCTCAGGGCATTACTCTGGAGACCGGCGACATTATCTATACGGGGACACCGTCCGGCGTGGGAGTTTTCCGCGAGCCGCCGGTCTTTCTTAAACCGGGAGATGTCGTGGAAGTCTCAATCGAGAAGCTGGGGGTGCTCAGAAATCCTGTAGTTGCCGGGGAATGAGGGTCTCAAGTTCCAAGTTCCGGAACATAGGCTTGGAACCTGGAACTTGATTACTGCCTCGCCCAGATGTAGGCGTGAAAATCTTTGGTCTTGCGAAAACCCAGGCGGAGGTAGAGCCGGTAGGCCTGCTGGTTTTGTCCGGTAACGGAGAGGGTAACCCGTCTAAAGCCACGTCTCCTGCATTCCTGGAAGTAGGTCTTTAAGAGCAGGCTGCCGATCCCCTGACCCTGGAATTTTTTCCGAACCGAAATCTGCGGAATCATGCCTGTGTCCGGAGCGATCCTGGAACTGATCAAAACGGCGCACACGTTGCCGCCGGCGTCCAGAGCCAAGTAACTGGTTTCCTTTGAGAAGCTCCCGCAGCCGGGGTTGTCCACCAGGTTCAGTAAAAAGCGCATGCAACCTTCCGAACTCTGGTAGTCTCGACACAACTCATAATCTGGAGAACCGCGATAGCTGTCGTAAATGGCCTGAGCTGCCCGGGTCAGATAGGCCCGGTCCCAGGGTATGATATTCAAACCCGCCGGTGAGCCCAGATCTCCGTCGATCTGGTCCAGAGAGAGCGTCAGGAAGTGCCGGTCCAGGATTTGGAACCCCTCGTGTTCGAACAGGGGGGCGAAATTGAAATTGAAGGCGAAGGTCTGGCACTCTATGCGGGTGACCCGGGACTTGGCCTTTAGAGCCAGAAGCGTCCTGCGAAACAGGTGGGCGCAGACTTCGGGGCTGGCGCGCTCCATCCTCACGAACATGTTGCCGATGTATGCCACAGGCTGATCGACGATGTAATAGGAGTACCCGAGAATTGCTCCACACTCATTGATGAGAGCGTACCCGGGAAGGCTCTTGGAAGAGACGTACCTTTTGATCAGCTCAACAGCAGGTCGATAATCCCAAAACAGCTCTTTCTTCCAGCATCGAATCTCCTGCTCAAAGATTTCGCTGAGTCCTTCTATCGAAACCTCCGACAGCCGAATCGTCTGCATGAGGGCATTGTAGCAGGGGAGAGCCTGTCACCGCGCGATGATATCTTCCGTCCGTGAAGTTTATCCAGGACCTCAGAGAAAGCGAGTCAGTTGTCTCTTATTCTCAAGTCCGGACCAAGCAAGTCAAGCTGAAGAAGAACGGCGAACCCTATATCCGTCTGGTGCTGGGTGATCGAACGGGCCAGATCGAGGGCAAAATCTGGGAGGATACGGATAATTGCCGGGAGCTGGTGAAGGAAGGGGACTTTGTCAGATATAAAGGCTCGGTCGAGCTCTACAACGGTGGCCGGCAGTTGGTAGTCGAACGGATTCGCAAGACCGATAGTGAGGAGCTCGGCAATGGTTTGAATCCCAGCGACTTAATCGCCTGCACCCAGTACGATATCGAAGAGATGTGGCGAGCCCTTCGCGAAATCGTGGAGCAGAATACAGGCAGGCCTTGCGTTCGCCAGTTGCTCAACAACATTCTGGATCGCCACGCCACGAAAATTAAGAGCTATCCTGCCGGGACGGAGGTCCACCATAACTACTGGGGCGGCTTTTTGGAGCATGTGCTGTCGGTCCTGGAAAGCGCGCTCTTCTTTGCCGGCAAGTATCCCGGCTTGGATCGAGATCTAATGATTGCAGGAGCTATTCTCCATGACATTGGCAAGCTGGAGGAGCTCGGAAATCCACAAAACCCTGCCTATACCACGCGAGGGACTCTCATCGGCCATATCGTGATGGGCCGCGATCTGCTGCTGCAGGAGGCGTCGCATATAGCCGACTTCCCTCCTAGCCTCTTGATGCTTCTGGAACACGTCATCCTGAGCCACCAAGGACAGCCGGAATGGGGCGCGCCCAAGCGTCCTAAGATCCCCGAAGCGTTGATCATCCATTATCTGGATGACCTTGACGCCAAGATGAACCGCCTCTATCGGATCATTCGGGAAGACGTGGCAGAGTCTGATTTTACTCAATACGACCGCTATCTGGGGCGGGTGATCTTCAAAGGTGCCTACGACGGGGTCACTCTGGAGGCCTGAGACAGTGGCCGCTCTCTTACGGTCGCGGCTCTGTTGAGTGCGCCAGCCGAGTGTATCAGAGCCGCGACCGTACACCCAAAGTGTACCCGGCGGCCACTGTCCCAGTGGTAACTCTCTTACGAAATGGCTCACAGAGCCTTATAATTGGCGTATATGAATCTCAAGATACAGCCCCGGAATCTGGAAATTCCCGCCCGCCTGGAACGTTTGATCCAAACAAAGGCCTTAAAGGTGCGGCGCCTGCTGCCCTCCTACGATCCTGAGGTTTTTGACCTGCACGTGACTCTCGAAAGGTTGCCTCGGGGCAACCAGCATCAGACTACTTTGCTGCTGACCATCCCCCAGAAAACCATTCGCGTGGATGAGGTCGCGGACAATCCCGTGACCAGCGTAAAGCTGGCTTATGACGAAATGCTGCGCAGGGTCCGCAAGTTCAAGACAGGCCATTTCTTCCGGCGTCAGCCGGCCCGTATAATCGAACCGGTCAATAACGAAATCCGGGAGCTGGAAAGCGCAATCAATCAGAATCTGGACAAGATAGAAAATTACATCCGCCGGGAGATTTACCACCGGATGATCGTTGAAAACTTACCTCCAGGTCTGCTGCAGGTGCAGGCCGTGGTCGATGAAGTCTTTCTGAAGGCCAGCTCAATGGTGGCAACGAAGCCGGAAAATCTGGCTATAGAGCAGTGGATGTTTCAGATTGCGCGGGATACTCTGGAGGCCAGGATCAGTTCGCTGGAGGATTCCCGGGAAGACAGCCACATCGAAGATTCGCCGCGCGCTCCAGAGCGTTGGGACGATGAATTGTTGAACTTTCACCAGCCGGATGAGGTGCTTCATCTGGAAGATCTGTTGAGGGATTCGAGCAGCACTAATCCGGAGGAATTGCTGGCCCGCGAAGAAACGGAAGAGCTGCTGCACAAGGCTGTCGCCCATTTGCCCAGGACTGTCCGCGAATCGTTCGTACTTTTCGTTCTGGAGGGCTTTAATTCCGATGAAGTCGCCATGATGACAGGCAGGTCTACAGAGAAGGTCATCGAGGAAGTCGAAAAAGCGCGGAGCATCCTTCGGGAGACAATGGAAAGAGCTTTACCTACTGAGTGACGAATCGCGAATTACGAGTTATACTGACGCCCCATGAAGTTTGCTCGCAGACTTGCGGATATCTCCGCTTCCCCCACCATAGCAGTGATGCAGGAAGCGCAACGATTAAAAAAGCAGGGCATCGACGTCATCGATTTTGGTCCAGGAGAACCCGACTTTCCCACGCCCCAATCCATCAAGACCGCCGGTATTCAGGCCATCGAGAATAACTTCACGAAGTATACTGCCAGTTCCGGCATTGTGGAGCTTCGGGATGCCGTCGCCGAAAAGATGAATAGAGAGTGGGGCGGCAGCTTCGACCGCTCCAATGTCGTGATCACGTCCGGTTCCAAGCACGCCATCTATAACGTGTGCATGGCTGTGTTTGAGGAAGGGGACGAGGTTTTGATTCCTGCGCCCTACTGGGTGACTTTTCCTGAGATCGTCAAGATGACGGGTGCATCCGCTCGATCTATTCCCACCCGGGAGGAAAACGGATTCATCCTGGAATCGGCCATTGTGCAAGACCACCTCTCGACTCGCACACGAGGTCTCGTTGTCAATACGCCCAGCAACCCGACCGGAGCAGTGATTCCCGGATCAACGACTGGAGAACTCGTCCAGATGGCCCGCGAGCATAACTTTTTGCTTTTGTTCGACGAAGCCTACGAGTACTTCACGTATGGCGATGAAGCTCATGTCTCGGTAGCCTCTTTCGTTGAGGAGTCCGACGATTTCTACGCAATCGTCGGCTCCGTCTCGAAAACGTATTCCATGACAGGCTGGCGGATTGGGTATGTGGTCGGGTGCAAAGAGCTGATCGAGAAAATCAGCGAATTTCAGAGCCATCAGACTGGCAATCCGGCCTCCATCTCACAGAAGGCTGCACTGGAGGCCCTTAAGAGCAGTCCGGAATTGGTACAGGCGATGAAGGCGGAATATGAGCGCCGACGTGGGTTTGTCCTCGACAGCCTCAGCGAAATTCCCGGATTTTCCTGTACTCGGCCGGAAGGAGCCTTTTACGTCTTCCCGAACATTTCGGAGTGCCTGAAGGCGACGGGCATACCGAATTCGGAAGAATTTGCAAAATTTCTGATCCTGGAAGCCCGAGTGGCGGTGGTGCCCGGCTCCGCGTTCGGAACAGAGGGTTACATCCGCATCTCCTACGCTACTTCAATCGAAAATTTGAAGGAAGGCCTTACCCGGATTAAAGAAGCCGTTGCGGCTCGCTTTCAGCAGGTCTGATTTCGGGATCGGCTCAGCCGGTAATGACCGGGAATACTCTGGACAATATCTCCATCATTCTCGTCGAGACCCTTCAGCCCGGCAATATCGGTTCGGTGGCCCGGGCCATGAAAAATATGGGCCTGCGAAGGCTGAAGCTGGTGAACCCGAAGAAGATCCACAATGCTGAGTCCAAAAAAATGGCCGGTAAGGCGCTGGATCTGATCGAACAAGCTCAGCTCTATGAGACTTTTGCGGAAGCGGTCGAGGACGAGAATGTCCTCATCGCCACGACGTCTGCCCGTGATCGCAAAGTCAGACAGCGATTTTATACGCCGCGTCAGATAGGTCCCATGGTTCGGGAGTATGCCCGATCGCAGCGTGTGGCGCTGGTATTCGGATCGGAAAAGAGGGGCCTGTCTGAAGCTCAGATCGCCAGGTGCCAGTATCTGGCTTCGATTCCCGCGGACTCCGAACATCCGGTCCTGAATCTGGCGCAGAGCGTCATGGTGATGGCTTACGAGATCTTCAGCGCGGCGGATCTTGTGGACAGCGCCGACGAAGGGACTTCCCGGCTGGAGCTTTCCTCTCAGCAAGAACGTGAGCAGATGTTTAGCCAAATCGAGCAGGTTCTGGTGAACATCGGCTTTTTGCCATCCCACAATCCGGGTCGCATCATGCGCTCTCTCCGCCGCATCCTTTCCCATTCCGATCTGACCCGGCGAGACATCCAAATCCTGCGCGGAATTTTCAGCCAGGTGGAATGGTATGTGGAAGAAGGACAGCGGTTAGGGCTGGATCAGGTGAAGAAGAGGTGACAGGTGGCGAGTGACAGGTGGCGGGTGGCGGGTGGCGGGTGGCATTGCGCTGCGGGATCGTGCTGGTCGCCGCCGAAGGCCAGTCCGACGTGGCCATTGCGAAGCAGTTGTCGATCAACCGTAAGACGGTCATTCTGTGGCGCAAGCGGTTTGCGGAACAGCGACTGAGCTGAGCCAGAAGGCGATCCGCCGCGGGGCCTTTGGCAAGCGTAGAAGACTTGCAGGCCTGCATCGACGCATTCCTGACGGCCTGGAATCAGGATCCGAAACCTTTCGTTTGGACTGCCACAGTGGAATCCATCATGGAGAAACTGTCTCGCTGCCGACGAACTTTAGAGCAGATTCAGCCCGGCTCCACCAGTCCACGGTCCAGTAAACGGAAGAAATGACTGTCCATTTATTTCGCGGACACTACACTAGGCTTTGTATGATCACCCTCTGACGCTGGTCTCCTGCGCCCCCGCCACCCGCCACCTGCCACCATGACGGCCGAGCGTAGCTCGGACGGCGTCAGGGGTACGCCACCCGCCACCTGCCACCTGCCACCCATTAGAGTCTTTCATACCCCTTGATGACTTTCTCAATGGCTTCCTTGTCTATTCGCATTTTCATCAGGACGAGGCCGGAGAGGAGTTTGGGATAGAAATCGGTTGATTTTTGGGGCATTTTCTCGCCGAGCTCGGAGATCTGGCGCACCTGTTCCAGCGTAGTCGGATTCAGGAAGAAGGCGGCCTGGTATTTCCCCTGGCGCAACTGCTCCAGCAGCTCATCCCGGCTGCGGAAGTAATCTACGTACTTCTGACTGGACAATTCCTGGGCTCCGATCCCCAAGAAAGGCCTTAGAATGCCTTCATGCAGAAGGTTCACATCCAACTCCCTGGCCGGGCCGCCGACCTCCGGCATAAATTCCGAATCATCCAGCGCTCCACTCTTCAGCTTCAGGCAATAGAAACGTCCTGGTGATTTCACGGTCAGCCCGATGCGCTTGCCGTCCGATCGCATGCAGGTCTCGAGATTATCCGGATCTTCCAGAATTTCGATCTCAAAGCAAAGCTCGAGACGGGAGAGGAGCTGCTTGAGCCGGAAGTCTTCCAGATTGCGAATTCCCCGATGGGTGGGCAGGATCCGCAGTCCAGCCGCCTCCATGTTGAACAGCGCCACCATCCGTTTATCGAAGCTCTCAACGGCTTGCGTCTTCCAACCTTTTTCCAGGCACTCCCGGAAGTAAAGATGAGAAGTCTGGAAGCGGTGATGTCCGTCCGCGATATACAGCGGAATCTTTTGCAGGGACATCGCAATCTGCTCCTGCAAGTTCGAGTCAAGCAACTGCCATAGACGGTGCTTGACTCCATAGTCGTCAACCATCTCAGTGATAGGCGGTCGAATCTCCCTGAAGGAACCCAGCAGATCGTCCACCTGCATATGAATATCTGAGTAAAGCATAAAAATCAGACCTTCATTGGATATCGTGGCCCGGATCAGCTTTAGCCGATCCTCGAGAGGTTCCTGCAAGATTTTCTCGTGCCCCTTCACCGCGATATCAGCGTCCTGGAGAGAGATGAGGCCGATGAAGCCCAGTCGAGAAAACGTCTCCCCCTCGAAATCGAAGATTTGCTCGTAAGGATAAAAGGCAGGTGAGGCGTCCTGTCGTAAAACCCCTTCTTCAATCCAGCGATTCAGATATTGCGCCGCCTCATCGTGATCGGCATTTTTTATGACCCGAACAATATTCGCCGGGTGCCGCTCCAGGTAATTCTTTCGCATCTGCTCGGATATCTTGTCGTAAGGCTGAGTGACCACGTCGGAAACATCGCCCACTGCTTGCGGGTTATAGCGATAGGCTCGAAAAGGAAACAGTTTTGCCATAGATGGAGAAGTTACCGCATTCGGGGGTAGTTTCATAGCTTTGCTGGTTCCTTGGTTTCTAAGTTCTTTAGTCACCGGTGGAAACCCAACCGTCTGTGACGGTGGTGATGTGCCGTGGGCTTTGCCCGTACCACGAGCTGACCACTGACCCCGGCTCGCTGCGCTCGCCTACTGACCGCTGACCGGTTCGAAGATGGTCAGTGGTCAGCGGCACGCGGTAAAGCCACCGCCCTTGGCGTGGTCATTTACGAGTGCCGGGCATGCACGCTATCTGGGAGGGTGAAGCCCTCTGTCAACCTGATGGAGGTGAAGACTAGTGCTTCGTAACATACATAAGTGTGCTATCGTCGCGAGCCGGGTACCCTATGGGTGCGGTCTGATGGCGAGGCGCGACGAGGGAGCATATCGGGAATATGGGACCGAGGAGCAACAAAGCCAGCAGGCCAGTGCCGCCGCGACCCGAAGGG
>JBOGJG010000097.1:0-1637 GCA_050747825.1 Acidobacteriota bacterium | reverse complement strand
GCTGTTTACCGTCGACTCCTGCCGGCCGGATCGCTTCAGCCTGCATGGCAATGCCCGCGACACAACACCCAACATCGACTCTTGGGCAAAGGGCGCAGTCGTCTACGACAACGCCTTTAGCGTTTCTTCCTGGACAGCGCCCGGGCTGGTCTCGATTCTGACCGGATTGTATCCCTGGCAACATGGTGTCGACTCGCGCGACCGCATGGTGCGTCCTTCGACGCAAACTCTTCCCAAGGTATTTCGGCAGGCTGGATACGCCGTTCCCAATCTTAATTTTTTTACGTTCGTCTCGTACTATCAGGGCCTCGGGCTCGGGGAGATCGAGCGCGAGTACTTCACGGACAAAGACGGCGACGAGCTTTTGAAGTGGCTGGACCGGAATGGACAACAGCGCTTTTTTGTTTGGTACCACACCACGACGGTCCATCAACCTTACAATCCTCCGGGAGGCGGTGCTTCGGCAGAAGACTCCGAGGGTATTGCCGCGGTCAAGCGCGGCGCGATCGTGCCGAAGGGTTCGGTAAAGTTTGTCCCATCGGATCGTCCCGTTCTGCTCGACCTGTACGATGCCGAAATTGAGAATATGGACCGGTTTTTCGGAGCTGTCCTGGCGAAGCTTCGGGAGAAGGATCTGCTCGACAATACCGTGATCGTCCTTTCGGCCGATCACGGCGAGGAACTGCTGGAACATGGTTTTGTCGGACACGCCAGCACCTCGCTCGAAGCGCACCTTCGATGAGGTCATTCGAATTCCTCTGATCATTTCAGCGCCTGGGCAGCTTAAGCCGGAACGGAGAGCCGAGCTGATTCAACAAGTCGATCTGTACCACCGGATTCTGTGGCTGGCCGGCCTGGACAAGCAGCCGCCCGACAAACCGCGCCAGCACGTGGTGGTCGAATCGGTCATTGCGGGCAATCAGACGACACGCGATCGGGAGGGAATTTTGGCTGCGCGCGTGGCGTACAAATGAGCGTAAGTACGTCGAGCAGTGGGAGAACGGCAAGCGCGTTTTAGCAGAGTCTTATGATCTCCTCTCGGATCCAACTGAGAAAAATCCGATACCGGGAACCACAAAGTTTTCGACACCAGCGCCGGGCAGTAAGATTGCCGCAAGCGCTGCGGCTGGAACCCGCGCGAAGTCTGGTCAGCCCTGCCCAAGTCATCGCCAAGCCGCAGCCCGGCCAGACTGTTGATTACATCCCCCACACCGGGGCGATCCTGTTCGAATGGGATGGGGAGCCGGACCTGAACTACGTGGTCGAATACGACATTGGCACCGGTGACCATCATGCGTCGGGAAAGTATTAGCTGGAGCGAGTGGCGGGAGTTTTTTTTCTAGTCGCGAGTCGCGAGCAGTCGCCGGTCGCCAGCTCCAATCCGCAATAAGTTCCCACTCCACACTCCCCAATCCAACTCGCCAAATTCATTTTTTATCATCGCCCTCTGATGAAACGCGCATGAGGAAAAGCAAAAACAGTCACGAATGACACGAATGACTCGAACGCCCGTAGGTCGATCGTACCGGGTTGGCAGCGCGACCACTTTTGCGCCAGGGCGCAAATTCGTACCAACGGATTTCGCGTTCATTCGTGTCATTCGTGACTGGTTTTGCTTTTCGATTAATCAATATCAG
>JBOGJG010000096.1:0-2471 GCA_050747825.1 Acidobacteriota bacterium | reverse complement strand
GAGGATGGAAAGCTGGCATCCAGAAGCAGAGCAAAAAGCCTGGATTCCGGCTTGCGCTGGAATGACGAATTAGCAGTAGCATGACACCTTCAATGATTGACGTAACCGTATCGTTGAAACGATGTAGCCGGGCGGCCCGATCCGCAAGATAAGACCCCTCATTCCCGTGGGCGTTCCGGCACGCGGCGGCCAAGGTCTCCCGGCGCGCCGAGCGTGATTAACAATTCACAGGTCCGAGGCCCTCGCGGAACTGCCTGACGACGTCGGCAAGAGCCCGCTGTTCAACGCGGACCTCGCGCCCGTCCCTAAGAGCCGACGGACCACGTACAACGTCGCGGCGTATAGGAAAAATGGCTCCTCATCAGAATTTGTGGGCGCCCTCAGGTTCGGGTAGAGCGCCAAAGCAAAAAGCCGGGGCCAACCCGGCTTCAAAAAGCAAGATCAATAAAAGGTAGACTCGTTACTTGACGCCCGGCCTGAACTTCAGCTTCGATGTTCGGCCTGAAGCTCATTTTCGATCTTTTTGACTTCGCCGAGAACAAGAATATTGCCCCCGGACCTCGCGAGGGCCCTGCGCCCAGCCTCTGTTAAGTAAGGACGATCAGCTGGAGTTATTTCGAAACGCATATCGTCAGGGAGGCTTTCAAGAGGCCTGGGCTGGGGGACCGGTTCTTCATTGCCGATCTCGTAACGCTCGTGTAATCGGCCACTGAGCTCCTCGCGCTTCCCTTCAATGCCGTCGAGCTCATCATCGGTAAAGGAACCCCAGCGGTAGAGAGCTAATCCTATAAGCGCGACTATTACAGGAATTATCATTCCAATTTCACCCATAACCCGTCTTCCTTATAATAATTAACATACTCTTATAATGCCCCGTCTTGCTGGGCCTTGTCCTTCAGCTGCTTCTAATATCCCAGTTCACCATTCAATCCTCAAACTTTTTGGAAAACGCGTCCTTGGTGGCTGTAATTTCATACTTCAACTCCGTCCTCGAAACAGTGTGGTACCAGAGCGCTTGCGTAGGTGCTTGCGAGCCTCTTCAAGTAAACGTGATTAAATAAAGTCTTGTCGATGTTGAGGGGACTGTCAAGGTTTAGAGTCCCTAGGACACTGCTAGCATTTGAGATTGGAATTGCGTACACAGAGTTCAACCCATTCGTGATTCTCTTCTGTTGAGTGGTCTGTTTTTCTGCAGCGCTCTTGAGGTTGGGTTCCTTTGAGTCGTAGATAACGTCATGACTAGTAGCCAAAGCTGCTCCGGCAATCCCCTGATTTTTCTTCCACCGAAGGTTTAGCTCATCCGACGAGTAAGAAACGCCGTTAGGACAACATGCATACACAATCGTCAACCGTTTGAAAACCCGGAAGCGGCGGGCCAGCAGCATTACGTTAATACGGATTACTGGCACAGGATCATTAGGAGCAAGATTTAAGTGGCTTTTGATGAAATTTTCGTAATCCGCTAGCAGTCCGCGTAAGTAATCCTCTATGACCTTTGCTCGTTGGCGAGCTTTTACCATGGGTACGGGTTCCGGAAGAACAAGGTAAATCTGCTGGAAGAAGAAAAGCAGCGTCAGAATCCATGCTATCCAGACCTGCTGGTCATCCGTGAGAAGCTTCTGTCTGCTGAGGTAGTTTGTCCATTGCCATCCGAGGCCTGTGCTGAGCGCAAAAGCGACAGAGGCGATCTTTTTGAGCATAGGTGCTTCAGCAGAGATGTAGAAACAACATGGATTAGCGCTTTATCGCTGGTAAGCGACGTATAGGATTTTTTAAACGCCCCTTTTTCCTCTAAGGTGAAGGTACTGATTAACCTGCGAGGTGCCAATCACGTGCCCACCCGCATGAGCTGCGCCCGGTTGCTCAAACGAGTGTTCGAGATCGACGTCGAGCAGTGTCCCCAGTGCGCCCGCACTTTGAAGATCATCGCCACCATAGAACATCCCCCCGTGATTGCCAAGATCCTCGCGCATCTGGGCTTGCGCGCCAGAGCACCGCTTCGATCCCCGGCGCGACCCATTCCATCCTCAGCTCGTAGGATGTGCCGACGAAGGAGGCGCATCGCTCGCGATCGATGCGCTGCGTACCTCAGCGCATCCTGTCGCGGCATACCTAGCGCCTAGCGCAACTCGATCACCAACCGCTTACCCAGCACATTCGCCGCCTTCTGCAACTTTGAAAGGGTGGTGTTGGCGCCCGGAGGTCTCCGCTCCGTCGCAGTGGTTCCCTCGGCTGCTACTTGCCATTCCTGAGCAGCGCGAAGTGGGAGCTGATAGGCGATGGCATCGGTATTCACTGGCCACAAGTCGACGAGGACATCGAGGTCGAGAGCCTCCTGGCCACATGATGGAGTCAGATGCGCGCAACGCATAACGCGCGGTCTACTCACCGGCTGGTCAAGTCGCGGTAAGCTTCACTCTGCTGACCTTGCCTAAATCTACGTGCTGCTTCGCCTGCCAGAGGTCATAGTT
>JBOGJG010000095.1:0-1965 GCA_050747825.1 Acidobacteriota bacterium | reverse complement strand
TCTTGGACGAGATGGTCCGGCCGCGCCCAGCCCACTGATTTCCGTCAGACTCTTGTGATATGGTAAATAGTTCAGAATCAGTAAAATAGCCCGCTCAAAAAGTGCATTTTGGGACGGGAACTAGCTAGCGCATTCCTTCCTTCTTTGGTTGCTCTGCCCGGCTGTGCCTCTGTGTTTTCTACCTTTGACTGCCAGTGCGCAAATTTTCCTGCGCAGATTCCCTCAAATTCCCTTGACAAACACCGCCGGGGGGGGGGTAAACTCCTGAATTGGAGTACCGACGCACCTGAAGTAAACCAGCAGCGGCTCCCCAAGGTCATTCACACTCTCCTTCACCGAATGCGGTCCTCCCAGGTCAGCGTTTCAAGCGCGGAGACGAAGCGAATTGTTTTCGTTTCGCTCCGACGGGAGCTGTTCACTCGGTTACCAATAGAGACTCAGCCAAGGAGGACTATTGGAAACAGTGGAGCGGTGGGGTCCATGATTACCGTGTTCGGCGCTTTGCCGCCCGCAGAAGCCTCGGGCACGACAAGGACGATGGGAGGAGAGAACGATGATACGTCAGAAGAAATGCCGGTGGCTTTGCTTTCTCGCGTTCGCATTCCTGGGGTTCGGGCTGCAGACAAAGGGGGAACCGCAGGAACACGTCACGCATATCCCACTTTTTCTCGAGTCCGGTGAGTTCACCTCGATGCTGGGACTCAACAACGCCTCGCCCGAGGCCATCATCGTTACCTGCGCGATTTTCAATCGCCGGGGGCAGGCGCATGTGGCCTCGCTCGCGGTCGAGCCATTTTCGATGATAGGCTACAGCATCGAAGAGCTGACCAGGGGCGCTCCTGGTGACTTTACCGCAGGACACATCGAACTGCGCTTCCCAGCCGCCACTCCCACCATGATCGGCTCTCAGGTGATTATCGGCTCACAGAGGTGGCGGGTATCTTTTGATTCGTTGGAGTCCCGGAGGTTCGAGTTCGCATCCTCTCGCCTGGACGGAATCGCCTGGTTTCCAGCCGGAGGCGCGAGGGGTCAGGTGGCGATCACCAACGTCAGCCCAGAAGATCGGAATGTCGAGTTTGCAGGCGCCGGCGTGGCTCCGATCAACCTGACGGTGCGAACGAGGGAAACCGTGTTGCTGGATGCCAACGCCGTCTTCGACCATCAGAAATCTGGATACCAGATGATCAGCCTCTCGCATGACGGGGAGCCGGGAGACGTCATCGCCACGGGAATTCTCTTCGATCGGGTCAGCGGTTTTTCTTGCAACCTGCACTTTGTGGATAGGGCTGCGCTGAAGACCGCCAGGCTGGCGGGCGCAGGCTTCCGTTCCGGGCCTTCCGATTTTGCGGCAGACGGGCAGACGGTCTTTACGGCCACGCTGGGACTGGCCAATTTCAGTGAGTCTACCGTCGACGCGGTAGTTTCCTTGGATTACGTCAGTGGAGAGACCGCCGGGCAGGCTTCGATTCCCCTGGGTGTTCCGGCAAACGAAACCAGCGTTGTCGATCTCTCGGAAGTGCTGGCGAATCAAGGCATCGGCGCTGTGAGTTACGGCGGATTGATGGTCGAGCATTCCGGCGCGCCGGGCGACCTGATTGCGGCGGCGATGAGCGTGGATTCGACCGGAGATCTCTCATTTTCCGTCCCGGTCAGGGATCCGTACGCCGTGGCCACCCGAGGGGGCACATACCCCTGGCAGATCGGCGACCAACTCGAAAGTACGCTCTTTTTAAAAAATGTCAGGGACCAGCGATCCTATGCCATCGTTCAGCTCCGGTACGGCGACGAGAACTATAATCCGGAGCGGATTCCGTTGGAGCCCTACGGCACGGTAGCCTTGAATCTTCGTTCTCTGAAGGATTCATTGGAACCGGATGTCCGAGGAAACATCATGCCGGAATGGGCGCAAGCCGGCCAACTGGTCTGGTATGAGGAGACCCAAGGATCTCTGGTCGGTAGGATCGA
>JBOGJG010000094.1:0-1843 GCA_050747825.1 Acidobacteriota bacterium | reverse complement strand
GCTCGAGCGGCGAGCAAGAAGCCACGTTAGCTCGCGGATAATCGAGTCCATCCTGGCGTAAATCGGTGACGCTAGATTTGCCCCGTCAGCAATGGCGGGGCTTTTTTTGCGCTTCGCTGTCGCTATGATATGCTGTTCGATAGGGCTTCGAAGCATGGAACTCATCGCCATCATTTTTTTCACGGCACAATTGATTATTCTTCTCGTAGCAATTGTCTGCACTTTCCGAGAACTGGACTATGTTAAGCGGCCAGAGCCACGAGGCTTTCGGCCAACTGGATGATTTTTCGTGGGAGCGACCACGCGGTGGTGATCTCCAATAATTCGTTCCGCATGATCTGCTTTCTTAAGGCTTTGCGGCGGTTAGCGTGCGAAGGCCGTCGGTCGGGATCGTCCCAGGGCGAGTCGCTGCGGTCGATCAACTGGTCGCAGCTCTTGTTCCACGCCCATAGTTCCACGAGCGTATGCATCCACAGATTCATGTTGTACACGGCCAGGTTGTTCCAGATGTTGCGCACCTGCTGCTGACCACTGCCCCACACCTCCTTCACGTCGTGAAAATCCTGTTCGATGGCAGCACGATCGGCAAACGCTTCTAAAATGTCCCCTACGCTGGCATTCGGATCGGTGCAGTAAAAGGCGTACCAACCATGATCTTCTTTAACGAGCACCACGCGAATCACACCACCTGCCGGACGGTACGTCGCCAGGAACGTTTTGTAGGTCTTCGTGACCACTTCTCCGTAGACCGTACAGACAATCGTTCGCCAACCCCGCTTCTGCCCGCCCCGTTTGGCCAAGCTGATCTTGTTCTTGCCGTACTTGCGTGGCCGACCGCGGCCACGACGCTCGCCTCGCTTGAGCTTCGGCGGCAGATCTCTCAGTGCCGCATCTTTCCGCAGCCGACCAACGACCGTGACGCCGGCCTTCAAGGCACGCTTCAAAAACGGCCGCTTGGTGTAACCACCATCGATGACGATCCAGATGGTTTTTCCCGCTCTTTTCAAGATGGGAGCGATCCACTCCACGAGCCGCGAAGCCAGCTGCAACTTGGTGGCAAATCGCGGCCAGCGACGACACTTGGGAATCGAGCGGATCGTTTGCTGGCGAACGTACAGCATGGCCCTCAACGGGACTGCCAACGCACCCCACTGGGGATGACGCAGCGCGAGGGAGATCGTCACCCAGATGTGGCCGTACAGAAACGGCTGGTCGGCCGGGCCTGGCGTCGGGTTGTGATGCACGTCGGCCCCTTCCACCTTCGGCCCGTATCGTTTGGTGGGCGAATCGTCGATTACCAGCAGCACTCGCTGGGACAAGGGCAAAGTTTTCAAGACCAATGCCAGCAACTGGGTGGCGATCGATTCGCTCTTGCGTCCCACGCCGGTGAGGAAGTAGTAATAGTCTTGGTAGTCGTCGCTGACGCCGGCCGCTCGCAACCAAGTTGTCACTGTACGGCGACCGCCAGCGAACAACATGCCGACCAACAAGACGGGAAGCCGCCAGCGATTGCGAGCGTGCAGTCCTGCTGCCAGCCAGTTGCTCCAATCCGAAAAACTTCGGGGACATTCCCAACGACATCTCGACTTCGCCATCCTTGGCTCTCCTATCTTGCCGCGTGCCTTGCAACCGCAGCTTGATAGAAGAGCCTTTTTTAGTGGATACCAGTTACCAGCGTTTTTTCAGAAAGTGCAGTAAGTAGTGATCCATCCGTGATTTTCAGTTCGATCATCGCGGGAAACACGGCTGCGGGCGGAGGCCCTGACTTGGCTTCGAGTGGTGCACCATTTGCGCCCCGCTATAGTCTCATCGGCGATAATGCGGGGACGACCCTCGCTGAAGC
>JBOGJG010000093.1:0-2036 GCA_050747825.1 Acidobacteriota bacterium | reverse complement strand
CCTGAAGGTAGGGGAAAACAGGAAAGAATTAACAGATACATCCGGGAGCGTTTCCTGGCTGAAGCCGAACATCAGGGGATCAACAATCTCGATGAGCTGAACGACCAGTTCATGGCCTGGTACACCCAGGTGGCCAACCGCCGGATCCACTCCGAGACCGGTCAGTCTCCCGAGGCCAGGTTTGAGGCAGCCGGACCACCCCGGGCGGCCCGGCCTGAACTGCTGGCTGATGCCTTCAGGTGGTCGGCTGTCCGCAAGGTAACCCGCACCGCAACCGTCTCTTTGGAGGGCAACGCCTTTGCGGTGGACCCGGCGCTGGTGGGAAGACGGGTGGAGCTTCGATTCGATCCTGAGGACATGACCGACATCCAGGTCTGGTTCGAAGGTCAGCAGGTTGGGGCAGCCACAACGTTCGTCATCGGCACCCACACCAGCAAACGGCTACCTCCACCCCCCCAACAAACACCCCCGGTCACCGGCGTCCACTATCTCGGGATGGTGGCCAAAGCCCATGAGGCGGAGACGGTCGGATCGATCTCCTTTGCCGACGCGGCGCAGTTGGCTGTTGAAAAAGCTGTGGAGGAGGCCAATTGAGCCGTCCGCCCTGGGCAGCCCACTTCGGTTTGAATGCGACTCCTTTCTCCAAGTCAATCCCGGCCGCCGATCTGTTCGTCAGGCCGGCACACTCAGAGGCGGTTGCCCGGATCGGGTTTTGTGTTGCCGAGGCTGCGCTCGGGGTGATAGTCGGAGATGTCGGAGTGGGCAAGACGGTAGCGGTCAGAGCTGCAGTGGCCGGACTGGACCCTACCCGACACACCGTGGTTTACGTCTCCAACCCGGCGTTCGGCACCCGTGGCTTGTACGCAACGATTGTCAGGGCGCTCGGAGCTGAACCCAGGTTCCACAAAGCGGAGTTGATGGCGCAGGCATCCAGCCTGCTGGCTGCCGAAGAGGCGGAGCGGCATCGGCGGGTGGTGATTGTGGTCGATGAGGCTCAAATGTTGTCTCCAGCCCAGCTTGAGGAGCTGCGCCTGCTCACCAACTCTGAGATGGACTCGGTGTCTCCGTTTGCCGGGCTGCTGGTTGGTCAACCCACCCTTGCCCGGCAGCTACGCATGGGGGTGTTCGCTGCCCTGGATCAGCGCATCGCCACCCGCTACACCGTCAAGGCGATGGATCTGATTGAGTCGGCCAACTACCTGCGCCACCATCTTCGGTTGGTGGGCAGAGATGAACCGCTGTTTGCCGATGATGCCATCTCCCGGCTTCACCGGGTCTCCAACGGACTACCCAGAGCGCTCAACAATGCTGCCACAGCAGCTCTGATTGCTGGAGCAGCCGACGGCAAGGACCTGGTTGACGATGTCTGCGCCAAGAAGGCTGCTGCCGAGCTCACGAAGGAATGATTGTGACCCTCGAAAGGATCCATCTCCACGCAAACCTGCCGGGTGGTGTTCACGGAACTCTGCCAATTCACGTGCAGACAGTTCGGCCGCTAACAGTATCGACCAGAAGTTCCCTTGCTTCGGCATCATCCCAGTCGCAGGAGGGTTTGCCTGCGCCAAGGTAGTCGTCGTCGCGAGCAAGGGCGGTTCGGATTTCGGTTTGGAGCTCGTCAGATGAGACCCGCAAAAGACCGCGGATTGCTCCCCGGATCAAGGTCACTGTGTCCTGCGTCGCCACCGCGTCGTAGAGGGGAGCGGAGTCGAGCACCCTTTTTACTCCGAGCAGCCCTGCGGTTGCCGCAACTTGTTTGGTGACCTCAAATATCCGGTCTGGATCCAAGGAGTCTCGAAGACGTGAGCGCATATCCACCAGCACGGTGTGCACGAAGCCGGGGTAGTAGTCGCGAACTCCCGCTGCGTACTTCCAGCGAAGACTCGTAGGTGAAGCGGTCTACAGCTTCTCGGTCTGAACATCCCTCCAGGCGTTGCAGCACCATCACAGTGGCCACGATCGATGGGGGCACTGAGCGGCGTCCACGGCTATTGAAAAGGTCGGCGAACATCTCATCGGGAAACAACTGGTCGCGCTCT
>JBOGJG010000092.1:0-7259 GCA_050747825.1 Acidobacteriota bacterium | reverse complement strand
GTCTATCTATAATCTGCGGGAGCCTAGCGGATTTGATTGCCGAAAGGGAGATCTCGATATCCACTAACGACACCACTTGTGTCGTACCGAGGAATCCAGATCGGGCGCGCTCCGGAACTACTTCTAGCGCAGACCAGAGTGGTATGAGACTGTCTCTACCGATCGGGCTTGGCGTGATAAGTCCGAGGGGGATCCCCTGGGGAATAAGCAAATGCTCCATGCTCCCGTCTAAGCACGGAACTCGAAGCCATATGGCCTGCGGAGCAACGAGCTCGAATTTATCAAAGGCCGCTTCCGAGGCGTCTATAAACGCGACATAGCGGCTTACTTGCGGGTAGTATCGATTCATGGATGTGATGGCCACCGTAACCGCGCGGCCGCTATCGAAACACGCCCTCAGCACCAAGACATACACGATTATTAGCCCCCAACCGCTGTTCTCCTCTATCGCGCGGATACCTAACACCGTGACGCCTGATGCAACGCCGAATACTGTTAATAGCTTGGCCGTAAGGTCCGTTTGCAAAATAACCCTGAGTCGTCCATATATGGCATCATTCAGCGCCTTGAAGGCGCCGCCATCAAAAAACCGCTTAATGCGCTCGTCTTCAAGCTCTAAGGGTAAGGGGGCTGCGCGCACCATCTTCATCATCCGCAACCGCTCTGCACCCGCCGGTCGAATCAACCGTTCTATAGCGAGCGAGCACTTCGCCCCATAAAGACTTTGCTTGTACAGAAACCAAACCCCGATCGCGACTAGCAATATAATCATTGCAAAGACCTTCGGTTCCAGATACCACAGGGCGAGGCCGTAGATTAGGACCTGCAATAGGGGGGCAATGCTTAATAAGCATTGCCTCAATACCAGCCCGGCATAACGCGCATCCTTTTGCAGTCGGGCAAAAACACTTGTGATACCAGTAACATAATCGTTCGCTTGCGGTGTCGCTGGATGCGGCAGCCGGCTAGTACGTGCGATCAATCTTTTTAGACAAAACGTTTCATATTCGCACATCAGCGTGACAGCCTTCTGGCGAGCGAGAAAATCTCCGAATACCATGATCAGCAATGCAGTACATAACACACCTAAAACGGCGCTCAGCGCCTCTACCGAGCGTGCCTCGATAGTCCAATCGAGCACCTGAAACCTTTCTCCTGTCTCGAGAGTGCGGATTGAATGCATCAATATGACTACGGATGCCAATTGCCCGGCCACACTCAAGCTACGAAGCACGACGACCTGGATCGTGTCGCGGCGAAAGCGCATGAGAGAGTCATGAAATAACCAGCGAGCGACTTTGATGTAGCGTTGAGATCTCGCAATCATCCCGGCGGGCACTCTGCTCCACCACCGTTTAAACGCGCTCAGGCTATAGCTGACCATACCGTAAATGACTCCATCCCGTGAATACAATCCGTCTATCTGGTTCGGATTTCGGGACCATATCTCCTGAATGGACTTGACCAATGGAGACAACTTGATCTCTGTACTGCGTACGTTGGCGCTAGGTCTTTGGACGGATCTGCACGATCCGGGAAACGATATAAAACACCGCTGGATTGTCGAACAGGCTAGAAGAAGCGAGTAGACGACGATTAGGCTAGAGCCTTATCGAGTTTTCTTCTAGGTTCGCGTGGTTTCAGGCGCGGCGAAGTCAATTTAGATCTCGCTACCACGGGGTATGCAACCCCGCGGGGCGACCAAAGGCGAGCGCTGCGCCTCTCCCCTTTGGAAACCCCATCGCTAAGGTCCCCGCGGCAAGACCTCGAGGAATAGATATTACGTAGAGGTGCAATGCGCGCGGGCGACCTCATACAGCTTCCGCCAAAATACGCTTTCTCCGCTCGTTAATCCTCAAACCCATACATTTCGAAGCCAGCATATCGTAATTACCGGGGTGCGTGAGGAAGTTAATCAGCGAGCCGGCATCGAATTGTCTATACGTATTTGCAACGTTTATTTTTCCTGCGGTGGGAAACCGCCACACGGTGATCGGACCGCCGACATCGTGCATGCGGACTCTATAGGCGGCTTTTTCTTTAAGCTCAAGCCTGAGGTCGTTGTCAAAGAGGCGTATACCGCGTTTGCCCAGCTCTTGCCGAAAAATCGCTGATGTGTTGTTCGGTTCCTTAACGCCCCGGCCATACCCATGGGCGGTACCGGTCCGGAAAGTTATCCCGTAGGAGGCGTAATCGTCCAATTGTGTATGCAAATACTCGATTGCCTGCTGAATGTCGGGGTGGTCCGAGCCGACGGATTCCATGCCTGCCGGGAAAAACCGCTCCGTGCCGTTGAAATGTAATCCGATCGACGCGGGTGATAACCGCTTCAATTCATCGATCAATTCCACGATGCCGTTTCGGTCGGTTCCCCGATAGCGAGGATCGTCTAAGGGCAAAAAATTAAATATGCTCGGTATGCCAAGCACTCCTTCGATCCTGGCAGTGGCGAGAATGCTGTTCCTACGATTGCCTCGATCAACGAGATCAATATCGTGAAGCAATAGAACGTTTGGCCGAGTCGTGTCCAGAGTACCTTCGAGCAATTCCTCCTCGTCGATGAAATGCACTCCGGCTTCCATCATTGCCGTCACGATGCTTTCGTAAGTCACCGGCGACCAGTCGTAATCGAAGCGCTGCATGAATGTCGCCCAAAAAACGCTGGTTTTGTACCAGTCTAGATCGGATTGAGCTAAAAGATTGCTCCAATCACCCACCACGCCTTTGCGGGCCGCCGCATCGCGATCCTCGGTGTAACACCGCCCCGTACTCGAGGCGAAACGATTGTTATTGAATCCCTCCTCGATGATGCTTTGGTCGCTACTTACTCCGATAAATTCGTACAGCTTCGCGAGCGTCGCGTGGAAATCCTGATGTAAGTCTTCATAGCGGATTAAAAAAACATTCGGGAGCCCCTCGGCTTCCAGATAGCCCCGGAAATACTTCTCGGTTATCTCCATGCAGTCTTCCACGGTGCTGTTGGCGCCTTCCATCCACCGGCGATTGCCACGCTGGTGGGACACCAAAACATCGCGCGGGTCCCTAATGATGAACAGAAACTTCGAATGCGGGAACAGCCGGCACAGCGTAGCTAGGTGCATGGAATTCGCCGGCGCCTTGGATACGAAGCGGGGTCCGGGAAGTTTATGCTTATCGATAGAGTCCAGTATTTCGGCAAGAAATTCGTCCCGTCCGTTCTGTGCCGATCCTTTAGTGTTCTGAAGGGATAAGAATCCCGCTAGCCGTTGATTTATCGGTCGCAGGCGGCGCGCGAGCAGCATTTGTACACGTGTTCTGGCATCGGGTCGATACACGATTTCCGAGGGTATGCGGGAGACGTCCGGGTGGGAGGCCACACAATCTCTTAACCAAGAGGTTCCAGCTCTAGCAAAACCACAGACGAAAATTAGATCGTCTTCTTGGAGGGGCGCACGCTGCATTAACGTCCCCTCGTGAGCTGCGGATGTCGGTCCATAAGTGCGGTTCATATCTCGTGTAGGTCCCGGTGTAAATTACCTAGTATCAGTCCATTTCATTCTGATACATAGAATACGCTGTTTATAGTAATGTCTGAACTCGTTACGGAACGGGATAGCAGACATGCCAGCGGCCAAGTACATTGTGGAACTGAGTGATGAAGAACACAAACAGTTGCGTGCATTCATAACCAAGAAGAAAAGCTCTGCACGCAAGCTTACGCGAGCGCGCATTTTGCTCAAAGCCGATGAAAGGGCTCGCGATGAAGCGGTGGTGCGAGCGCTCGACGTAGGGATAGCCACCGCGGGACGGGTGCGCCAGCGGTTGTGGAAGAGGGGCTGGAAAGTGCGTTACACGATAAGCCCCGGGCGCCACGAAAGCGCAAACTCACCGGCAAGCAAGAGGCCCACGTAATTTAGAACATTGACTCACTCCTAGCAAGGCGCCCTAGTTATCCAGTTATCGCCTGAAAACCCGTGTTTTATCGTCGACAAGGGCCACATCCGCTGGCGCAGGGTCAACTTGCGGTTCACAGCATAGTTCGCCGGGTGGACCAGATAATGAATGATCGTACCTCCGGGCATCCTTCGGTACGTTTCTGCGTCATCTACGGCCCCGCGAACCGGCAGGTTCCAAACGCGGAGCGCATCGCCAACGTCTGTGTAAGTAACGTAGTGACTCGCGGCCGAGATTAATACCGGGCGCACGGTCGTATCGAACAGCAGAATTCCCCGTTGGCGAAGCGCTTGCGTAAAGATAGCGCTGTCGCGATTGTTGGGTTTCTTTTTCCGTCGTCCGTAACCGTGCGCCGTCGCGATCCGAAACTCAATACCGTACTGTTTATAGATATCCACCTGTTCGTGAAGATAGGCCACGGCTTTGATCATGTCCGGATGCTCGTCTGGCACTTCTTCCATATGCGCAGGGAAATACCTTTCCGCAGCGTTTAAATGCAGGCCAATGGTTGCCCGCGGCGATAGTTCTCGCACCTTATCGATGAGGCGGATGATCTCCTTTGGATGCAAACCGCTGTAGCGGGTGTCATCAAGCGGCAGGAAGTTGTAAAAACCGGCGATTCCCAAGGCCCCTTCGATACGTGCAGTTTCCAGTAGGTTGTCCTGCGCAGCGCGATTCTGAAGCAGGTCAATGTCGTGGACCAGCACGAGATTCGGATTATCTTTCGAAATTTCTGCCTCGGTAATTTCGGCTTCAGTTAGGTCGTAAACCCTAGCTGTCTTCATTGCCTGCAGTATGCGCTCGTAGGTCGGAACATCCCACCCATAAGCGAATCGCCGCATGAAATTCGACCAATACTCGTCGCCTTTGAAGTAAGCCGCATCTGGCGCGCTCAGGTGATTAACCCAGTCTCCAATGACCCCCTTGCGTTGCGCCGCATTTCGATCCTCGATACGGCGGCCGGTCAGATTCAGAAAATTGTTCCTATCTAGTATGTCGGCGATCAGATCAGCTTCAGAGGAAACGCCAATGAAATCGAACATGCGCCTCAATGTTTCGATAAAAGCCTGGTGTAGATCCTCATATTTGACGAGTAATACATTTGGCTGCTCTGCGGACTCAGAATAGCCCGAAAAATACTTTCGGCACTTTTTCATGCATCCCTGTACGGTGCTATTGGAACCACGCATCCAGTCTTGATTGCCGCGCTGGTGTGAAATCAGCACATCACGTGGATCACGAATAACGAAAACGAATTTGGCCTCGGGAATAAGTCGAGCTGCTTTTCCTAGATACGGCGCATTAGCCGGCGCTTTGTTGACGAAATAGCGCGAGCTGCTTTCGAGCTTAGCCACTACTTGCTGCAGTTCATCGGAAACTCGCGACCGCAAATCTGAGACGAGATCCTTATTATCAAATGCCGAAGTACGGTAACTATTCAACGTTCTGAATAAAACCATCTCGTGGGGTATTTGCGTTATATCCGGATGAGAGGCGATACAATCGCGCGCCCAGCTCGTGCCTCCACGCGCGAATCCCGTTACGAAGATTAATTTTTCGAGAACCATGCTCGCCACGGCTCCATTCCTCTGTTCGTCGATAACAACCAAGAACACTTGCTCATGCGATACTTTGCCTGCGGGCTTAAGAAGCCGTCATGGATTCATAAAGGTCTACTAATCGCCGTTCGTACGCCAGCCAATTATCATTCTGAATAAATGCGCGAGTCGCTGTCCTAGCTTTTTTTAGTTCTTCATCCGTGATGGAGGCGATACGCCCTGCAATGCTTTCCGGCGTAAGCGGTTGTTGCAATAACCACCCGATTCCATGCTCGTGCACTACCTTGGTCATTTCTGGAAACGGACTAACTAGAACCGGAACACCTGCGTTTGGATATTCCCAAAGCTTGTTAGGCGTGCACAACCAATTATTCAACCCGACTTTTTCATAAGGGATCACTCCGATGGTCGCGCCAGCAGTCCAATACGCGAGCTCATCGTGAGGTACCCGCGCGACAAAGCGAATATGCCGCCCGTCTTGATCGATGGCCTGTGCGAGTTGCCGCAATGCTGGTTCTTGGCTGCCCCAACCCATCATGACCAGACACCAGCAATCTGGTAATAGTACTGCTGATCTAACCAGCATATCCAGGCCTCGCCTTCTTGAGAAGCCGCCTTGGTATAACAAGATTTTAGTATCAGGCGCTAATCCGGCTACCTTGTGCAGCCTCCCGTCGTATACGATTTCGCCCTCCAATGGGACCGTAGCATTCTTTATAATCACCGCTTTCGGTAGAGCCGGATAGCGGCTTTCTAAAAAATCACGGATACTATCGTTAATCGTGATAAAGCCATCAATCCGGGAACTATAGAATCGTTGCATTAGCCTATATACGAAGCCCGTCATACGTCCAAAGCTGCTCTGTTCTTCGTAGATTTCGTGGCTATCGTAGACCAACTTACATTTGGCGCGCTTTGAATATCCGTATCCTACAGGAACGGTGTTTAGATCATGACAATGGACGATCTCGGGTCGATACGCTTTGACCGCTTTACTCGCGGCGATGCTCATGCATACCATTGAAATGAGCCGCTTGAGAATGTATCGCAGTTCGATGACTACCGGGTTCGCTTTAACAGGCGCTATCGCACGAATAAGGAGGTCACAGCATCTGCTTATAATTCCGCGGGTTTTGCTCGGCATGGCTTGCTGCCGAAGACTGCTATCAATAGCTGTTTCCCCGGCCGCCGGTCCCTCAAGACCAGCTAGAGCGCGGTGTCTCCTGTTGGCTCGTAGATATAAAGGAACTCCCCCCAGCAATATCGCAATTACGCCTCCGGATATTACCGTGCTTTTCGGTACCGCCTCGTCGTACACGAGCGCTACGACGATCGCAAACAGTAACGCAAACAATATCAGCCCAAAAATCGGCCCAAAAAAAACCGTGCGGGCTTGGATCATCCAATCCACACGCTGTATGCGCGCGCCGCTGTCGCGCAGGGTCTGAGCATCCTTGCAATTGCTATCCCGAATGCCGAAGACAGTTATCTCGTATCCCGCCCTTGCCAGGCTATCGGCTTCCTTTAATACGCGCGTGTCGTGATTCACGCTATTGAAGACGACTGCCGCAACCCTCTTATTAAACGCTGTTGCCATGGTTACTAAAACGCCGCTCCAATATATCTCTGAACGCGCTGGTTACCGATTCTATTCGACAATCTGTAGTAACAACTCAATAATTTTCCTTGCCGCTTTGCCATCTCCATACGGCTTCTCATTCGATCGGGAGGGGTGCCGGGTTACGGCGGACTCAAAGGCGCAAATCA
>JBOGJG010000091.1:0-2869 GCA_050747825.1 Acidobacteriota bacterium | reverse complement strand
TGCAAGAACATATTTTGAACGCATGAATCGAATCGGAGTCATGCAAGGCAGGCTTTTGCCTCCGGTGGACAACAGTATCCAGGCCTTCCCGCGTGACCGATGGGCCGACGAGTTTCCCCGGGCCAGGCAGGTTGGCTTCCAGTGTATAGAGTGGGTCTATGATGGTTTTAGTTGCGATTTCAACCCACTTGTCTCAGCTGAGGGAATACAGGAAATCAAGAGACTTGAGTCAGGTTTCGGAGTAGCGGTCCGCTCAGTCTGCGCGGACTATTTCATGGATTATCCACTGGTGCGCGCAGACCAGAATGAACTGGAAGCACGGATCAGCCATTTGGAATGGCTGTTGCAACAGTGCCCTTTAGCAGGGATTGAATGCGTTGTATTGCCCTTCGTAGACCGCTCGGCGATCAAAACGAAAGACGAAGAAACTTCGGTGCTACAGTCATTGCTTCGGGTTTCATCCAAGGCTGAGAAAAACGGAATGGAGATCCATCTTGAAACCGATTCTCCACCGGACCGCTTGGCTGAGTTTCTGCACAGCTTGCCGGAGGGAATTTTTTGGGTCAACTATGATTCAGGCAATTCAGCCTCCCTGGGTTATAGACCACGTGAAGAGTTTGAAGCCTACGGCGCACGCGTAGGAAGCATTCACATAAAGGACCGCGTGCGCCAGGGAGAGACGGTTCCGCTGGGCACTGGCGATGCTGACTTGGAGGAGGTCTTTGGATGCTTGCGAGCTTCGAAATATACAGGTGACCTGATTTTGCAAGTCGCCCGAGGGGAGCCCGGTGACGAAGTGAACTGGGCCCGGCTCAACCGCGACTTTGTCCTCCGCTACCTCGATGGATCTTCGGCTTCAAGATAAGATAACTCTCGTTGCGGGATCCTCACGCGGCATCGGCTTTTTAATAGCAAAGGCGTTCCGGAGCGAAGGAGCTCGGGTAGCAGTTACAGGACGGTATAATGAAGCCCTTTGCGAGGCAGCAAATCTATTGGCGGCAGAATTTGGTCACGAGGGCGTGCTGGCCTGTCCTGGAGATCTGACCGATTCCACCGTCATCACAAATACTCTGGAGCGAATCCATTCAACCTGGGGAACTATTGATTGTCTGGTGGCCAATATTGGGACTGGTACTGGACGGACGGGCTGGGAGCTTAGGGATGAAGACTGGGACGACCTCTTTACTCAAAACCTGGCGGTTAACAGACGGGTGTGCGAGGCAGTCCTGCCAGAAATGGTTGCTGTCGGACGGGGAAGCATAATCTTTATATCCTCTATCGCAGGCGTCGAAAGTCTCAGTGCACCTTTGCCCTACAGTGCAGCCAAGGCGGCATTAATTAGCTACAGCAAAAATCTGGCGCGTCAACTTGGACCGAAGGGAATTCGTGTCAACTCTGTTGCGCCGGGAAACGTTTTGTTTCCCGGCGGATCGTGGGAGAAGAAACTGGCCGAGCGGCCGGAATTCTTCCGAAACTATATCGAGACGGAGGTGCCCCTTCAGCGATTTGGCACTCCTGAGGAGATTGCCAGCGTCGTGGCATTTCTCTCTTCAGACCGCGCCTCGTTCATAACTGGGGCCTGCATGGTAGCGGATGGCGGGCAAACAAGAAGCTACTAAAAAACAGTTGGAGTCAAAAGAGAGGGTCTCTCCAGAAAGACTGTTTGATCTCACCGGTCGTGTCGCCATTATCACCGGAGGCGCTGGGCTCCTGGGTAGCAGGCATGCTGAGGCGATTGCTGGTGCGGGGGGGGTTGCCGTACTGGTGGACATAGAAATCGAGAAGGCATGCGAACGGACGCGTGATTTGGTTGAAATTTATAAGGTGCCGGCTGGGGCGCGCGAAGCGGATATTACGGACGAAGAGCAGGTCCAGGCAATGCTCGACAGTGTTATAGGGGAGTTCGGCAAAATCGACATTCTGATAAACAATGCTGCCCGGAATCCAAAGGTAGAGGACACTTCAGAAATAACCTGGTCCCGGCTGGAGAATTTCCCCTTGGCGCAATGGCACGCGGACATCGCTGTTGGACTTACGGGCGCGTTCTTGTGCAGTAAAATCGTTGGAAATGAAATGGCCCGGCGGGGCAGCGGCGTAATCGTCAATATAGCTTCCGACCTCTCCGTGATCGCTCCTGACCAGCGGATCTACAGGCAGCCGGGCCTGCCAGATGATCAGCAACCCGTCAAGCCGATTAGCTACTCGGTCGTGAAAACCGGCCTCATAGGTCTCACCAGGTATCTCGCCACGTATTGGGCTGAAAAGGGAGTCCGAGTAAATGCCATTTCTCCCGGTGGAGTTTACAACGAGCAGGACGAGGACTTTGTTACGAAGCTGTCGAATCTGATACCACTTGGGCGAATGGCGAGAATTGACGAGTATCAGGGCGCGCTTCTTTTTCTCTGCTCCGACGCTTCTTCCTACATGACGGGCGCCAATCTCGTGATCGACGGCGGGAGGAGTGTGTGGTGAATCTGAACGCCGGTTCGTTGTTTTCGCTGGAAGGTAAAACGGTCTTGCTCACGGGAGCGAGTGGTTTTCTGGGTCGAACCATGGCACAGGCACTCCTCTCAAACGGCGCTCGCCTGGTCGCGCTTGGACGGTCCGCGCGGCTTGCCCGGCTTGCTGAAGAGTGGACCAGAAAATTTGGAGCCCACCGCGTGTCTGCCCGCCGCGTGGATATGTATGACATGGGGCCTTTTAACGCGGTGCTGGATGAAATCGTACAAAAAGAGAGCCGGCTCGATGTGGTTATCAACAACGCTCACGAACTGGGTCCTCAGACCGGCTTCAATGTCCCTGAAGGAGCGTTGGAGACGGCCATATTCGACCAATGGATGCGCAACCTGACCGGAGGAATCTACTGGGC
>JBOGJG010000090.1:0-14668 GCA_050747825.1 Acidobacteriota bacterium | reverse complement strand
CGCCGGACCTGACCCCCCTGACCACCGTCTGAAGCAGAAAGACGGCGAAGAAGCCGAATGCCGGCAACAAGAGGGCGCCACTGAGCATACCGCTTCCAACCAGCAGGCCGGCAATCCAGGGGATCAGCATACCGCCGACCAGAGCGATGGCAATCAGAGCCCCGATCAGAGTGCCCGAAAGCTCCGGAAATCGCGCGGAAGCCTGTCCCAGGACGGAGGGAAATATGGCGGCCATGCTGAAGCCGATCAGACAGGCCCATACCGCTGAAAGCACAGGGTGAGGGAAAAGAACGAAGGCCAGGACTGAGAAGAAAGCGGCCAGGGCGCTCGCCTGCACGACGGTCGATTCAGAGAGCCGGCGCAGCGCAAGACTGGAAACCAGACGCCCCAGGATCAGCGCCGCCCAGAATCCGGCCAGATACAGGGAAGCCTGAGCCGGAGTCACCAGAATTTTCTGAACCAGGAAAGTGGTCATCCATCCGCTGGAGGTAATCTCGTTTCCCGACTGAAAGAAAAGCAGCACTCCAAGTAGGAGCACCACCGGATGGCGCAGCAGCGCCAGCGCCTGAGCCACTGGAAAGCCGCCCGTATGCTTGGCAGGCGGGAACTCGAACATCAGGAAAAGCACTCCAGGCAGCAGCCCAACCGCCCCTGTGATCAGAAGAATTCCCTTCAGCGAGAGCACGTCCAGGAGAAATCCAATGAGCAGGGGAATGAAGAGCGTGCCAAAGCCGAAGAATACTCCCAGACGAGTCAGAGCGGCCGCCCGCTCAGTGGGATACAAATCAGCGACCATGGCGTTTGTGCCCGCATTGAGTCCTCCACCTCCCAGGCCCAGGAGGAAACTGGAGGTGGCAAGGGTTGCATACCGGCCGGCGTAGGCAAAACCGATGAAAGACGTACCGGCCAGAATCGCGAAAACGATCATCATGCCCTTGAAGCCGAAGCGGTCAAAGACAGGACCGCTGATGACCGTGACCAGCAGAGCGCCCAGGTTCAGGAAGAGAAACAGACTGCCGGCTTGGGCCGGATCCAGTTCAACGCGTTCAAAAAGGACCGGCAGCAGCACCCCCAGAATGGCCAGCGCAATACCGAAGACGAACATGCCCAGATTGCAGGCCCAGGTGAGGCCGTCGGTCCAGTAGTGTCGATGCATTCACGTCCACTGCGCCACGGATTTCACGGATTGATGCCGATCATCTCGGCGCCATCCGTGTAATCCGTGCAATCCGTTGCTGAAGATACATGGTTAAATCTCAGCGCCCGCGCAGTCGCTCGCGGTAGCGTTCAAACACGCGCGCGTTGTGCATTCTGTCCACGCCCGCAACGTTGGGCGAGACGAATGTGTCCAGATGAAATCCCTGAGACCGCAAGCGGGAGCCGGTCTCGGCCACGAGGGCCATAGTGATCAGGATGACGGCCAGGGTAGAGCCTGCCGCCAGCTTCTCGACCTGACCGACTTCGACCTGGGCATCTTCCGGCGAGACGCAGTTGTCGATCACCACATCTCCCAGATCGGCCAGCTTTTTCCCCGAAGAATGCCTGGCTTCGGAAGCCCGATGATTTTCCATGGAGGTCACCGCCACCACCTGGCAGCCCCGTTCTTTAGCGTATATAGCCGCCTCTATGGGCGCCGCGTTAAGACCTCCGTGAGAGTAGACCAACAGCGAGTCGCCCTTTTGAAAATCGAAGCTGTTCAGAAAGTTCTGAATGTACCCTTCCTGACGCTCAATCCAGAGCAGCTCCGGAGCACCGCCGGGACCCACGGCTGTAAACCAGATCAGACGGGGATCTATAAGAGGACGAAAGCCTACAAAGCTGCCATAGCGCGGAAAAACATCCATGACAGGGAGCACGGAGTGGCCGCTTCCGAAGAGATAAGCCCATCTGCTCTGCGAAATGCTGTCCGCCAGAATTGCGGCCGCTTTCTCGATAGAGTCCTTCTGTCGGTCTCGAATCTGCTGAACCAGTTCTTGGGCTGCGTTAAAATATTTTTCTGTACTCATTCTGTACTCATTCTGTACTCATAATGATTGATTGAACCGGGCGGCGGCCGCCGCTCCCAGAATCCCCGCGTCCTCCCCAAGCCGGCTTACCCTCAGCTCGACCTGCTCCACAGCAATGGGTTGGCCCCACAAGCGCATGCTCGATTGTGCTGAGTCCTGCATCAGCTCCCAGGCGTAGCTGACACCCCCACCCAGAATGACTAATTCAGGGTTAAAAGTGCTGACCAGGACAGCCAGAGCCTGCCCTACGATGGCGCCCACCTCTGTAAACAACTCGGCGGCCGGCCTGTTGCCGCTGCGCGCTGTTCTGGCCAGTTCAGGCAAGTCACCGGGCAGGCCCATGGCTGCGGCAATGTTTTCGATTGCGGGGCCGGCTGCCACTTTCTCGAAGTGCTGAACTGAGCCTCGAAAGCACATCGGAAACCATCCAACCGCCCCGCCAATGTCACGCCTCCCTCGCACCAGATTTCCGCCGGAAATGATCCCCGCGCCAATCCCCGTACCGATGATGAGAAAAATTACGTCGCATTTCCCCCGGGCGGCGCCATAGAGCCACTCTCCCAGGACGCCCGAATTGCGGTCACTTTCCACAGTCACGGGCAGACCGGCGGCCGACTGTAGCTGGTCCTGCAGAGGAATATGATCCCATCCTCGAATGTTTGGAGCCCAGACCGTTCTCCTTTGCTGGTCGGCGATACCGGGTACCGCCACGCCAATGCCGGCCATCTCCCGCCTCCAGCCTCCCGCCTCCGGCCTCTGAAGGCCGGCAATGATTCGCTTGATCTGATCGATGGCGCTCTTATCGTCGCTCAGATCAACCGGCTCGCGGATTTTTTCCGCACGATTTCCATCCGAGTCCACCAGCGCCGCCGCTATTTTGGTGCCGCCAACGTCAATGCCCAGGTACATGCTTGCCAAATTTCGACTGCTAAGATACAACCATAGCGCCCGGAGGTGAAGTAACCAGATGATATTTTCAGCCATCCGCATTTCCATCGCCGCCCTGTTGTTTACCGGATTCAGCTTTGGAGCTGGATCGGACTTTTTTCCCTTCTCGGTCTGGTACAGCGGAGGCAAAGCCCGGGCTCCCATGCTGGAGCCACTCGATGAGACGAGTCGCGAACGCTGGAAGCGCGACCTGGAACAGATCAAGGCACTCGGGTTTAATACCGTGCGCACCTGGGTCGAGTGGACCGCCGGCGAGCCGCGTGCCGGTGATTACCACTTCGAAAACCTGGAGTTGCTGGCAGAGCTGGCTCAGGAGGTCGGGTTGAAGTTCCTGATTCAGGTGTATGTGGATTCGGCGCCGGATTGGGTGGGAGACCGCTATCCGGAGGCTCGATTTGTGGCGCAAAGCGGCCAGGAGATCCGCTCCCAGGCGGCGCCCGGTTACTGTTTCGACCATCCCGAGGTCAGAGAAAAGATCCTGTCCTTCTATGAAGAAACTGCCCAAGTCGCCTCCCGCTATCCCAACTTTCAGGGTTGGGACCTGTGGAGCGAGCCTCACATCATCAACTGGGCGATTATCGATTTCGTCCCCAATGCCACCTTCTGCTACTGCCCCAGCAGCCAGCGGCGCTTCCGTGAGTGGCTTCAGGACAAATACGGTGACCTTGGATCGCTGAATGGCGCCTGGTACCGCACGTTTACTTCATGGGACCAGGTGGAACCGCCGCGCTTCGGCACCATTCTGTCGTATACCGACTTTATCGACTGGCGGCTTTACGTGCAGAGGAAACTGGCTAAGGACCTGCGCCTGCGAGCCGAGGCAGTCAGGAAGATCGATCCGGCACCGGTTGTGACCAGCCATGCCGCCGTGCCCTGCCTGTTTACTTCGCCTCTTTGGGGAGTCGGCGCTCCCGATGATTGGCTGATGGTGGATTCCGTCGATTACTGGGGCACTTCGATTTACCCCAAGCATTCTTTTCCGCGCAGCCACTGGGATCTTCTGAGACTCTCTGTGCTCACCGACTTCATCCGCTCCTCGGGTCGCAGTCGCGACGGTTTTTACGTGGGCGAGCTTCAGGCGGGAATGGGTATCCGGGGTACAGTGGTGGGCGATCCCATTACCTCCTCCGATCATGAATTGTGGGTCTGGAATCTCCTCTCCCGGGGCGCCCGGGCCATCAACGTCTATGCCTACTACCCCATGAGCACGGGCTACGAGGCAGGCGGCTACGGCCTCATCAATCTGGACGGCACGCTGACCGAACGCAGTAAGGCGATCGGCCAATTGGCCAGGCTTGTGGATCAAAACCAGGAATTGTTCCTGAACTCAAAGCCCCGAAAAGCGGAGGTGGCGGTTGTCTATAATCCGCTTTCTTACCTGGTTGGCGGAGAGCAGCACCTGAGTGAAACAGGCGCAGTTAGGGATTCCCTCATTGGGATCTACCAGGCCTTCTGGCGCCGCAATATTCCCTTTGATTTTACTCATCTGCGAGAGGTCGAGCAGGGACTTCTGCAAAACTACAAGGTGGTCTTTCTTCCCTATCCCTTAATGCTGACCCGCCAGGCCGCGCAGCAGCTCGGCGCTTTCGTCAAGGAGGGAGGCACGCTGGTGGCTGAGGCCCGTGCCGGCTGGAACGACGATCGGGGGCACTCCCAGGAGGTTATTCCGGGATTCGGTCTGGACGAGGTCTTCCGGGTCCGGGAGGGGCGTCTGAAGATGGAGGAGCAGGTGAAGATCACGATCCGGGAGAGAGATCCTCTGCTGGGCGACTTGAAAGCAGGCGACGTTCTGGCCGGCCGGGGAATCCGGGAAGAGTTGGTCCCCCGCTCCGGAGCCACAACTCTGGCAGATTTTGAAGACGGCTCTGCAGCCGTGACTGTCTCCACCTACGGCCAAGGAAAGGCCGTCGCTGTGGGTTCCTTTCTGGGACTGGCCAACGCTCGGGAGAGGCACTCCGGCAACGAAGCCTTCTTTCTGGCTTTAGCCCGCGCAGCCGGCGTTCGACCGCCCGTCTCTGTCGAGGGAATTCCCGAAGACGCCTTCCTGGAGGTTCGGGTCCTGGAGAGCGGAGACCAAGAGTTGATTTTCCTGTTTAATCATTCGAAATCGGAACTCACTCCGCGGCTGCCCTTTAATCGAGCTCTCAATCTGGAAACCGGCCAGACTGATGAATTATCGCGGGTTAAGCTGGCACCCGGAGAAATCAGAGTCTATTTGCAAGCCACGGATTTAACGAAATAGCACAGATTTAAATCAGGAAAATCCGTGTAATCCGTAGCTGCCCAAGAGTTTTACATGAACGATCGCGGCAAAATTCGTGTGGCGTTGTTCGATTTCGACGGCACGCTCTCGCTGATTCGGGAAGGGTGGCAGGAAGTCATGCGCTCCTACATGGTGGAGATCCTGGCAGGCCTTCGGACCGGCGAAACGGAAGAAGATCTCACACGGACCGTCAGCGAGTTCATCACTGTCCTCACGGGCAAACAGACGATTTATCAGATGATCCGGCTTGCCGAGGAGATTCGGAAGCGGGGAGGCGAACCGCGAGATCCCCTGGATTACAAGCGCGGTTACCATGAGCGCCTCTGGAAGCGGATTGAGCACCGAATAGAGGCCCTGAGATCGGGCGAGTCAGAACCGGAAGAGTGGCTGCTTCCAGGTTCTTATGAAATCCTGGAAAATCTGAAGCAGCGAGGGGTCGAGCTTTATCTGGCCAGCGGGACGGACGAAGATTTCGTCCGCGACGAAGTGCGGCTTCTCAGATTGGATTCCTATTTCGGAGATCGCATTTACGGCGCCCAGGACCAGTATCAGAGCTTTTCCAAGCGGCTTCTGATTCAGCAGATCCTTTCGCGCCACTCCATGCAGGGCCCCGAACTTGTCGCCTTTGGCGATGGATACGTCGAGGTGGAGGAAACCAAGAAAGCGGGAGGCATCGCCGTGGGCGTCGCCAGCCATGAATCACACATCCGAGCCGCGACTGTACACCCAAAGGGTACCCGGCGGCCCCCGCTCTCCCTCATCGACTCCTGGAAACGCGAGCGCCTGATCCAGGCAGGCGCCGACATCATTATTCCCGATTTCAGAGAGCAGCATAGCCTGGTGGCTTACCTGTTTGGCGAAGACAGCCCTCCTGCCCCATTCCAGCGCTTCGACCGCAATCGACTGCGCTTGAAACCCCTGGGCGAACGCAGGCACCTCCTCGATCTGAGCCACCTTCTCAATATGGACGAGGACCTTCCCCTGCAGGACGATCCCCGCTATTCAACCCTAGCCGCCCGCATTCTGGAAGCCCGCCGCCGGAACGCTTCGGTCATCCTGCTCATGGGCGCTCATCTCCTGCGCGCCGGAGTAGCCCGCCTCCTGATCGATCTGATGAAGAGACGCCTGATTACTCACGTCGGGATGAACGGCGCCGGCCCCATCCACGACTATGAGATGGCGCTGATCGGCGCCACCACCGAGAGCGTGGCCGATTACATCCAGGAAGGCCAGTTCGGACTGTGGGAAGAAACAGGTCGGATCAATGAGATCGTCAGGGACGGTCTGCGAGAGGACCTGGGTTTCGGCGAGGCAGTCGGCAAAGCCATCGCCGAGAGGGACTTTCCCCACAAGGACGTGAGCCTGCTGGCCGCCGGCTATAACCTGAGAGTCCCCGTGACAGTCCACGTGGGAGTGGGTTACGACATCATCCACGAACACCCCAACTGCGACGGAGCAGCGCTGGGAGCCGCTTCCTATCAGGATTTTCTGATTCTGGCTCAGAGTGTCAGCCAATTGGAAGGAGGCGTGCTGCTGAACTTTGGATCTGCAGTCATGGGACCCGAGGTCTACTTGAAGGCCTTGGCGATGGCCCGCAACGTGGCCAGACAGGAAGGCCGCTGCATCCGGCGCTTTACCACTGCGGTATTCGATCTCCCTTCCCTGGGAGATGACCTGGACTCAGAACCCCCCAAGAGCGATCCCCGCTACTATTACCGTCCCTTCAAGACCATTCTCGTGCGCACGGTCCGGGATGGCGGTGAGAGCTTTTACTTTCAGGGGGACCATCGCCACACTTTTCCGAGCCTTTATCATGCACTTCAATCGACTAAAACAGATCCTTGACCGCCTGCCTGAGATCAGGATTCTGGTCCTGGGGGACTTCTTCCTCGACCAGTACTGGTCCATCGACCCGAAACTGGAGGAGGTCTCGATCGAAACGGGCCTCGAGGTCCATCAGGTTGTAGAAGTGCGGCTGAGTCCCGGCGCGGCCGGCACCGTCACCAGTAATCTCGCCGCCCTGCAGGTCGGCCGGATAGAGACGCTGGGCATCGTCGGAGATGACGGCAACGGCTTTGAGTTAATCCGCGGCTTGAAGGAACGCGGGATTGGTGCCGAGTCTATGATCCTGAGCCGGGAACGGTTCACGCCCACTTACACCAAGCCGATGAGACGCCTGCCGTCTGGAGAAGAGCAGGAGGCAGCGCGGCTGGATATCAAGAACCGCTCCCAGACTCCTCGCGAGCTGCAAAATGCGGTTTTGCAATATCTGGAGAGGCTCCTTCCGGAAGTGGACGGTGTCATCATTGTCGATCAGGTCCAGGAAGAGGACGCCGGCGTGATCACGGCGCGCGTCCGTGAAGAGCTCTCGCGCCTGGCGCGCGAATACCGGGACAAGACTTTTCTGGCGGATTCACGCTGCCGCATCGGCCTTTTCCGGGACGTAATGATCAAGCCCAATGAGAAAGAAGCGTTTGAAGCCGCGGAAAGAGCGGATCGGGAGCCAGGCCGGCTGCTCAAGCACCTGCATGACAACAACCGAAGACCCATCTTCCTGACCCAGGGCCGGCAGGGAATAGCGGTGTTCGACGGCCGGGAGCACCGCCAATTCCCCGCCCTTCCTGCGCCCGAAAAAATCGACCCCGTTGGCGCAGGAGACAGTACCTCAGCCGCTATCGTTGCTTCGCTGTGCGCGGGCGCCGAACTCTGGGAAGCCGCCGAGTTCGGGAATCTGGTGGCCTCCGTGACCATTCGCAAGCTCGGCACCACGGGCACGGCCTCGCCTGAGGAAGTGCTGACAGCCGGGCCAACGAATCACACAAATCACACGAATCGATCCGGGTGATCCGCGTGACTCGTTGGCCAGACTCCGAATTCTTCAAATTTGCTTGATTGACCGCCTTTCCGGGTGCAAGATTGAGGCTATGAACAGCAAAGGAAATAGAATTGCCCGGCGGCGCTTTCTCAAGAATGCAGGGGCGGCGACAGTCGGGGCAGTGGCGCTGGGGTTTCCCCATCTGGTCCCGTCAGGAGTGCTTGCCGCGCCGGGCAGAAGAGGCGCAAACGATCGCGTTTATCTGGCTCACATCGGCGTGGGCGGCCGCGGGCGGAGACTCTGGGGCGAGTTGGCCGGCCTGAGAGAAAGCGGCGACGCGGCCAGCGTGGCGGTCTGCGACATCGACCAGAGATCGCTGGCTAAAGTGGCGCAGGACAAAGTCGCTCCCGGCGCGGAGATTATTAAAGACTACCGGGCCGTCCTGGAGCGTAAGGACATCGACGGAGTGGTGATCGGAACACCGGATCACTGGCATGCCGTCCAGTTCGTGGATGCGGCTGAAGCCGGCAAGCACATTTATTGTGAGAAGCCCGCCTGCTGCACCATTGAAGAAGGCAAGGCCATGGCGGCGGCGGCGCGCAAGGCCGGTATCTCCTCGCAGATCGGCTCACAGGGGCGCTCCCAGCCCGAGGCTTACCTGATGCATCGTTATCTCGCCAATGGGGTCATTGGAAGAGTTCATCACGTGGAATGTTTCCATTATCCGAGCCCGGTCGATACTTCCGGCACGCCAGACAGCGAGCCTCCGCCGGAATTGAACTGGGACATGTGGCTTGGTCCCCTGCGCTGGCGCCCCTACAACGCGCAGTATTGTCCTGGTAAATTCCGCTGGATGATGGAATCCGGCGGCGGTCAGATTCGGGACCGCGGCGCGCATGTGATGAGCTGCGCCATGTCCTGGATGGGAGCGGATGGGACAGGACCTGTGACGGTCGAAGCCACCGGCACTCCTCCTAATCAGGGTGTCTGGGACGCCGCCGTGCTGATGCACGTCACCTATACTTTCAAGAATCCGGACTGGACTCTCACCTGGACTCAGAAGCTGCAGGAGGATTTGCCTCCTGCCGAAGAGAGGACGCCCGCGGAGCTGAATGATGAGATCACGCCCATCAGTCGTCCCGGATACGGGGCCATTTACCATGGCAAAAACGGGACCTGCATGCATTGGGGCGGCGACGGCGGCACCTGGGCCGAACGCAAAGTCCGCCAGTGGCAGCCTCCTGCCGGCAGTACCGAGGTATACAGAAGCCCCGGCCATTTCGAAGACTGGTTCGAGGGCATCAGGACCGGTAAAAAGACCATTATGAACGTGGAAGCCGGAGTGGGCGTGGCCTTTCTGTGCGTCCTGGGCAATTTGTCCTACCTGCTGGGGCGAAAGCTTCAATGGGACCCGGTAAAGCAGGAGATTATCGGTGACGAGCATGCGCGCCGCCTCATGAGCCGCCCGCAGCGCCATCCCTATCACCTGTGAGGAGAAGGAGATCATGAAAGCGATCAGTCAGCAAGAACTGCTCAGCCGCATTCAGAGCGATGATCCCGATGTCAGGACCGAGGCCTGGCTGGCTGCGGGAGACGTCGGCACGGCAGCTATTGAACCCTTATCGGCCCTTGCTGTTCAGGGGAAGATGGAAGTGGGACGAGCGGCCCGGCGCGGCATCTGGAAGATTGTCCGGAGGGCGGCGACTCCCGAAGCGCGAGATCAGGAACGAAGTGCGGTGGCGAAGGAGCTACACGCCCTCTTGGCCGATTCCGCGTACGCTGCGCTGCATCGAGATTTCATCTGGATGCTCTCTGAGATCGGCACCGACTCGGATGCCGAAACGATCGGCGCCCTGCTGTCCAATCCGGAGCTTCGCGAGGATGCCCGCTGCGCCTTGGAGCGCATTCCGGGTGAAAAGTCGGTGGCGGCTCTCAAGGCCGCACTCGAGGCTGCTCCCGATGACTTTAAACCGAGCATTATTCAATCTCTTCGAGCACGAGGAGGCTTATGAGCACTGAAAGAATTCATCGGCGTAACTTCATCAAACAGACGGCTGCCGCAGGTCTGGCCCTGAGCGCCTGGTCGCGCTCTTCGACAGCGCTGGCTCAGAAGGCTTCGGCGGAGTGGCGAAACAGGCAATCGGAAATGGTCTACCGGCGGCTGGGGCGCACCGGGATGATGATCTCCGAGGTGGTCAGCGGCGGCGATCCCATTCGACTGCCCAATTACGAGCACCTCCACTGGCTGCTGATGCACGAACGGGCGGGGTGAACCCCAACCCTTCGGGAAATCGCGCGCAGCGCGCCCTACATGCACGACGGCAGCATGCCCAGTCTGGAAACTGTGATCGATTTTTACAACCGCGGCGGCAATCCCAATCCAAACATCGATCAGGAACTCCGCCCGCTCCGCCTTTCCGCAGACGAGAAGAGAGCGCTCTTAGCCTTTCTACGATCCCTCAGCAGAGAGATCAGAGAAGGCTTGGAATGAACCCGGGCTTCTACGACACAGGCCAGGTGGGCGACTTGTGTCTCGGCCGTACGGCTGGTATAATATAGCCATATGGCTAGAGCGGCAATCCTTCCCTCGGCTCAGCTCCTCGGCATCAAGGTCAAAAATATAAGGGGCCTCGTTGAAAAAATCGAAAGTGGTTTTCCTTTTGAATCCTTCCGGCGCTTCCAGGACCTGCTCCATCTTTCCGACCGCCAACTCGGCGAAATTGTCCGAATCTCGCCGCGAACGCTGACCCGCCGAAAATCCGAGGGGAGATTAACCCCGGAAGAGTCGGAAAGATTGCTCCGTATTTCCCGCCTCCTTCAAGAAGCCACCGAACTGTTTGAAGGCGATCTGGGGTCCACACGGGAATGGCTGAGCTCTCCGAATAAGGCGCTGGGGGGCAAGGCCCCGCTTGATTTTGCCCGGACGGAGGTGGGTACTCGTGAAGTCGAGAACCTGATCGGGCGTCTCGAGCACGGGGTCTATTCTTGACGCTGTGCGCCTGGCGGGTCGTGAAAACGAAACATGCCGATCACGCTTTTACGGGGGAGGGGGCGCGACTGCACGGAGGCCGGTGGAACACGGAGGGCAGCGCGGTAATCTACACTTCGGCCACGATTTCCCTGGCCGTTTTGGAGCTTTTGGTCCACCTCGAATCGGCTGCGCTCTTGTCGAAGTATCAGTTGTACTCGGTAGAATTCGAAGAAAAACTGGTCACAATCGTAGACTCCCGCTCCCTCCCTAAGAATTGGGAGGTCTATCCTCCACCTCAGAGCGCGCAGCAAATCGGCAACCAATGGGTGTCCGCGCGGACTTCCGCCGTCCTCAAAGTTCCCAGCGCGATTGTTCCCGTGGAATATCACTACCTCCTGAACCACGAACATCCCGATTTTCCTCAAATCAGAATCAGCCGGCCCCGGACCTTCCCCATCGATCCACGGCTCCTGCACGACAAGCGTTCTTACTGACACTGGCGCTGTCTCCGCCGGCGCCGCCTCCATGGTCTTCACCGCGGCACGATTTCAGCGGACTAATTGCGGCCGTGGGAATGAGGCGTGTGGCCGTGCGCCCGAATGTGCCGGTCTCGCTCCAGGGCCGCCTCCTTCGGTGCGAAGGGCTGTCCACCCAACTCGATATAGGCCTTTTCGACCTGGGCGGTCAAGCTCCTGCCCACGTACCGGGCAATCCGTTCGTTGGCCAGCAGGTTTTGGCGGATTGACTCGATGGCGGCCTCCATTTCCTGGGGTCGCTTCCCGGCATCCAGAAGTTTTTGGGCCTGTGCCCGAAGCTGGATAAAAAAGCTCTGCTGATCTTCAATGATCTCGGGGCCACCGACGGGACCGTGTCCGGGACAAACGATCCTGGGGTTAAGCTGCTTTACCGCTTCAAGGGTTTCGATCCACTCGCCAATATTGCCGTCCCCCACATAATTGTGCGGACCGTTGACGGAGGCGTCACCGGTAAACAGAATTCTCTCTTTGGGCAGCCAGGCCAGGCCGTCTCCATGGGTGTGACCCACTCCGAAATGAACAAGCTCAACTCTCTGGGTGCCGTCGTCGAAAAACAGATCCTTCTTGAAGAGCAGGCTGGGAGGCTTCAGCTTGCTGGCGGCCACGTCGGGGCGGCTTTCTGCCTGCTCCCATCGTCCCGGCTGCGTCCCGTAGTAACCGGTCTCGTACTTTTTCAGTTCCTCAATGACGCCGGTATGGGCTACCGGAACGGCGCCCTTATCAACCCAGACCTGGTTTCCGTAAGCATGGTCCCCATGATGATGGGTATCGAATACAAAGCGGATCGGTTTGTCGGAAATGGCCCGGATTTTGGGAAGTATTTCTTGAGCGCCCGAGGGAAAATTCGCGTCTATGACCAGCACGTAGTCTTCGAGAACGACCCAACCGTTGTTGCAGTGGCCCTTCTCCAGGTCACCCTCGTGAAAGTAAACACCCGGAGCGACCTCCTGAACCGTATTGACCTGGCCCTGAATTGCCAGGGGCAAGGCAACCAATATGAGAAGCAAGACTCGATAGAGTTGATTGGACATGGCGGGATTTTCCCCAAAGCCGGCGCCGCAGTCAAACCTGAATTTTGCATTTCCCCGCTAAAGACGCAAGAATGCAGATTATGGCCGGCGTCGAAGCGAAATACGTCCACACGAACATCGTCGCTTACGACTGGAGGAAGCTGGCCCGCTTTTATCAGGACGTCTTCGGATGTCAGCCATTGCCTCCCGAGCGTGATTATGCCGGCGACTGGATTCCCAAAGTCACGGGCGTGACAGGAACCACCATCCGTGGCATTCACCTCCGCCTTCCGGGCTATGGCGGGAACGGTCCGACGCTGGAGATTTTCGAATACAGCCGCCGTACCGATCGTCCTCCGCTCGCGCTCAATCTTCCCGGATTTGCCCACATTGCCTTCCATGTCCAGGATGTGGAGAACGCGCGGAAAGCCGTTCTTGCCGGCGGGGGAAAGGATGTCGGCGAGATTCACACCATGCAAGTCCCCGGAGCGGGTACCATCACACTCATCTACATGGCCGACCCGGAAGGAAACGTGATCGAACTCCAGCGCTGGGAGTGAGGCTGGAACTCTGATCCCCAACCAGAAAAGAGCCTTCTCCAGAACTCCGGAATTGCTGTCCCGGCGGGCCAGGCGGATCATCGTTTCCACCGCTTCTGGAACTTTACTGACGTGAAGCGCAAAGACTGCATGCTCGCGAATTCGCGGGTCTGTTTCCGTGTCCACCAGACTGTGAGCATAGGATTTCTTCCAGCGAATGATATTCCTTCCGGCAGAGCGGGCACTGCTTCAAATGAGCTTCAATGGCTTCGCCCTGGCTGGCAGCCTCTCGGCTGTCCGGCTTCTCGATAGTAATAAGCAACTAAATCTTCTTCACTGAGATGTTCCATACTTCTGTCTTTCATAGATCACCTCCACGGTCCGAGGCTCTTTCGCAGAGAGATTTACGTGCATAGCATTTTGGGGAAGCGGAAAGAGAAGCGATGGCGATTTTCGAGCGGGTCAGGTCCAATTCTCAGAAAAACTCACACACAGACGGTAAAGAAGCAGTAGGCCAAAGCGCGTAAGTCGTTGAAAATACTGGCGCGCCCGGCAGGATTCGAACCTGCGGCCTGCGGATTAGAAGTCCGCTGCTCTATCCAACTGAGCTACGGGCGCGGTGAGGGTCAGTTTACCACCATGGGCTTGTGGTGCGTAGTCGAGTCGGGGCCAACGAATCACACTAATCACACGAGTAAAATCGGCGGAGACAAATCTTCTATTGCCTCACCATAGGAGATGTATTAATATTCCTATGGGTTACCCAGAGGAGAAGCATGAAACAGAAGACCGACGTCTGGCAGGGCACTCTCGGCCTGATGATCCTGACCACGCTGGACACGATGGGGCCGCTGCACGGCTACGGCATCGCCCGGCGCATCGAGCAGACCAGCGGCGACCGGCTGTCGCTCAATTATGGAACGCTCTACCCGGCGCTCCTGAAGCTGGAGCAGGAAGGCTACATCGCCTCGGAGTGGGGCCTCTCCGACAACAACCGTAAAGCCAAATACTACCGGCTGAGGCGGGCGGGAAAGAAGCGCCTGGTCCAGGCCTGGGCCGAGTGGGAGCAAACGACCCAGATCGTCTCCCGCTTTCTAAAACCGGCAAAGGAGCCATCATGAGACAGCTAAGGGCGTGGCTGCTTCGCTTCGGCGGACTGTTTCGTAAGGCCCGGTCGGAACAGGAGATCAATGAGGAGATCGAAAGTAATCTGCAGTTGCACATCGAGGACGGCATCCAATCGGGCCTCTCGCCTCAAGAAGCGCGCCGGAAGGCGCTGATCAAGCTGGGCGGAGTGGAGGCGACCAGGGAAGCCTGGAGAGAGCGCCGGGGTATTCCCTTCCTGGAAGCGATGGCGCGGGACGTCGTTTATGCCATGCGGATGCTCGGCTCCCACAAGGGCTGGACCGCCGGCGCCGTCATTTCCCTAGTGCTTCGTAACATAAATAAGTGGGCTATCGTCGCGAGCCGGGTACCCTATGGGTGCGGTCTGATGGCGAGGCGCGACGAGGGAGCATATCGGGAATATGGGACCGAGGAGCAACAAAGCCAGCAGGCCAGTGCCGCCGCGACCCGAAGGG
>JBOGJG010000089.1:0-3235 GCA_050747825.1 Acidobacteriota bacterium | reverse complement strand
CCCGGGGTACCTTTTATCCGTTGAGCGACACCGCTTCCATACGCCGGTGCCGGGTCACTAGTCCCAGCTTTCGCTCCTGTTCGACATGTCAGTCTCACAGTCAAGCTCCCTTGTGTACTTACACTCGACACCTGGTTGCCGACCAGGCTGAGGGAACCTTTGGGCGCCTCCGTTACCTTTTAGGAGGCAACCGCCCCAGTTAAACTACCCACCAGACACTGTTCCAGACCCGGATCCACGGGCCGTGGTTAGATGCCCAAACCGGCCAGAGTGGTATTTCAAGATTGCCTCCGCCCCCACTGGCGTGAAGGTTTCACCGGCTCCCACCTATCCTACACAAACCTGCCCGAACATCAATGTCAAGCTGCAGTGAAGGTCCCGGGGTCTTTCCGTCCTGCCGCGCGTAACGAGCATCTTTACTCGTACTGCAATTTCGCCGGGTCTGTGGTTGAGACAGTAGGGAAGTCGTTACGCCATTCGTGCAGGTCGGAACTTACCCGACAAGGAATTTCGCTACCTTAGGATGGTTATAGTTACCACCGCCGTTTACTGGCGCTTCAGTTCACCGCTTCACCCGTGAGGGTTGACAGGTTCCTTTAACGTTCCAGCACCGGGCAGGCGTCAGTCCATATACCGCGTCTTACGACTTCGCATGGACCTGTGTTTTTAGTAAACAGTCGCTTCCCCCTGGTCTCTGCGGCCACCCGCAGCTCAAACCGCCAGGGCCCTCACCACCGGTGGCCCCCCTTCTCCCGAAGTTACGGGGGCAATTTGCCGAGTTCCTTAACCACAGTTCACCCGCTCGCCTTGGTATTCTCTACCTGACCACCTGTGTCGGTTTAGGGTACGGGCCGCGGTAGGCTCGCTAGAGGCTTTTCTCGGCAGCAGAGGATCACTGGCTTCACCTGAATCGGCTCCGCATCACGCCTCACCCATATGTACCGCGGATTTACCTACGGCACGGGCCACACGCTTGCCCCGGCACAACCACCGGCCGGGTCCAGCTACCTTCCTGCGTCACCCCATCGCTCGACTACTACCACCCGGGTTCCCACGCTCCCCCACCAACTCCCACCCCGAAAGGTGAAATGCCAGCAGGTTCGGGTGGTTAGCACATGATGGCCTCATCGTGGACGCCCACACGCGGGTACGGGAATATCAACCCGTTGTCCATCGACTACGCCCGTCGGCCTCGCCTTAGGTCCCGACTCACCCAGGGCAGACAAGCTTGACCCTGGAACCCTTGGTCATCCGGCGGCAGGGATTCTCACCCTGCATTCGCTACTCATGCCTGCATTCTCACTCCCATCACCTCCACCGCTGGCTCACGCCACGGCTTCCACGGTGACAGGACGCTCCCCTACCCACCCACACCCCTGCACCCACCAGTCCACAGACCAGCAGACGAAGGCCACACCCCAACAGGGTTGGAGCGTGTGTGTAGGTGCCGCAGCTTCGGCGGTGTGCTTAGCCCCGCTACATTGTCGGCGCGGAACCACTTGACCAGTGAGCTGTTACGCACTCTTTCAAGGATGGCTGCTTCTAAGCCAACCTCCTGGTTGTCTACGCGACTCCACATCCTTTTCCACTCAGCACACACTTCGGGGCCTTAGCTGGCGATCTGGGCTGTTTCCCTCTCGACTATGAAGCTTATCCCCCACAGTCTCACTGCCACGCTTCACTTACCGGCATTCGGAGTTTAGCTGACGTCAGTAACCCGGTAAGGCCCCTAGGCCATCCAGTGCTCTACCTCCGGCAAGAAACACGCAACGCTGCACCTAAATGCATTTCGGGGAGAACCAGCTATCACGAAGTTTGATTGGCCTTTCACCCCTAACCACAGGTCATCCCCCAGCTTTTCAACGCTGGTGGGTTCGGCCCTCCACCCGGTCTTACCCGGGCCTCAGCCTGCCCATGGCTAGATCACTCCGCTTCGGGTCCAGAACACGCGACTCCACGCCCTATTCAGACTCGCTTTCGCTACGGCTACCCCACCCGGGTTAACCTCGCCACGCACCACTGACTCGCAGGCTCATTCTTCAAAAGGCACGCCATCACCACCACCCCACCCCAAAAGGGCAGAACAGCACGGCTCTGACGGATTGTAGGCAGCTGGTTTCAGGTACTCTTTCACTCCCCTCCCGGGGTACTTTTCACCTTTCCCTCACGGTACTCGTCCACTATCGGTCACCAGGAAGTATTCAGCCTTACCAGATGGTCCTGGCAGATTCACGGCAGGTTACAGGAGCCCACCGCTACTCGGGAACACCCACCAAACCACGCCAATGGCTTTCACCTACCGGACTATCACCGTCTACGGTGCCGTATCCCAACGACTTCAGCTAACCACCAGCAGCAGCCCCACCCGCTGTCAGACAGGCGACATAGGCATCCCACAACCCCGGCCACGCAACCCCTGACAAGTATCAACACGCAACCGGTTTAGGCATCATCCGCTTTCGCTCGCCACTACTCACAGAATCACGTTTGTTTTCTTCTCCTACGGGTACTGAGATGTTTCACTTCCCCGCGTTCCCCCCTACATCCTATGAATTCAGATGCAGGTGACACCACACAACTGGTGCCGGGTTACCCCATTCGGACACCCTGGGATCACAGCTCGGTTGACAGCTCCCCCAGGCCTATCGCGGCCTCCCACGTCCTTCATCGGCCCCTGGTGCCAAGGCATCCACCAACTGCCCTCACACACTTCACCACACAAACCAAAACGAACAAGATGCTCGCATCCACTATACAACTCTCAACAAACCACCAGAACACCCCAACCACCACAACAGCAGCAGACAAGATGCCCCACACCCAAGAAAACCAACCCCACCCCAACGGTGCGGGTTTGTTCCCTCAGACCCCGACAGGGCCCCCCACCCCACACACGCATAACCACACGCAAAGGGCAGGGGGAACCGTTTCAGACAGCGTCACCATCACCCACCCCACCCCAGACCCCACACAGAGGCCCAGCAGACGGGTTTCGAGTGTCTCCCTAGAAAGGAGGTGATCCAGCCGCACCTTCCGGTACGGCTACCTTGTTACGACTTCGTCCCAATCGCCAGCCCCACCTTCGACCACTCCCCCCCAGCAAAGCCAGGTTAGGCCATGGGCTTCGGGTGTTGCCGACTTTCGTGACGTGACGGGCGGTGTGTACAAGGCCCGGGAACGTATTCACCGCAGCGTTGCTGATCTGCGATTACTAGCGACTCCGACTTCACGGGGT
>JBOGJG010000088.1:0-2309 GCA_050747825.1 Acidobacteriota bacterium | reverse complement strand
GCACGCCGTCGTGCCCGGCGACGCCATCCTCATCAAGCCCCTCTGCCGCCACCGCGCGATCGGCCGCCTGCGCGTACTGAACGTCCCCATCCCGGCCTTCGACCCCGCCGACGAATGGTTCGACTGAAAACAATGGATTGCATGAAAAACTCACAAAGTCGACACTGTAGTAAAGAAAGCGGGTTGCGATTGACAGTTTTTGGTATTTCGGCTTTCATTTCGGCCCTGAATTTCCGGTTATGGAGGGCCGAATATGGGGCCAGGAAAGTACGTCTCGGAGACAACGGAGGGAATCACGCGTGTTGAGGACCTCCCGGAGCCATTGTTTGAACAACGTTCGCGCAACTATCGCAGACGACGGTGCCCGAAATGCGGACAGGTATGTTATCGCGACAACGTCGGTCGACGCGTGCTTCACGATCTCGGCAGCGTGCGAAAGGATCGGCCTCGGGATATCCAACTCATTTACTCCAGGCATCGATGCGAGAACTGTCAGAAGTATTTCAGTGCCGACATGTCGGACATGGGGCCGCCAGGAAGTCGTTACACGCATCGGGTCATCTCGTTGGCAGTTCGCTTGGTTGTTGAAGACGGTCTGCCCTATCGCGCCGCATCTTGGCACTTGTGGCGCGACCATCGAGTGTTTGTTCCCTTTGCGACCATTCAGAATTGGATTGAGGCGTCGGGAAAAAAAAGCTAAAGCCTGCATCGAGCAACACCTGGACTGGGCCTTGTCAAGCTTTTCCGGTTACCTTGCTGTCGACGAACTCTATGATGGGCCATTCTGCGTCCTGTCGGCTGTCGACAGTCCGCGTCAACGTCGTGTGTTATACGAGGTCTTGGATCATGCACCGAAACACCAGGACATTGTTAGGTTTTTGCAGCGAGTCAAAGACGCCGTCACGGCTCGGGGCGGGAAAGTTCATGGGATTACGACCGATGGTTCGCAACTGTATCCGGAGCCGATCCAGCAGGTTTTTGGCGAGATTCCGCATCAAGTCTGTGAGTTTCATATTCTCAAGGAACTAAACAAAACCATTCTGCGTATCGTGGCACAGTTGCGCAAGCGGCTCGCGGCACAGGCTCCCAAGTTGGGGCGCGGTCGCCCGAGAGGAGTTGTAGCCCAGCGCAAGGCGCGACAACGGAAGGCCATCCAGGAGCGTGTTTCCGAACTTTTCGACCATCGCCATCTTTTCGTACGTCACCACCTGACACCGTCACAGCGCAAAAAACTCCAGCACCTGATACGCGGCCAAACCCAACTGCGCACCGTACGAGAGATCATGGACGAGGTGTATCGACTCTTCGACCGACGTTGTCGCACGGACACCGCCTTGACCAAGCTGGCTCGGCTTCGGCAACGTCTGAGCCGGTTTAAGAGCTTGACAAAATTGCTCAGTAAGTTGAAGTCTCCCAACTTGGAAAAGGCCCTCACCTTTCTCGATGACAAACTCATGCCCTCGACCTCTAACGCTGTTGAGCGTGGAAATCGTCGGCATCGCAAAATGCAAAAGACCGTTTATCGCGCCCGTACCCAAGAATCCATCGTCGGTCGCATGGCCCTGGACCTACAGCGAGATCAGCGCTCCGACGACCGTGCCACGACGCTAAACAAACTACATAAACGCCGAACAATCGCTGCATAACCCGCTTTCTTTGCTACAGTCTCACAAAGTCCATTGATTGCAATGACCTCCAGAGGAGAGAATCACGCAAAGACGCAAAGAAAACAGTTATAACCTGTGCCGAATTCTTTGCGTCTTTGCGCCTTTGCGTGAGTCCTTCATTACAACTCAGTAAACGAGTGTGAGTATGACCAGCATCAAAACAGGCATCATTGGCACCGGTTTCATCGGCCCTGCACATGTCGAAGCGATCCGCCGGCTTGGCTTTGTCGACGTCGTGGCGGTCGCCGAGCGCGGGCAGGATCTGGCGCAGGCGAAAGCCACGGCGCTTTCCATCCCCAAAGCGTACGGCGACTACCACGCCCTCTTGGCCGACCCGGAGATTCAAGTCGTCCACAATTGCACGCCGAACCATTTGCACTTCGCGATCACCAAAGATATCCTCGCCGCGGGGAAGCATGTCGTTTCCGAAAAGCCGCTGGCGATGAACTCGACTGAGTCGCGCGAGCTCGTGCGGCTGGCCAAAGAAGCCGGCGTAGTGAACGCGATCAACTTCATCTACCGCTACATGCCGCTGGTGCAGCAGGCGCACCACATGTGCCAGGCCTCTGGCGATGTCGGCCGCATTTACGCGATCCACGGCTCGTATCTGCAGGACTGGCTACTCTTGGAGAACGACTGGAA
>JBOGJG010000087.1:0-1173 GCA_050747825.1 Acidobacteriota bacterium | reverse complement strand
ATGCTGTAGCATCGCCTTCCTCCTCTCGCCTTGCCGGACGACTCCACTTCCCTGGCGCACGGCCCCTCAGGACTTTTACCACAGGCTGCTTACCCCTGGAGCAGGAGCAAACTATCAGAAATCTGAGAGGTTTGGGCTGGACAGAGGTGAACGAGGACCGCGATTTCTGCCTTCTCCAATCCCTGGAGACGCCACCCTTTCTGTTGTTGGTGACCTGTGAAGGACAAGTCGTCCCGATGAAGCCCACTCTCGGATACGGTTAGATAAATCAAAAGCCGCTCTTTTTTTCCGTTTGCCCGGTGGTGAATCAAAGAATGAGGCGGGAGGGGATCGAACCCTCGGCCCACGGATTAAAAGTCCGTTGCTCTACCTCTGAGCTACCGCCCCATATTATTGCAAAGCAGGTACTTACAAGGTTAAAGGTTTCGGACCTGAGTCACTTTGTAACCGTTTTTGTACCCGTCGCCCTTTCCGGGAGCCGGGCGGCGTCCCTCAGATCGCGTTCGGAGACCATATTGTAAGGGGCAAAAACTGCGTCCGTCTTGTGTCCGGTCATCTTCTTTGCCACTTCCTTGCTCACCCCGGCTTTGTCCAGATTTCTGACGGCCGTGCGCCGGAAGTCATTAACCAGCTGGCCAGGAAGCCCCCATCCGTACAGACCTTTCTCCACGCCTTGTAATAGTTCCTGATGGGCTTCCCATTGCGGTGGAAAACCCAAGGAATGATCATACCACGCTTGGCCTGGATTTCCCTGGTCTGGCGTTGCTGCCACTGGAGCGTGAGAACCTCCAGGCGCCTCCAGCCAATTTCGGTAGCACGGCTCCGAAGCGACCCAATATCGCTCGCTTGACCGCAATTTCCGGGAGAACTTCTAAGGTTAGAATGTATAGCCGATTAGCAGCTTTACGCCGGGGGCGCCATAGGTTCCAGCTTTCATCTCAATCAAAAATCCGTTTGGTAGCGTTGCGCCTAAAATTAGATTTAGTCCCGTATCAGCGGCCCAGTCACTGAAATCGATTTCACCGTCTGATGGCGAGGCGCGACGAGGGAGCATATCGGGAATATGGGACCGAGGAGCAACAAAGCCAGCAGGCCAGTGCCGCCGCGACCCGAAGGGCTGGGGCGCTTGGACCCGTCTTCAGCGTTGCTCGTCAGTTGCCTATTCCCGATAGG
>JBOGJG010000086.1:0-25750 GCA_050747825.1 Acidobacteriota bacterium | reverse complement strand
GCACGGCGATGGCCTCGGCCGGCAGCTTGCTGAGGTTGGCCAGAGTTCGGGTCTTGACCCGGTTGCCCTCCCGGTAACTTTCCCGAAGGAGGACGGCGGGAGGGGAGTTGCGGTTGGGGACGGTGGCAATGTACATGCCTACAAATTCCACCACATCTGTCTGACATTTTAGAGAGATATGCGCCGCCATCTAGGGGTTAATTACATGCCTACATAGTAAAAATCGCTGACCGCCCTAAATTATTTGACTTCAGAGGATTAGGCGGCTTAGATACTTACTGCAAGAAGGAACTTCGGATTAAACGGCTTCCTGCTGACTGTTGAGCCCAAAATCGGTCAGCGGTCAGTGGTCAGTGGTCAGCGGTCCGTGGTCAGCGGTCAGCGGTCAGTGGTCAGCGGTCAGTGGTCAGCGGTCAGTGGTCAGCGGTCAGTGGTCAGCGGTCAGTGGTCAGCGGTCAGCGGTCAGTGGTCAGCGGTCAGTGGTCAGTGGTCAGCGGTCCGTGGTCAGCGGTCAGCGGTCAGTGGTCAGCGGCCAGCCTTTACCGTTTCACTCTGAAATCAGTCGAAAGTCCCATCGTTCCCCAGGCGATCGATAATTCCCCGCTATCAGTCCCGTTGGGTTCCAGGGTAATTAGAAACTTCTCGACGCTGGAATTCAGTTGGCTGACGCTCAGGGGAATAAAAGCAACGTCTTTGGATGCATCCCGATCGGTGCCACGAACATTGGAATCGGAGCTGACGATCAGATTCCAATCCTTGGGACCGTTGAATTTTGCAATCAGACTGTATGTTCCTGCAGGAATGTTTGCGTCACCAAGAACCAGATCGGTTTCGGTGGAAAGACTGGTAGCCGCATCCATACCCATGCGCCATTCCATGCCGGGCTGCAGCTTGGCCAGCATGTCACGACCCTTCAGTTCGGGGCGTCCGTAGCTAATTGAAATCTTCTTGCCATTGACTGTCGCTTCGGCGTGCCCCCGGTTGGGATCGTGGGCAGCTAAGGTCCATGTGGTCAGAAAAATTACAAAGAGAGATCCGAAACGCTTCATGTTGCCTCCAAAACAAATAAATGGCTGGGGGACAGGGATTCGAACCCCGATAGCGTGGTCCAGAGCCACGTGTGTTGCCGTTACACCATCCCCCAGCAAAGCCACTAGAGAGGATTATTATAACTGATTTGCCGGCTCGTCTTCCCTATACAGGATTGGGCCGTTTGTCTTCGAGAAGCCCCAACCGCGTTTGGGCGCTTTGTAACAGATCAGCCGCGGCGGCGAAGTCTGTCTTCGGGTCTCTGGAGCGCAGCGTTTCTTCAGCTTGTTCCTTATCAGCGCGAGCCTGTTGGGAATCGATCTGATCCGGCGCCTGAGCCCCCTCAGTCAACACCGACACCTGGTCGGGCAAGACTTCCAGGAACCCCCAGGTGCAGAAGAACCTGAAATGCTGCTCGCCCTGCCGGAAGGAGATCACTCCAATTCGCAGCTCAGAGAGTAAAGGCGCGTGTCCCGGCAGGATTCCCAGATATCCGTCAGCGCCCGGAACCGTCACTTCATCCACCTCGCCGCTGAAGAGCAGCCGGTCGGGCGTGACGATCTCGAGTTTGAGCTTTTCCGGCAGCGCTTCTGCCATTAGGCCGCCTCTTCTTTCATCTGCTCGGCCTTCTCCAGGACTTCCTCGATATTTCCGACCATATAAAAGGCCTGCTCGGGTACCTCGTCGTGCTTCCCGTCCGCAATCTCATTAAAGCCTTGAATCGTCTCTGCCAGAGGAACATACTTGCCGGGAATACCGGTGAATTGCTCAGCCACGAAGAAGGGCTGCGAAAGGAATTTCTGGATCTTGCGCGCTCTGCCGACCGTCTGCTTATCGTCTTCCGAGAGCTCATCAATACCCAGGATGGCAATAATATCCTGCAGTTCTCTGTAGCGCTGCAGAATCCCCTGCACTTTTCGGGCTGCCTGATAATGCTCTTCTCCGATGATTCGAGGGTCAAGGATCCGGCTGGTCGAAGCCAGCGGATCTACTGCCGGATAAATCCCCTGCTCGGCAATCGAGCGCTCCAGGTTGGTCGTGGCATCCAGGTGGGCGAAAGTAGTTGCCGGCGCCGGGTCGGTGTAGTCATCTGCAGGCACATAGATGGCTTGAATGGAGGTGATCGATCCCTTCTTGGTGGTCGTGATTCGCTCCTGAAGCTCACCCATTTCGGTGGCCAGGTTGGGCTGATAACCAACGGCGGAGGGCATGCGTCCCAGCAGAGCGGATACTTCGGAGCCGGCCTGCGTGAAGCGGAAGATGTTATCGATAAACAACAGCACGTCCTGGCCTTCTTCATCTCGAAAGTATTCGGCCACGGTGAGTCCGGTCAGCGCCACCCGCAAGCGGGCGCCCGGAGGCTCCGTCATCTGGCCATAAATGAGGGCAGCCTTATCGATAACACCCGATTCCTTCATTTCCAGCCAGAGGTCATTTCCCTCGCGAGTGCGCTCTCCCACACCGGCAAACACCGAAAAGCCGCCGTGCTGTGTGGCGATCCGGTTGATCAGCTCCATGATGATGACGGTCTTGCCGACACCCGCACCCCCGAACAAGCCAATCTTTCCACCTCGGGCGAAGGGCTCGATCAGGTCGATGACCTTGATGCCTGTCTCCAGCATCTCGGTTTCCGTGCTCTGATCCTCAAAGGAAGGAGCCGGACGGTGAATTGGATAATGCTTGCTGGCTTTAATTGGGCCTTTCTTATCTACCGGCTCCCCCAGGACGTTCAGCACGCGCCCCAGCGTCTCGCGTCCTACCGGAACGCTGATCGGCTTTCCGATGTCCATGGCCTTCATGCCCCGAACGACTCCGTCGGTGGGCTGCATTGACACGCACTTTGCCACGCCTTCACCCAAATGCTGGGCTACTTCGAGCGTGATATCGACAGGCACTGGAGTATCGAATCCTTCCGAGGTCACCCTGATCGCATTGTAAATCTTGGGAACGTGCCCGGCCTCGAATTGAACGTCGATGACCGGGCCGACCACTTGCAGTACCTTTCCTGCGACTTGTTTTGCCATGATGCTCCTTCGGTTCTTTGGTTCTTTGGTTTCTTAGTACACGGCTGCATAAATTCAGCCACGGATGACACGGATGGCGCCGAGATGATCGGCATCAATCCGTGAAATCCGGGCTCAATATGCGAACCAAGGCCCTACCCGCCGCCTTCGGTCAGCGCATCGGCGCCGCTCACGATCTCAATCAACTCGGTCGTGATGGTGGCCTGGCGCAGCCGATTCATCTCCAGTGTCAGGCGTTCGATCATATCCTTGGCATTGCGAGTCGCTGAATCCATGGCCGTCATTCTCGCTCCGTGCTCTGAGGCCTCCGATTCGAGCATGGCCCGAAATATCTGAGTCTCGACGTGCCTGGGGAGCAAATGACCGAAAATAACGGGAGCGGGTTGTTCATATATATACCTGAGGCTCAACGTTTCTTGGATTTCAAGCCGGCCGATGGGCAGCAAAGGCTCCAGAATGACTCTTTGCTGAATCACCGACTTGAACTCGTTGTAGACCAGATAAACAGCATCAACCTGGTCTGTGCTGTAGTACTCGATGACAGCCTGCCCGATCTCCCGGGCATAGTCGTAATCTACGCGGCTCATGATGTTCACGTACTGGTGCTGTATATCCCAGGACCGCCGCCGGAAGAAATCCACACCCTTGCGTCCCACCAGCGTCAGGCTTAGCGCTCTGTTGGTGGCCTCGTCCTGAATATATTGAGTGGCGGCTTTAATGATGTTGTTGTTAAAAGCGCCACAGAGTCCCTTGTCGGCAGTGATCACAATCAACATGACCCTGTTTTGCTCGCGCTCTTCCAGCAGCGGATGCTCGCTGGGATCCACGCGAGTGGCCAGCGAATTCAGGATAGCCAGCATGCGGTTCGCATATGGCCGAGCCGCCACAATTCTATCCTGAGCCCGCCTCAGCTTGGAGGCGGCCACAAATTTCATGGCCCGTGTGATCTGCTGGATGTTCTTGACCGAGCGGACCCTTCGTCTAACGTCGATTAGATTTCTGGCAGGCATCAGGCCGCTCGCTCTTCCTTGAACCGATTCTTGAACTCCGTCACAGCCTCGTGGATTTGCTGGCGGAGATTGTCATCGATGGCCTTTTTTTCCCGGAGTTCACTCAGAATTGAGGACTTGTTTGTCTCAATGAAATTGAATAATCCCGACTCAAATTCGGAGACCTGAGAGAGGGCCAGATCATCCAGGAATCCATTCGTGCCGGCATAGGTGATCACTATCTGCATCTCGACAGCCAGCGGCTGGTACTGGGGCTGCTTAAGCAGCTCAGTCAACCTCTGGCCGCGATTGAGCTGCCGCTGAGTGGCCTTGTCCAGGTCAGAGCCAAACTGGGCAAAGGCTGCCAATTCTCGATATTGTGCCAGATCCAGGCGCAGCCTTCCGGCTACCTGCTTCATGGCTTTAATCTGGGCCGCTCCGCCCACGCGGCTCACTGAATTTCCCACGTTAATAGCCGGCCTGATACCTGCGTAGAACAGGTCTGTTTCCAGAAAGATCTGGCCGTCAGTAATGGAAATTACGTTAGTCGGAATATAGGCTGAGATATCTCCCGCTTGCGTTTCTATAATCGGGAGCGCAGTCAGACTTCCACCGCCCTTTTCGTCGTTTAACTTGGCTGCCCGCTCCAGAAGGCGGCTGTGGAGGTAAAACACGTCTCCCGGATAAGCTTCTCTCCCCGGAGGGCGCCTCAACAGCAATGAAATCTCGCGATAGGCCGCCGCATGCTTGGAAAGGTCATCATAAATGATCAAAACATGCCTGCCACTGTCGCGGAAGTATTCGCCCATGGCACATCCGGCATAGGGCGCCAGGTACTGCATGGTCGCCGGGTCAGAAGAAGCGGCCGAGACGACGATGGTCTTGTGCAGGACATCGTAATCGGTGAAGGTCTTGACGACGCGCGCCACGGTCGATCTCTTCTGTCCGATCGCCACATAGATACAGATGACGTCCTGATCCTTCTGATTGATGATCGTGTCCATGGCGATGGCGCTTTTGCCGGTCTGCCGGTCGCCAATGATGAGCTCTCTCTGCCCGCGGCCAATGGGGATCATCGAATCGATGGCCTTGATTCCCGTCTGCAGCGGCTCACGCACCGGCTGGCGGTCAATGACGCCGGGGGCCAATCGCTCCACCGAATTGTTTTGCTGCGTGGGAACGGGGCCTTTGCCGTCTACCGGGCGCCCCAGAGCATCCACCACGCGCCCCAGCATGGCGTCGCCCACTGGAACCTGCATAATGCGCTTTGTTCTCTTGACCGAATCCCCTTCCTGAATCTCATGAAAGTCACCAAAGAGAACCGCTCCAACGTTGTTCTCTTCCAGATTAAAAGCCAGGCCATAGACTTCATGCGGAAACTCCAGAAGCTCGAGAGCCATAGCTTTCTCCAGTCCGTGCACCCGGGCGATGCCGTCTCCCGCTGAAATCACCGTCCCCACCTCGCTGACCACCACACCACTGTCGTAATCGCGTATCTGCTCTTTAATAATCCTGCTGATTTCGTCTGCTGTAATTGCCATCCGTTACTCCGACTAACCGGCGATTTGCCGGCGGATTTGATCCAGTTGTGTACGGATCGACCCGTCGAAAACGATGGAGCCCACCTTCATCTTCAGACCGCCGATCAGCGACTCATCTAAATGGTAACTTAATCTGACTTGCTTGCCTAAAACCTCGGCAGCCGAGTCCTGCAGGCGCTTTTTCACGTCGGCACTCAAGTCAGTGGACGAAAAGACTTCTCCCTTCAGGATGCCGCGCCGCTCGTCGAGCACGTCCTGAAAGGCTTCCGTCAGGTTGTCGATCTGGTGAATTCGTCCGTGCTCCAGAAGAACCAGAATGAAGTTTGACACAATCTGATGCAACTGAACTCCGGAGGCAACCTCTTCGACGATCTTGCGCTTCGCAGCAAAAGGAAGCGCCGGGTTTTGGAGCGTTTCCCTCAATTGCTCATGCTGGCGCAGCAAATCCCGGAAACGCGAAAGCTCCTCTCCCGTCTGATCTTCGCGCTGCAGGTCCGCGGCAACTTCGGCCAGAGCACGGGCATACTTCAAAGCTGTCGAGGAGGCCATCTATTTTTTCCCTTCTCTGGTATCAGATAGTTTGACAAAAAAACGGTCAATTACTTTCCGCTCGGCCCCGGCATCCATTTCCTCTCTGATCTGGTCTTCGGCTAAATCGACGGAAAGCTGGGCTGCGTACTGTTTCAGCTCCGTCCGGGCCGCCCGGGTCAGAACCTCCATTTCGCGGCGGGCCACGGAGACGATCTTCCGGGCGTCCTGCTCGGCCTGTTCGATAATCCTCTGCCGTTCCAGCTCGGCCTGCTTTTCCGCCTCTTCACGGATCTGCGCCAACTCCTGGTCCAGATTTTTCATGCGGGCTTCGACAGCTTCCAGCTTCCCCTGAGCCTCATCGCGCGCCTGATGAGCTTCCTTGATCTCCTCTTGAATGGACTTGCGCCTGCTCCCGAAGAAATTCAGAAGAGGATCTCTCAAGAAGTAAATCAGCACTCCCGCCAGGATCAGGAGATTGATCCACCGGCCCAGAGGGTCCAGGATTCCCCAGCCGATCTCTTCACTAACGGCTAAAAACGGGTTCACGCCCGCACCTTACGTTCCAGCACTCTTGACGTGATGGCCCGCGCGATCTCGGCGGCCTCGCTCTTCAACTGTTCCTTGGCTGTTTCGAGCTCTTTTTGGACCTGCTGCATCGATTCCTCGAGCATGTCTTCGGCAGTCTGGCGTGCCGAGGAGATTCTCTTCTGGCGTTCTTCCAGAGCAGAGCTGCGCAGAGATTCCGCCAGCTTATAACATGCCTGCCGTTCCTCCTTGATCCGCTGCTGATACTTCTCGAATAGCGACTCCTGATAGTTCACAACTTCATCAGCCTTTCGCCGAAGTTCCGAGGTTCGGGCCCTTCGTTCATCCAGCACCTCAAACAAGGGTCTAAAGAGGAGCCGGTTGAGCATAAACAGCGTGCTCAGAAAGATCACCAGTCCAACCAGCAATGTCCAATCGAGCGAAATTGTCTCCATCTAAAAACAACTCACCCTGCGATCAAAAAGGCTAACTTCTAGCATGTTGTCGACGGGCAGGTCAAGCCTCGCGATCCTTGCAAAAACTTAATAATTATAATTAGGTGACACGCACGTAAATGGCTCTGAATCGCCGATGGCCATTGGGTTTCTCATTCAGTCTGGAACCAATTACTCGGGATAGCTTCTTGGCGAATCGGCGCGAATCCAGAATGCCGAACGGAATTTGGTACCAGTCCGGAGTAAAAATCCAGTGTTCATAGGTAGTTTTGGAGCAATTACGTGCGTGTCACCTTTTAGATTTTGGTCCCGTCTTCGACGACGGCGTTTTTGGGAATGATCACGATGCCGTCGCGAATGAAGTAATTGCCTCCGTCCGCCTGCTGGATTTGCTGTGGGTTGCTGATTCGCACGTTTGTGCCGATGCGGGCATTCTTATCGATGATGGCGTCGCGGATGACGCTGTTTGCCCCCACTCCGATACGGATGGAATTCTCGGAATCGTTTTCGTAATAGTCGGCGCCCATCATCAGAGTGTTCACTACCTCCGCGTGTGTCTGAATGACGCTCCGGATGCCGATGACTGAATTGGCAATTTTACAGTCGCCAATCGAGCATCCTTCCGAAATAACGCTGTGGGAGACGCTGCAATGGGCTATGCTCGTGGCCGGAAGGAAACGGGGATGCGTATAGATCGGAGACTGTGGGTCGTAGAAGTTGAAGCGCGGCCTGGGTCCGGTCAAATCCAGGTTAGCATGGTAGAAAGCTTTAATCGTTCCAATATCTTCCCAGTAATCGTCAAAAATGTAGCCGTAGACGGGATAGTGCGAGAGAGCCGATGGAATGATATCGCCCCCAAAGTCGAGCTTGGTTTCATCCCTGAGAACATCGATCAACACCTGGGTCCGAAAAAGATAGATTCCCATGGAGGCCATCCAGGCGCGCTCCTGGGTTACGCCGCTTTCGCGCCAGGCATCGACGTCCACCTTGTACCTGTCGAGCGGTTTGGGATCTTTAGGTTTCTCAATGAAATCCGTAATCCGCCCTTCGTTGTTCATCTTCAGAATGCCGAAACCCGAAGTCTTATCGGCTTCTACGGGGATCACGCACACACTGATATCCGCTTTCTTTGCCAAGTGGTATTCGACCAGCTTCTGGTAATCCATCCGATAAAGCTGGTCGCCTGACAAAATGAGGATGTATTCCATGTTGTAGATCAAAATGTGGCGCAGCGTCTGCCTGACCGCATCGGCCGTTCCCTGATACCAGTGAATGCTTTCCGGCGTCTGCTCGGCTGCCAGAATATCCACGAAACCGTCATCAAAAGGTCCAAACTTGTAGGTCTGAGTAATATGCCGGTGAAGTGAGGCGGAATTGTACTGAGTCAACACGAAAATCTTGTTGATGGCGGAATTGATGCAGTTGCTGATGGGGATATCAATCAGCCGGTATTTGCCTCCCAGCGGGACGGCCGGCTTGGACCGAATCAGAGTCAACGGGAAAAGGCGAGTTCCCCTCCCTCCCCCCAGGATGACCCCGAGAACAGTGTTCTTCACGGTTTCATTCTAGCGCGACCGCCCCAGCCACAACAGTGTCTGATAAAATTCTCTTCGATGCCCAATCCGTTTCGTGATTTCTTTTTTGGATCGCTCTCGCCCAAGCGTGAGCTGATGGAGGTGATTAAGCCCCGCTGGAGCTTCAGCAGCGTGATCCTGCCGCCGCCGACCCGGCGCGCACTGGAATTTGCCCTCACTCAAATTGAGAAGCATGACCTCATCTTTCATCAGTGGGGCCTGGCCGAGCGCCACTCGTCCGGCCTGGGGCTGGCTTTCTCATTTGCCGGCCCTCCCGGCACGGGAAAGACCATTTGCGCGGAGGCGCTGGCTCATGCACTTCATAAGAAGCTAATGGTGGTGCGCTACCCGCAAATGGAATCGATGTGGATGGGCGAAACCGGAAAAAACGTGGCTTCGGTATTTCAATCGGCCGCCAGTCAGGATGCTGTCTTGTTCTTTGACGAGGCGGACGCCATCGCCACGCGGCGCTTTGCCCACTTGAGCGGCGGATATGAGCGGGAGGCCAACAGCATCGTAAACGTGCTCCTGCGTCAGCTTGAAGAATTTCCGGGAGTGGTGATTTTCGCCACCAATCTGGCTGCCAATTTTGACCCGGCCTTTGAAAGGCGGATTCGCACTCACATTCTCTTCGAGATGCCCGAAACCGAAGAGCGAGAGCAGATCTGGAGAGTACAACTCCATCCCGGCAAAACCCCTCTGGCTGAGGACGTGGACTTTCGCGCCCTGGCCGAGAATTTTGCGGTGAGCGGCGGCGACATTAAAAATGCGGTCTTGAAAGCCGCCCAGATGGCGACCTTGGAACCGGTTGCCGACGCCGAAAAGAAAATTCACCAGCGGCACTTCGAAGCGGCCATGCAGGACGTGCTTGCAGCCAAACGCGTTATGGAGCAGTCCCTGTTCCATCAAAATGGTTGGAGCTCGCTCCCACAGTTAGCTGCTGAAAGGGAACTGACGAAAAAGCATAATGATCTGGCGGAGTCAGTGGAAGGCCTATCTCAGCAGCTTGCGGCCTTCGAAAGGGCCGCGGCCGGTTGGAGGAAACAGGGTCGGCTGGGATTTTACCTGGGTGTCGTCGCCCTTACGCTTGCGGTTCTCAGCCTGATTTTAATGGCAATTCTCTAGGGACGCTGCCACTTCATGCTGCTCAAGCGCCTGGAGCGCTTCGGGTGTCCCGAGGCGGCGAAGTGCCCAGGCGGCGTGGCTTTGGATCATCTCGTCGCCGGTCGCCAAAAGATTCTCCAGCTCCGGGATCATGTCCGGATTTCGGCTATTACCCATGGCCACGGCCACATTGCGCATGAGACCTTTCCATTTGGCTCGCTTCATCGGACTCCCACGATAACTCTCCCGAAATTCGCTTTGGGACATCCTGGCTAACTGCTGCAGGGCCGGAGACTGGTTGGGCTCTCTAGGCTTGAATTCGCTCTCGGCAGAAACGGGCGCCTTGCTATTCCAGGGACAAACGTCCTGGCAGATGTCGCAGCCGTAGATGAGATTCCCCATTGGCTCTCGAAAAGCTTCCGGGATATCACCGCGCAGCTCAATGGTTAGATATGAGATGCAGCGGCGGCTGTCCAGCACGTAAGGTTCGACGATCGCATCGGTCGGACAGGATTCGATACAGCGAGTGCAGGACCCGCAGAAGTCCACGGCCGATTCATCGAAGTCCAGATCGCAGTCAAGCAGAATCTCGCCAATGAAAAACCAGGAACCCAGATCGCGGGAAAGGACATTGGTGTGCTTTCCCAACCAACCCAGACCAGAGCGTTGGGCCCAGTATTTATCCATCATCGGCCCGGTATCCACGTAGACTTTTCCGCGCGTCTCCGGCTCAATGGCTCGGATGTATTGCAAGAGCCTGCCCAGCTTATCTTCAATCACTTCATGGTAATCTGTGCCGGCTGCGTAGCGGGAGATCACGCCCTTATCCGGCTGATCGTAGGGGAGCCTGTAAGGATGGTTATAGCCCAGCGCCAGAGAGACAATGGAGCGCGCTCCTTCCAGAACCTTGCCGGGGTCCAGCCGCTTCTCCAGCTTACGCTCAATGTAGGCCATCTCCCCCTGATACTGCCGCCCAAGCCACTCCCTCAGATGGCCTTCTGAAATGGCCTCCGCCCGGGCAATCCCTACCTCGTCGAACCCCAGTTCTCGAGCTTTCTCTTTAATCCTGCGGGTCAGATCGCTTCTTGTCATTAGTTTCGTTCAGTATAGCATTCAGCCTATTATGGAAAAGGGCGGGCGTTTTTCGTGTGATGCGTCTTTCGCGATTAAATTCCAGATTCTTCGGCAAGGATGAAATTCGACAAAACGGACCTTTACTGTTTGCTGATGGTTCTGGTGTGGGGGGCGAATATGCCTATCGCAAAAGATGCGATGACCGAGGTCTCTCCTCTGAGCTTCAACGCGGTGCGCCTGATCCTGGCCTCTCTCTTTCTGCTGCTTTTGACAATAGGAATCGAAGGGCGCCTGCTGCTGCGCCGGCAGGATTTCGCTAAGATCGGAATACTCGCAGTCATCGGAAACACGATCTATCAGATCTTCTTTATCCTGGGACTTCACTGGACCAAGGCCGGCAATGTCGCCCTGCTGCTTTCGGGAACCACTATTCTGACGGCCCTCTTGAGCCGCGCTCTCGGCCACGAACGGCTGGGACGGATCGTCTGGCTGGGAATTTCCATCTCCCTGGCGGGAGTGATTCTCATTCTGGTGGAGAGCGCCGAACTTTCCATCGGGGGAGGAACGCTCAGGGGTGATCTCATGATCGTGGGCTCCTCGGTCTGCTGGGCCATCTATACCGTCTTCTCCAGGCCCATGATGGAAGATTATTCGCCGCTCAATCTGACGGCCGTGACCTTGAGCGCAGGCAGCCTGGGCTTTCTTGTCTTTGCCGCACCCGACTTGATCACGGAAACATGGAGCACGGTCTCTCTGAAAAGCTATCTGGCCCTGATCTATTCATTTACCTTTGCCCTGGCCATAGGCTATGCCCTCTGGTTCACTGTAATTGCCAAAATCGGCCCCACCCGTACTTCTATCTACGGAAACCTTATTCCATTTGTGGGTCTTGTTTTCTCCTGGATCCTTCTGGGAGAGCGAATCACACTTTTTCAAATCATGGGTGGCGGCCTGATCCTTACGGGCATCTATCTGACCAGGCGAGGGCGGCCTGCCGAGGCTCCTTCAGCTATCCGCCGAAGGCCCTCTTAATGCGCAAGGCGCCACCAGGCGTTAGGTAATCCTAAACTGGCGCAGCATGTATTGATAAAAAGGATCTGACGTATACTCGCGCACCCAGTTCAGTGACAGGACGCATCGTTCGAATTTCTCAGCCAATTTCTTGAAAACCACGGTACTTTCACTGTTGTACTCGAGTTCGCTGGCTACCAGGTAACTGCGCCTTCCCGTATCGGCATAGTAAGAGTGCGAAAGCATGCGCCTTCCATAAGTCAGATTCTCCGGGAACATGCCCAGGATAAAGAGACTGTAATCGCCGATATGCTTGTAGTAGTCCTTCCTTCTCTGGCGAGGGGCGTTCCCGGCATGTTCGAGCATATCCACCAGGTATTCCAGGCGTTCGCCGTTCTCATCCCGAAGCCGGTACAGGTTCTCCACATACATGAAATCAACTAAAAGATCACTGAGGTAATAGAGAATATCTTTATCAGTCAGAGAGGACTGGGTAAGGGCTCGATCAGCAAGTTTTCTAAAGTGCCTTTTCACCGGATGGTTTTCGGGAATTTCCTTCGGCGCCTTCATCACTTCAACCTACTATAATGCTTAGACCTGACTAAACATTAAATGTTTCATGACCTTCCCCCGAATTTAGGACCACTCTCTGAGTAAGGAGTTACTAATAGTAGCAGTCGCCGGGGTTGTGGGAAAGTGGGAAACTCGAAGGCGGATGGAAAAGGCCTTCAGGTCGGGACGCTCCTTCTCGGCCTTTCTCACCAGCTCCTCAAGAGATATTTCGGCTAGCGTGGGCAGGGGATCGAGCTGTAATTCTGGTATTGATCCCACCCACCCGATCAAAGCGGCCAGCTTGGACCAGGCGGCGAAAAAGGCGGTCTAAGACTCCCCTGCGGCCTTCACGAAACGTATCTCCTCAAGATCGACCCGCAGCTGGGAGAGCCCGGAGACATTTCCCTCCTCGAGGCGGTTTCGGTGAATCTCCCGGATCCGTTGATAGAGCTCGAGCTGATCGAGAGCAAAGCGGTGTTTCTCTTGCGCGAATACGCCTCGGCGAATGCTTCCCGAAGTTGACTTTTTCCGATTCGCACGAAGTTCTCGAATTCCGCTTCGGTAACCTGAATTCCCAATCCGGCCACCTCGGTGCGGTGGCGGCGTTTTCCACCCAGCTCGATTTTTTGCGTGGCCCAGAAGATGAATTCCTGATTATTCCAGAACGAGGGGTCTTCGGAACCGAAAGGAAAGCCCTCCTGGCTGAAATTCAAATCGGGATTTGGCAGCATCCGGGCCTGCCGGAAAACGCCCCGGGCCATCTCAATGCGTTGTCTTTCGGCTTTTACCGCCAGGTTCCGCGCGAGGTACAACTTGCTTGCTTCCTGCAAGGTCAGCCTTAGGTCCGCAGCAACAAGAGAGCGGTCGCAACAACTACAGTGTGTAGAAATAACAGGCAAAAAATTTTTCTCACGTGAGCCAACCGAGAACCGTCTCCAAAGCGTGATGAACTTCCAGTAAGAATCCGAAGCCAATTCCGAGGAGCGCTCCCAGTAGTATCCCCAAGGGCGCGGCCCCGGTGGGCTGCGGCCGTCCAGAAATCAGAGATCCGATGCGGACCCTCAGGTTTTCCGAGCTATTGTCACCAGCGTAGTTCAGGACGCCGGCCGGCGAACTTTTGAGCCGATTGGCCTTCAGCATTTTCAAAATGGTCTGGGCGACGAAATGAGGGGCAAAACCAGCGCGGACGGCAGCCTGATCGCATTCCAACTCCGCCATGCACTCCCAGCATCTTCGCGCAGAGCTCATACCCGGGAACACGCCTTCACAGAAGCGAAGAATCAGAAGTCGGATCACAGCTTTCTCTTCCCGATTCAGGCGCTCCTTGGCTCCGCTGCTCAGAAAAGGCTTGGGGAGAGAAGTCCCGCGGTGAAAGCCGCAGGGATCCGGCTGGGGAAAACGTGGAAGCCACCTTCTCTTCTGGTGGAGGATTTGCTCAAGTGCGAGTTTGTGCGGGCGCTTGATTGACACACCCTAAAAGCGGCATGGACCACAAGAGCCAAACTCCCGGCCATGAAACTCCAGAAAAGATTCCCCTCCGGGGGGCTTGCGGCGATATGGGATGCGCAGAGATGGGGGTGCCCAGCATGTTCGCTGCAGTGATCCGTGAGCCAGCCGGCGGCGCTGGGCACACCTGATCCGATCGCGAAGACCCCGGCCAGCAAACCAGCCGCCGCAGGAAGAGTACCGATCCCAAACCAGAAACCACTGGTAAAGGCGCTTGGATTTTTCCCCATCCTTCTCACGGCCGGGTAAAGCAAAGCGAGCAAACCCCACGCCACCAGCATAGCCACAGCCGAAGCGGACACGATCAGGTAGAGGAGGGAGATCATTGCTTTCTCCGGCGCACCAGTTCCTCCAGTTCTTCCAGCAGATTTTCGTCAGCCGCCACGAGGTCAACAAATGTCGTCAGAATGGGTCGGGACTCCTCCTTGAGCAAACCTGCGAGAATGTCCCGAGTGATCATTTCGTTAAACTCCTCCTGGGAGACGCGAGGACTGTACAGAAACGCCTTTCCCTCCTTTTGCCTCCCGAGCAGGCCCTTTTTGTAGAGGCGATCCAGGATTGTAACCACCGTTGTGTAGGCGGGCTTTCGCGCAGGCGCCAGCCGTTTTTGCACCTCCCGCGCCGATGATCGGGGTGAGTGCCAGATCTCCTTCATGACCAGGCTTTCCAACTCGCCCAGCACCTGAGCGACCCCTTTTCGAGAGGGTCGAAACGACAAGCCCATGGAAGATGATTCTACAGAGCGTAGAAGTTACTTTCAAATGAAAGATTACCCTGTGGAGCAGGGGTTGGCTTCTTAATATCGCCCGGGGGTTACTCCCGCCCACAAATGCTCGCTAACAAGGCTGAGATTTCTGAACGATTTTTCAGAAAAAATTAAGTAGGAAACGCCGGCAGGCGTGGATACACTTCCAGAGGGTAAGCGGCAAAGGAGGATCATGAAATGGATCACACGCTCCCATGTCCATGTTGACCGAGTAGCGTGTCCCTGGCTTATCAAACGTTTTATCGACAATCAGGCTGAGTTTCTTTTTGTTCCGAAGAACCAGGTCAATGAGCTTGCAAAAAGCACCGGGGCCATTCCGTTTGATGCGCCGGAAGTGGAATTGGGCCACCAGGAAGGTCGCTGCTCGTTCGAATCTATCCTCCAGAAGTACGATCTCAACGACCCGGCTCTGTTGCGATTGGCTGAGATCGTCCACGCCGCCGATATCCGGGCGGATGTTGACAAGGATCCGCTGGCTCGCGGCCTGGAAGCTATCGCCACCGGGTTCAGCATCCTTTTCCCTGACGATGAGACCAACCTGGAAAAGCAGTTTGTCATCTATGATGCACTCTATGCCTGGTGTCGCCTGCAGGAGGCCGGCAAACGTTAACGCATCTTAAACGTAAAGAAGTAAGCCTTCTTTCCACTCCGAAGGACCCTAAGGAAGCTTTTAGAGTTACCCTCGACATATGTGCTCGATCAGCCGCGATGGGAAGCTGATACTGGCCGCCAAGACTTTGCGCAGCTTGGGCTACGGCCTCTTGAGCGTGGTCCTGGGATTGTACCTGGAAGAGGCGGGATTTCCTCCTGTAACGGTCGGTATCATTTTAACCCTCACACTGGCAGGCTCAGCACTGTTAACCGCCATCATGGCGGCATACGCGGACCGGCTGGGTAGGCGACGGGTCCTCATTCTCAGTACAGGGCTCATGATCGCCAGCGGTTTGGCCTTTGCCATCACCCCGAACATCTGGTTGCTCGCCTTAGCCGCGTTGAGCGGCACGATCAGCTCAACGTCCGGTGAAGTGGGTCCTTTCGAAACCGTCGAACAGGCTATACTCCCCCAGACCACAGGCTCAGAGAACCGCAACCGCGTGTTTGGCGGGTATCACACGCTCGGTGCGCTCGCCGTCTCCCTCGGAGCCTGGGCCGCCGCCCTTCCCTCTTGGATTCAGACTCGCCTTTCCGTGGACATTCTGGTCGCGCACCGTCTTATGTTCGGCATGTATGCTGCCTTGGCTGCTCTTTCACTGATGTGCTTTATCCCACTCTCGAAGCGAGTTGAGATGGAACCAACCGTGCAAGGAGGTCGGGCGCGCTTGCTGACTCTTCACAGATCCCGAAAGACAATCAGCAAACTGGCTGCGCTTTTTGGATTGGATGCTCTTGGGGGTGGCTTTGTGGTCCAAAGCCTTCTCGCCTACTGGTTTGCCCTGCGTTTTCAGGTCGGTGGCGATGTGCTGGGCCCTGTCTTTCTGGGAGTGAATTTGATGAAGGCGGTCTCTTACCCGATGGCCGTGAAGGTCGCGAACCATTTTGGACTTGTCAATACAATGGTTTTCACTCACTTGCCGTCCAATGTGGCCCTCATTCTGATTCCACTCATGCCCAACCTCTCGCTGGCGATCGTTTGTCTCCTGGCGCGACACCTTCTATCCCAGATGGATGTTCCCGCGCGTAGCTCGTATATAGTGGCGATCGTCGAACCGGACGAACGAACAGCAGCCACTGGTCTCACCACGCTGGTTCGGACTATCACCCAGGCGTTAGGCCCAGTTCTTGCCGGCTTCCTATTGCAGTTCATGAATACAGGAGCGCCCTTTTTCCTCGGCGGCGGTCTTAAGATCGTCTACGATCTGGCTCTGTACTTCAATTTCCGCACGCTTCATGCGCCGGAAGAGCAGGTTCGACACCTGCGATAGGACTTGCCCTATTGACGCTTCATTTTCTGAACAAATTTTAAGGAAAACTTCAGTGGCAAGCTGATTGCGAGCTTAGTAACATCTCCCACTAGGGCTGCTAAAGGAAGAAATTGCGAATCCTGGTAATCGAAGACGAACAGAAAGTGGCTCGAGCCCTTCGAGAAGGGCTCGAGGCGGAAGGGTATGAAGTGGCCACGGCTCCCAGTGGCGAAGAGGGATTCTTCCTCATCAATAGCGAAACCTTCGACCTGGTTATTTTGGACCTCATGCTCCCGGGACGCGACGGACTGGAAGTCCTCAGCACGCTGCGCAGGCGAGGCCTTCAGACTCCCGTTCTCATCCTCACGGCCCGGGACGCAGTGGAGGATCGTGTGCTGGGCCTGGACTGTGGCGCCGACGATTATCTGATCAAGCCTTTTGCCTTTCCAGAGCTCTTGGCCCGGGTCCGGGCCCTCCTTCGCCGGGGAAGGCCGGACCAGGTGCTTCGCCTCAAACTGGTGGATCTGGAGATGGATCTGGTCACGCGGCACGTGAGGCGCGGCTCCCAGACTCTGGAGTTGACTCCTAAGGAATTCGATCTGTTGGAATATCTCCTTCGCCACCAGAACCACGTCGTCTCCCGCGAAATGCTGGCCCGGGATGTGTGGAACGAGCCGGCGAGGGCCACACCGCTCGATAATGTCATCGATGTTCACATTGCGCGCCTCAGGAGAAAGGTCGATGACCCGTTTGAAGTGAAATTACTCAAAACGATGAGAGGCGTCGGTTTCGTTCTCCGCGAGGGGGTCTCATGAACTTTCGGCCACGAACTGTACGACTCCGGCTCACCCTCTGGTATGCGGCGGCGCTGGCCGTAATCGTTCTCATTTTCGCGACAGCCATCTACCTTTTGGTGGAGACAAGTCTTTTCAGCCAACTCGATCGCCAGTTATCCCAAAACTTATCAGCCATCGAAAGCGTATTGCCGGACGAGCCAGATGAGTTGAGCGAAGTAGAAGAACACGGCTCGGTTCACTTGTTCCAGGTCCGGCGGGATGGCCGAGTGATTTTTGAGACGGAAGGTTGGAAAGAGACTGGACTTCAAGAGGCGATAGAAAGGGCACTTTCGGAGTCTGCGATCTCCAGGCAGTCTCCTGGTGGGCATTTCTATCGTGTGAAGGTTTCAACTCCGGCCACGGGTTTCACTGCGGCCGTGGCTGAAGAAGAGGCCGCCATCCGGCAGACTTTGAAGAGTCTGCGTACCACCATGCTGATCGGCTTGCCATGTGCTCTCCTCCTCGCCTTAGCGTCTGGGTACTTTCTGGCCCGACGGGTCTTGTCCCCTGTTCGTGCCATGGCCGCCAAGGCGGAAGAGATTACCGCAGAGCGGCTTTCCGAGAGACTTCCGGCGGAGAACCCCGAGGACGAGTTTGGCCGCCTGGCGACGGTTTTCAATCAAACCTTGAGCCGGCTGGAGGAATCCTTCCAGACTCTTCGGCGCTTTACGGCGGATGCCTCCCATGAACTCCGCACCCCGCTTACGGCCCTTCGAAGCGTCGGCGAAGTAGGGCTGCGAGACCACCTGGATCCGGAAAGCTCTCGTGAAGTGATTGGAAGCATGCTGGAGGAAACCGACCGCCTGGCGAGATTGGTAGACAGCCTGCTCACTCTGACCCGGGCTGATTCGGGAAAGCTTCAGCTCAATCAGGAGACGGTGGATTTGATCGGTCTCGTTGAAGACGTAGCGGATCACCTCCATGTTCTGGCGGAAGAACGAAACCAGACTTTATCGGTGAAGTCCGAGGAGAACGGCATCGCAGCCAATGTCGATCGCAGCATTCTCCGTCAGGCAATCGTTAACCTTTTGGATAACGCCATCAAGTACACCCGGCCGGGCGGAACCATCCGTTTATCCGTCAAGCGCCTGCAAAGCGGTAGAGCCGCCATCGAATTCATCGACCAGGGACCCGGAATTCCACCGGAGCACCAGGAGAAGATTTTCGAGCGGTTTTATCGCATCGAAAAAGGTCGCTCCCGTGAAACGGGTGGCCTGGGTCTCACCATTGCCCGCTGGGCGGTCGAAGCCAACGGAGGAAGAATCGAATTGGAAAGCAAAGAAGGGCATGGCAGCGTCTTCCGAATCCTTTTGCCCGTACAAGAGACAACCCGGACAGGTCCACCCGATTTTGACCCTGTCAGAAAAGGAGGCTACAAATGAGATCGGTAATTTGGGTTTTGTTCATTTTATTGGCCGGTGGGGTGCTGGTGTGCAGTGTGCCCACGGAGTCTCCAGTCAGCGTAACGACTTCACCGGCTGAACCGACAGCATCGCCCCTGGACACGACTCTGATTGACCGGATCGTCGGAGTTAAAGGAGTCGAGCAGCAAGAGCGGTACAAGATCTCCGTTCCCCAAAACGATCTTTCGGTTTCAGTGGATGGTTTCCGTATTATCCCCCCAATGGGACTCACTTCCTGGGCCGCGTTTGCGCCCGCTTCCCAGAGGGCCATTGTCATGGGGGATCTGGTCGTGCAGGAGGACGAGATCGGACCCGTTGAGCAAACTCTGATTGCATCGGGTCTGACCGTGTCAGGTCTCCATAATCATTTTGTCCGAGACACGCCTAAAGTCATGTTCATGCACATCCACGGCGTGGGACAGCTGGAAGGACTGGCCCGAGGGGTTCGCGCCGCTCTGGACAAGATTAAGGAACTGCGCCAGGCGAAAGGGTTGAAACAGCAACCGGCCGGCAGCGTGGAAATGACTTTTGACCCCAAGCCCATCGATCGAATCCTCGGCCACAGCGGAGACCTCAATGCCGGCGTGTACAAAATCACCATCAGCCGCCCCGATGTAATACTGGTGGACCATGGGGTTGAGGTGTCCTCCTTCATGGGGTTCAACACCTGGATGGCTTTTCAGGGAACACCGCAAAAGGCAGCGGTAGCCGGTGACTTTGCCATGCTCGAGCATGAGGTCGCTCCGGTTATCGAAGCTTTGGTGAAAAACAGCATTGAGGTCGTCGCCGTGCACAATCACATGACAACCGAAGATCCCCGGATCTTTTTTCTCCATTTCTGGGGTGTAGCGCCCGTGGAGGAGTTGGCCCAGGGGCTGAAGGCAGGATTGGATCAGACCCGCTCCTCGGGAAATCCCGGAAACGCTCGTCTCACTTTTGACGATGTACCGGTTGGGACATTTCCGACGGGCTGGAAAGTGGACGCCACCAATCCGGCTGCGCGCCTCGCTGACTGGTCAGTGCAAAAAGATCCACGCGCGGCCTCGGGAGATCAGGTCCTTGCAGTGAAGATAACCGACTACAACCGGGGCACCTTTAATCTCTGCTGGACAGACCAGATCCGCTTTGAAAACGGGTTTGTGGAAGTGAAGGTGAGAGCAGGTGAGGGGCGCGTCGATCAGGGAGGTGGTCCCATCTGGCGGGCCAAAGACGCAAACAACCACTACATCGCCCGCTGGAATCCGCTGGAGAACAACTTTCGCCTCTATTACGTGAAGGAGGGCAGACGGGTGCAGCTCGACAGCGCCGAGGTCGATGTGCCAGCGGACGAGTGGCACACCATCCGAATCGAACACGAGGGAGACGACATCACAGGGTACCTGAATGGCCAGCAGCTCCTGGAAGCGCGGGATTCCACTTTCTCCGAGGCAGGCGGTGTAGGCCTTTGGACCAAAGCCGACGCTGCTTCCTTTTTTGATGATTTTGAAGTCGAGAAGAAGCAGTGAGAGGGTCGGGTCGCCATACAGGCGTGAAAGCTCGTCCCGTGTGGGTGACCGTCGCCGTGGCTTTGGTGGCGATAGGAATCCGCGCCGAAATCGGGGAGGCGCAAGACAAGGGAAACTGTCGCATCCTCTGCTCGCCCGAGGTGAAATTCGAACCCACAGTAACAATTGAGAACCTCTTCCGTCGCCCGAGGGTGGCCAGGCTCGAGGATGGAGAACCCGTGGAGTTCTCGCAGCTGGAACGGGAAACGGAGTTTGAGGTGATTCTGGCAGTAGGCGTTCCCACGGAGATTCCCCGAGTGGGTTTCACGTTCGAAGCCATTTGGACTCCCTTTGGCGGGGCGGACACCAATGTGTTCACCGGAGCGACAGCCGATCAGTTGGGTGTGAGCCAGATCCGGGACAATCCCGTGGAATTGGAATTCGAATTGAACCTGCACTTATTGGAAGCCGAGCAAGCCGGCGGCTGGGTCGAGACTCACTTCGACATCGTGGATCAGTTCAGTCCGGCCGAGCGGCCTCGGGACCGCGGAGTTTACACGCACAAGCTCAACTTTGAATTGGATACGGCGATCTTCGTCTTCAACTGGCTGCCGAATGGGAACTGGCTCCGAAACCTGGAACTGGAGCTTTCCCTGGATTATCTTCCGACTGGAATTCCCCAGGCGGGAGATGTCCTTCGCGGTGAGGAGCTCTTTCTCACAGCCGCCAGTCCCTGGTCTTTGTCTATCCTGGCAGTGATCCCGATCGCTCCACTGCACCCTTAGAAAAGAATCTTAATAAAAAGCCAGCCTATGTAAGGAGAAAGCATGAGAGTTAACCCGTTGAAGGAGACGACCCTGTTACTCCTTTTATTATTCTTGGCAGCGAATCTGACGAGCTGCAGCTCGTCCGGCACAGCGGATCAAGGTCCCGTGGTCGTTTACACTTCCGTGGACGCCGTCTTTGCTGGCCCCATTGCGGAACAGTTTGAAAAGGACACGGGCATCCGGGTTCAACTGGTGCCCGATACGGAGGAGACGAAAAGCACAGGTTTGCTGAACCGGCTGATTGCTGAGCGAGAGCGCCCTCAGGCGGACGTCTTCTGGAGCGGCGATCCGGTGCGGGCGGCCATCCTCAAGTTGGAAGGGGTGAGTACGTCCTATGCGTCTCCTGTTTCGGAAGGATTGTCGCCGGAATTCTCGGATCCGGAGGGCCACTGGACCGGATTTTCTGCCCGGGCGCGGGTTCTCATCTACAATACGAATCTCGTTCCAGAAAATCAGGCTCCCAGGTCGGTGACGGATCTCCTCGATCCGCGTTTCAAGGATCGGGTGTGTTTCGCCAATCCCCTCTTTGGGACGACTTCCATGCATGCGGCCGTGCTGTTCTCTGCGCTGGGCGAGGACAAGGCAAAAGAATTTTTTGAAGGGTTCATTGAAAACGGCGGCCGGATTCTTTCCTCAAATGGCGAGGTGCGGCGCCGTGTCGCCAATGGCGAGTTCGCCCTGGGGATCACCGACACGGACGATGCCAACGTTGCCAGACTAGAAGGGAAACCGGTCGGCATTGTCTTTCCGGACCAGGACGGCATGGGTACCCTGATCATCCCCAACTGTGCCGTCCTGATTCGAAACGGTCCCCACCCGGAGGCAGGGCGCCGCTTCATCGATTACCTGCTGCGTCCCGACACCGAACAGATGCTGGCCCGCAGCGAGGCGGCCCAGATGCCGCTACGTCCCGGCGTCCCCATCCCGGAAGACATGACCCCGGCACACAACATTCAAGCCATGCAGGTCGACTATTCGGAGCTCGCTCCACTCCTTCAGCGGCTCTCCGTGGGCTTTCTGAAAGAGTGGCTGGATCGCAATCTATGATGACTTCTTGTTTGGTCCTGGAGCACAGAGGGAAATGGAGGGTGTGGGGTGTAGCTGCCCTCTTTGTTTTGGCTGTCTTTCCGTCTGTACCGCTGCTGTGGCAGTCGGCTGCATCATCGCCAAGGGAAGGTTTTGCCCTGGGCCAGGCCTTTGCCGGTGCGCTGGTCAACAGCTTTTGGGTGGCCCTGGCTGCGATGGTCGTCTCCCTCCTGGTCGGTTTGCCGGCTGGGGTAGCCGCGGCCCTGTACCGGTTTCCCGCCAAGAAGCTACTGCTTGCCCTCCTGTCCTTGCCTCTCCTGGTCCCTTCTTTTTTGTGGGCGATCGGTTGGTCTTCCCTGGCCGCCTTTTGGGGCAGAAAGTGGTCGGAGGCTTTGACGGGATTTTCCGGCTCTGTCATGGTTTTCTCTACCTTTGGAATTCCCGTGGTGCTCCTGACGGTTTTTGTCGTAACCGCTCGTCTGTCCGCATCTCAGTTGGATGCGGCCAGTCTCGCCGGAGGGGAAAAAACGCTCTTTGGGCAGAGTCTCCGGCATGCCCTGGAACCGGCCTTGCTGGCTGCCAGCCTGGCGGGCGTGCTTACCCTTTCCGATCCCGGGCCCGGATTCGTCTTTGGACTTCGCACGGCTGCATCGGATATTCTTACGAGTTTTTCCGCGCGCTACGACTTTTCGCTGGCCGCCCGGCAGTGCGTCTTTTTAACCGGGACGGTCTTGTTGCTGGCTGCGCCTTTGGCCTTTTACGCTGCGCCTCGCCTGGCGAGTGAAGTCCTGTCGCGACAGATGCGGGGACACGTTCCTCGCCGGCACGTTTTGGGCGGCGTCAGCGCAGCACTTCTCTTGTTCCTGCTCGTCTTTGAAGTGCTCTTTCCATTGGCGGGCCTGATACTCCCGGTAACTGAGGGCGGCGGCCAATTCCCTCGGGCCTTTTCCAATCTTCTTCGGACGCTCCCCAACACGCTGATCTATGCCCTGGGAGCCGGACTGGTGGGCGCTTTTGCAGGTTTTCTTCTGGCCTTCTTCGTCGGCCGAAGCTCCCGGTTGAGAATGGCCGCTCTGGGTCTGTGTCTTGCGGTATTTTCTCTACCTCCGGCTCTCGCTGCTCTCGGAGCGGTTCACCTGGCTGCAGGTGCCCCTGCCTGGACCGATCCGCTCCTGCGCAGTCGGCTGGCGGTCTGTTTCTTTCAGGGCCTCAGGTTTTTCCCTTTAGCTGCCGTCTTAGGGATGCAGGCCTGGGCAGCCAGCTCGCCCTCCTGGACATGGTCCGCCGCACTTCATGGCGTTCCTCTCGGACATTACTTAGGGAAGGTTATATTGCCATTCGTGGGCCTTTCACTGGCGGTTTCCGTCTCCCTGGTCGCTCTTCTAGCAACCGCCGATGTGGGTACCGTGCTGCTCCTCCATCCGCCGGGAGAACCGTCTTTTCCCTTGGTCATTTTTACCGTAATGGCCAATGCGCCGGAGTCGCTCGTTGCCGCACTGTGCCTAATGTATGTGGGTGGCGCTGCACTTCTCCTCTGCTTGATCTCGACGTTGATCGGGAGCGGCCGCTCATGATTCCAAGGCGATTCGAGTTTCGCGGGGTATCCAAGTATTATTCGCGAGAAACTGCTCTGAAGGACGTGTCCTTGAGCATCCTTTCCGGCGAGCATACGGCCATCCTTGGCCCCTCCGGCTGCGGAAAATCCACGGTGCTTCGATTGTTGGCGGGCCTGGAGGCGCCTTCGTCCGGGCAAATTTATCTGGACGGCGAATTGATCTCGAAAGAGGAGAGAATTCTCAAGCCTCCTCACCAAAGAGGTATAGCGATGGTCTTCCAGGATCTGGCCCTCTGGCCGAACCTGACGGTTCTGGACAATGTTCTTCTAGGGCTCTCCGGACAGCCGCTAAGCTCGCGGGAAACTCGAAAGAGGGCATTGGAAACAGTGGCCCTCTGTCGCATCGACTCGCTGGCTGCCCGCAAACCCGGAACGCTCTCGGGTGGGCAGCAGCAACGTGTCGCTCTGGCTCGGGCCCTCGCGGTGAAGCCTGACTTTTTACTCCTGGACGAGCCGTTCGCTGGATTGGACTTGTTGACCAAGTTGCGGCTTCTAGAGGAGATTGAGCGGCTCGCGGCGGAACAAAACATTACGGTCGTTTTGGTGAGCCATGATCCTTTGGAGGCAAAGGCCCTCTGCCATTCCGTGGTGGTCTTGAAGGAGGGCGACGTCGAAGAACAGGGGCCTCTGAAAGAGCTGCTGAGAGAACCGGAGTCTGAACTGCTTAAGGTGTTTCACGAACACCTTAAGGGTCCCTCCCGTTGAAGGTACGAAAACATCGAGGAGGTTTATGAAGAAAAGGTAACGCTTAGAGAGGCATTCTAGTGCTTAATTGCGTAAGTTAGCGATAGTGTTTCGCAGCTGAGATCCTTGGACTTCGCGTTTGCGCCAAACGAACGGCTTCGCTTGAGGTCCGTAGGCGGCGACGAAGTCTTCAATCGCCTGACGTAATTGCTCAATGTCGTGAAAGGACGCTCCGCGCAACGCCTTGCGGCTCAGAATACCAAACCAGATTTCGACTTGATTCAACCAACTGGCCGAGGTGGGTGTGAAGTGGAAAAGCACGTTGGGATGAGCCGCCAGCCAGGCATCATTTTTCTTGTGGATGCAATAATTGTCTAAGATCACATGGATTTCCTTTTCCGCCGGGAGATCTCCGAGCAGGCGATCCATGAACTCCAGAAACTCAATCCGCCGCTTCTTACCCGTCGTCTGCGTATGAACGACGCCTGTAGCGACTTCCAGAGCTGCAAACAGATTCAAGGTGCCGTGTCGCTTATAGGTGCTCTTGAAACCGCGGACGATTTTCCCATTATCGGTTTCCACGTATCCCGTCTTTCGCTCCCACGCTTGAATGCTGGGCTTTTCATCTATGGAAAGGACCAGCGCATTCTGCGGCGGATTCAAGTACAAACCTACGATGTCGGCGGCCTTGGCCGTGAACTCCGGATCGGTGCTGACGCACCAACTGCGCTGGCGCGCCAAACATATGCCCTCTTTCCGCAGCACTCGCCAGACCGCGTGCACCGATGTTTTCAGACGCTTTGCCAAGGCTGGCCCGTCCCACACCGCTTGTCCCTTCGGCGGCGGCTCTTCCAGAGTGGACAACACTTGCTTGCGAAACTCCTCCGTATATTGCGGCGGCTTACCCGATCGCGGACGGTCCTGCAGGCCCGCTATCCCCTCCGCTTCAAAGCGCCGACGCCAATCAATCACGGTATTGGGCCTCACCTTCAAACTCTCGGCCACTGTGCCGACCGGCTTCCCTTCAAGGCATCCCAATACAATGCGCGCTCGTTCCACCAATCGGGCCTCCATTGTTCGGCTGCGCGACCAATCTTCCAAAATCTGTCGATCTTCTGGCGAACATTCTGGTACCGGAGCTGTTTTGGGCAAAGGCACCTCCTTTTGCCTATCACTTTACATAATATCACTCATTTATGCAAGTAAGTACTAGTCTTGGAACGTTAGACACTCGCCCTACCCGCGTAAAGTTTAGTTTGAAGATACCGGCAAAGACTTTGAGTTTGGCAGTTC
>JBOGJG010000085.1:0-6236 GCA_050747825.1 Acidobacteriota bacterium | reverse complement strand
GTGAACAACGTGGAGACGCTGTCGAACGTGGCCCACATCCTGGCCGAGGGGCCGGACTGGCTCCGGCAGTGGGGGACCGAGGCCTCGCCGGGGACGATGTGTTTCACGGTGGCCGGCGACGCGGCGCGCGAGGGGGTGTGGGAGCTACCGATGGGGACCACGCTCCGGGAGCTGCTCGAGAAGGCCGGCGGGGTGCCCGAGGGGGTGAAGGTGATCTTCCCCGGAGCCTCCAGCACGGCGCTGGTGCCGGCCCAGCTCGACACGCCGCTTTTGTCATGGAGGTGGGCGGTGGCTAAGTCGCAGCCAGGTATTGCTTGCCCTGCTTGATGACCTTCCCGTCCGCTATGAGGAGACCCAGGGTCGAGTACGTCAGGAAGTCCTTCATGCCCCCTGCCTGGTGAGATCGCAGACCCAAGGCGTCCGCGATCTCAAAGTTTCGAAGTCCTCCTTTGTTTTGCACGAGTAGCTCTAGAACCGCGTCCTTGATGAGAGCAATCCCTTCCTGGGCTTTCTTGCGAGCATCCACTGCTTCGCCTCCTCCCTGCCTAACCATCAGACTCGAGTCGCTGCGGGTCCGTGACTATGACCCGAATTGGTCCTAGTAGACTATTCCCACGTGGCCCTGAATTGTGATGGTATGCCCTCATGGCTTCCACAGGAGTTCTGAGCGTGCGTCGACGGACCTCAACGAGCACAGCGGTCAACATTCGTCCCGGCGTTGGGATTCTCGGCCTCTTCCCGGCCATGAACTACAAGGCCTGGTATGCGCTCGGGGAACTCGTGGATAACGCCCTGGACAGTTATCTCCTTCATCAGGAGGCCCTGAGAACGACTGACGGATCCGAGAGGTTGCGAGTTGTCATCGATGTTAGTGGCTTGGATGGAGGCTTCATCCGAGTGTGGGACAACGCAGCGGGCATCAATGATCATGACTATCAGCGAGCCTTCGTGACAGCTGAGCCGCCTGAGGAAACAGCCGGGCTTTCACAGTTCGGCATTGGGATGAAGAGTGCCAGTTGCTGGTTCGCTCGAGAGTGGCGAGTTCGTTCGAAAGCTGTCGGTGAGGACATTGAGCGGACCGTTGAATTCGACGTCCCTCGTATCATCCAACAGAACATCGAGACGCTGGAGGCAACAACCGCTCCGGGCCGCCCTAAGGATCATTTTACCGAGATCCGACTTTGGAATCTGCATAAGCCGCCCGCGACACAAACGATTGGCAAGATGCGGCGTCATCTTGCCAGCATGTACCGGCATTTCATCCGCGACGGGGATCTGGTGCTGGAGTTCAACGGAGAGGAGCTCGACTATCAGGAGCCGAGCGTCCTAGTCGCGCCGTTCTACAAAGACGAAAAAGGCCAGCCCAAGACCTGGACAAAGAACATCTCTTTCGATCTCTCGTCAGGCGAGCACGTCGAGGGATTTGCAGGCATAAGGGAAAGAGGCAGCACGCGAGAGGCCGGGTTCTCTCTATACAGGAATCGTCGCCTGATTGTGGGAAGTGATGACGAACCGTTCCGGCCCACGGAGATATTTGGGGGGACCAACAGCTACCGGTATCAGAGACTTACCGGCGAGTTTCACCTCGATGATTTTGAGGTCAGCCACACAAAGGACGGATTCCTTTGGGAAGACAAGGAGTCAGAATTGCTCCAACTTCTCAGGCAGCATCTCGACTCTCGTCCTCTGCCCCTCCTCGCTCAGGCTGAGGGATACCGTTCCAGGAAGGCTTCTCCCAATGTGCTGAAGGCTGCTGAGAAGGCCGTTGATTCGACAGCCCTCGCTCTGCCAGATGCTCAGCCCGTAATCGAGGAGCAAGCTTCTGACTCACCAGACGAAGCGCACCTGCCTGTGAACTACGGTGTTACAAAGCTTGCGAGCACCCGGCTGCTTCAACTGACCATTAAAGGGGAGATTTGGGAGATCACCATTGATACGACCGATGACCCGGCGAGGACGGAATGGTTAACAATCCGTGACTCGATGACGAGTGGACGCGGGGTGCGTCGGCTGGGGATCTTGATGTCGATTTCCCATCCCTTTATGCAGCGATTTGGGGGCGCTACAGCTGATGATGTGGAAGGCCTGGTCCGGCTCGGAGTCGGGCTAGCAGTTGCCGAGATTACGGCCCGTGAGTCTGGTGTTCAGATGGCTGGTGTGCTGCGACGCAACCTAAACGAGCTTCTCGGTGGGGTACTTGCGCGGCAATGAGATGGTCGTATGAGTGAACTAATAAGCATTGTGGAGGGACGGCCGCTGGCGATTACGCCAGGTGCGGAGTGGACGCCTTCCATCGGGGAAGAACTGTCACGCTTTCTCGACAGGATTCCCTCAGATGCGAAGGAACGCGTTCAGAACGAAACAATTCAGGTTCTTGCACGTGCGACAAAGCCTGGAGAAGAGGCTCAGCGGGCAGGACTTGTCGTTGGCTACATCCAAAGTGGCAAAACGACGTCCTTTACCGCCGCCGCTGCCCTCGCGCGTGACAACGAGTACGCATTGGTCATCGTTATCGGCGGAACCAGCGTCAAACTTCTCGAGCAAACGCAAAAGCGTCTCAGGGTTGATCTCGGTCTTGATCAGATGGACGCATATCAACGCTGGGTCGAAGCTAAGAGCCCCAAGCCCGGGAGTGATGATGCAGAACGCGTCAGTGCCGCACTGGCTGACTGGACTGAGTCTGAGCCTGGCCAGCGCCCTACCGTGCTAATAACGGTGATGAAGCAGCACCGGCATCTCATGTGGCTAACGCACGTGCTTCAGGACATCTCATCCAAACTCCCACTCGCCACACTCAGCGCGCTGATCATCGACGACGAGGCGGATCAGGCTTCTCCGAATGTGGCACGGCAGCCAGACGAAGTGAGCGCCACGTACGGACGGATTAGAGGGCTTCGGGCGCTTCTACCGTCGCACACACTCTTGCAGTATACCGCTACACCGCAAGCTCCGCTGCTGGTGAGTATCGTGGATGAGATCTCACCCGACTATGTCTGTGTTATAGAGCCAGGTTCTGAGTACACAGGAGGACGGTACTTCTTCCAGGAGCACCGTGATGTCTTCGTTCGTGAGATCCCCGCCTCAGACTTGATTGGCACTGGTGACCTAGGGATCGAGCCTCCTCAGTCCTTGCTAGTCGCCTTTGCGAATTACTCGCTCGGCTGCGCCGCGGGGACGATTCAAGGCTGGCCTCCGCAAAGATCCATGCTCGTACATCCCTCCCACCGCACCCTTCCCCAGGCCCACTTTGCTAGGTGGCTCAAGCGAACGCGCGATCTCTGGAGAGAGTTGCTGGAAGAGAGCGAGGAGGAGCCGGACCGAAAGGCGCTAGTCACTGGGTACCTTCGGCCTGCATACGAGGATCTCTCAAGTACGGTGAAGGATCTCGCTAGCTTCGACGATCTGATGGAGCGTCTTCCTCGCGTCCTCCGGAAGATCCAGATTGTAGAGGTCAATGCAGCGGGGGGAAGTCCCGAACCCATCCCATGGTCCACGGGATACTCATGGGTACTGGTGGGTGGTACCCTTCTGGATCGCGGCTTTACCGTGGAGGGGCTGACCGTCACTTACATGCCGCGCAGTGTTGGCGTGGGAAACGCGGATACGGTTCAGCAGCGCGCCAGATTCTTTGGCTACAAGGCCTCGTATGCCGCATTCTGCCGAGCGTGGCTCGACCCGGCAGTCTCGAGTGCCTTTGAGCGCTACGTAGACCATGAAGAGACCATGCGAAAGGAACTGGTTTCCGTTGCCACGTCGGGTAGGTCACTCAAGGAGTGGAAGCGGGTCTTCCTCCTGGATCCTCACCTGAATCCGACACGTGCTGCTGCCATAAGAATGGACGTTGCCCGACCAGGACTCGCTGGCAAGTGGTCCCGGCAGGACCGGTTTGATCTTGACGTTGATCACGACATCATCGCATCGAACAGGCACCTCGTAGACGACTTCCTGAGTGACATAAATCTCTCGCCCGATCCGGGTGACGATCGCCGAACCGATACGCAGATTCACGGCTCGGCTGAGGCCGATCTCAGAGACCTGCTTGAAAGACTCTTGACCTCTTATGTGATGACCGGCAGCGACGGAACCTGGTTCACTGCCTTGCGGATGCTCCTGGAGATTGCTGATGAGCGCCAAGCGGAGACCTGCCGAGTCATTCTGATGGGGCCGCTCTCCGACAAGAGAAGGAAGCGCGCCGTCGAGGATAGAAAGATTGTGAACCTATTCCAGGGTGCTAACCCCGGAACTCGCTACCCGGGAGATGCCGAAATCAGGGATGTTGACTTGGTCTGCCTGCAAGTACACCGGCTAGATCTCCAGGAGGAAGGAGAGACCCCAACTAATGGCATTGACGTGCCTGTTCTTGCCTTCTGGGTTCCACAGCGGCTCGACTACTCGATCATCGTTGAAGAAGACTAGTGGCTGAGGCTCACCGCCTGTTCGACATCTACTCCAAGCTAGACCAACCGGCGCAGGGAGGCCTAGTCTTCTCAGCGCTCCGCGTCCCCGAGCTTAAGCATGTGCGCGTTGCTCGAAGTGCCGCTGGACCCGCGGTCTTGTTTGAGGTGCAGGGCACTTCCCAGGTGCGCGCCCCCATCGAGCTCCGCAATCTGCAGGTTCTGTTTGCTGCTGCGTGCAGGGTGGTGGAGAACTCACACACAACGGAGGGCCAGTTCACGGCGGTTGTTTGTCGAGCCACATCCCAGGATCTGCAAGAACTCTTCTTTGACGCGATCGCGTCCATACTCCCCGCCCTCGAAACTCCGTCTGAGGGCCAAATCGACGGGATCGTCAAGGCATTGGTGGAGTTGTTCCGCGCCATTGGGTCGCCCCGGCGAACATCTCTGCAGGGCATCTGGGGAGAACTCCTCTTGATTGCCAGGTCGAACCAACCGGACGTCGTTATCAAAGCCTGGCATGCTCTTCCGAGTGACCGCTACGACTTTGCCCGTGGGAATGAGAGGGTGGAAGTCAAGGCCGCCCTGGGAGAGCGGCGGCACCACTTCAGCCTAGATCAACTTCGTCCAGGCCCCGAACTCGCAGTACACGTGGCCTCTTTGCTTGTCGAGTCATCTGCAGCGGGATGGAGCATCGCGGAACTGGTTGAGCACATTGTCTCTCGTTGCGTTGACAAGTCCCTGGGAGTCTCTGTCGCTACCTCAGTCGCAACAGCCCTAGGGGAAGATGCTGCTTACTGGGCAACCGCTCGGTATGACGCGCAGACAGCCTTGAACAGCGTCCTTTTCTTCCCGACGGACTCAATTCCACGCGTAGACGACCCGCCAAGCCGAGTATCGGATGTCAGATTTGTGGTTGACCTGACTGGCCTTGATGACAAAGCCGTGGACCCCCTTAAGGACGGATCCCTCGCTAAAGAGCTAGCAACTGGCAACTTATAGCAAGTAACTGGTCAGGCAGTAAGCGAAGCGAGCAGGCTCTCCTGTTGGGTCGATTGCGATGTTGCCTCCAGCCAAATGCGGGACCGTCCCCATTTTTCCCCGCCAGCCGCAAAGAGCGCCCTTGCAACCCACTGCACGGCGCCAACATTTACCGCGTTTCCCATCTGCCGGTAGATCGCGGCGTCGTCAACCTCAGCCGCCACGAACGGTTCGTAATTAATACCTTGGAGACGGGCCGCTTCGCGGGGTGTAATCCGACGGCGACGGCTCCCAATGATTGATGTCTGGGTGATGGCTACAAGCGCCGGAAGGTAGGTGGGCGGCCGAACTCGGATGCCACTGGGACGAAGATGTATGACAAGGTCCCATAACGACCTACCTGAGCGAGATGGCTGAGCCTCGCGCGCCTGCCACTCAAACTTTCTGCGGGATGGAGGAAAATCGGCAACAGACTGCCTGAGTGGACCAAAGCGACGGCCTCGCCATTCGCGAATTACTTCGGCATGCTCCCGGTAGAAAGCTGCGTTCTTCCGTAGGAAGTTTGCCTTCCAGTCGGGCGTGGAGGATGCGATGGATGGCCTCGCAACGAAAGCGTCGGCCCACATGGGGAACCCTGGGAGGTGGTTGCTGGGGATGTGTCTTACTAGCCAGTCCCAAGCGTCAATCCATCCCAACTCCTCCGGCCGTAGGGAATAAGGCCCGAGGTCAGGAACGTCGTCGTCATCATCAAGCCACTCCTCGATTCGCCAATTCCGTGGATTCCAGTCTGCGACTGGCTGGTAGCTGACTAGCGGCATGCTCCCAGGGCTAATGCGGGAAGCAGAACGGTCAGCTCTGTAG
>JBOGJG010000084.1:0-1314 GCA_050747825.1 Acidobacteriota bacterium | reverse complement strand
TCATCTGGCTCTCCTATGATTCCTTTTTTCTCTGGCTGCCGCGGCCTGTTTTTAAGGTCGCAAATTGTGACCTTAAAGATTTAAGGGAGGAAAAAGGTGCCAGACAGGAACCTTTTCCTTGCCAACCGACCTGTTGATCAGGCCATGGGGGCTTCAAGGGGGAACAGGCGCTTGTGGAGAGGGTCCACGCCCAATCCCAAGGTCTCCAGAGTCGTGGCGCCAAGGAGGATCAAAGAATTGGGCTTGCCGCACAAGACCATTGTCGCGGTCTCGGTTCCGTTGATCGAAATGTCGGCCTTGGCCACCGGGACGGTGTCCCTGGACCCATCGGCATAATGCACTGGCCGCAACCCGGAGGGGACGATGCCAATTTGCTCGACGAGGGAAACAGGCACTTGGGTGAACAGGGCCCCGGTGTCCACCAGCCCCTCAAGCTCGAGGCTTCGCTCAGGGTGGAGGGGGTTTTTCAGAATGAATTTTACGGAAAAGGTTCCCATATTGGGATGAATTGTAGTCCAGGCCCCTCCCCGGGTCAATCACAGGAAATCCAGCACACAGCCCAGAAGGCCTTAATCCAGCCGCCTGGCACCTTTTTCAGCCGCTCGGGCGCTTCTCAGGTCAAGAAACGGTTCCTGCCACTGCTTCAAAGTCCCGGCCTTGCAAGAGTTGTGGCCAGGTCTTGGCTTTGACATCCGTCCATCGCCTAAGCGTTTCCGGAAGCTCATGTCCGTCGCAAGGAAAAGGCAGGTTACGTAGGCGATGGGCGGATTGCAGTCTACCCACCAAGGCTGCTCCCGCGAAATCGGCCGCTTAACCGTGAGACGCCCTGAGTGCTGAGTGCTGCGTCCTGAGTGCTGAGCGGGGAAGAGGATACGGCCCGAGGGATCACGTGAGATGAGCGAAGAAAAACAGGAACTTAGGGCCCATGATGGGTGTCGTTGCGTGATGGCAGGAGAAATGCCGGGGTTTTCGAGCGCACCTGTGACAGGAATACCACCGGGGAACAAGAGAAGATCACGCGGTGGACGGAGGCCCCTGCTGGGTCGCGTGGTCCAGCCTTTCCTTGAGCCAGAAAAAGGGGCCGGGCTGGTTTTCCGGTGGTCACCGGCTTCCGAATCGGCTGACGAGAAAAGGTCTCCTACATGGTGGAAGAATAACAGACTCAATAGGACCGTGACGAGTCGAGTTCCGGTGCTGAGGAAAGAGCCAGCGGGAACTACGGGGAGCCGATGCCACCTGTAGAGCTGGAGCCTACGGACAAAAGCTGATACAATTCGACCTGTACGTTTTCGGGGGTTAAAGACCATGCAGGAC
>JBOGJG010000083.1:0-23525 GCA_050747825.1 Acidobacteriota bacterium | reverse complement strand
CCGAGGTGCCTGAATCTTCCGACTCCATCCGTGTCATGAGGTATTACCGCGCCCTCTGGCTGGCCTATCAAGGGCTTATTTAGTCACCCGTGGAAACCCACCGTCTGTGACGGTGGTGATATGTGCCCTGGGCTTTGCCCGTACCACGAGCTGACCGCTGACCGGTTCGAAGATGGTCAGCCGGTTCAGTGGTCAGCGGTCAGTGGTCAGCGGTCAGCGGCCAGCGGTCAGCGGCCAGCGCTCAGCGCTCAGCGGTCAGCGGTCAGCGGTCAGTGGTCAGCGGTCAGTGGTCAGCTATGATGCTTTCCTTTAAATCAGTCAGCCTGATTTTCATCTGTTTTCTTCTTGCGCCGGGTATCCACCCGGCGATCTTCTCTATTTCTTTTGAGCAGCAGCCCGAGCCGGTTGCCGTCAGCCAGCCACAGGGATCTTTATTTGCATTTGCGGCGACCCGCAAAGAGGGAGGTGACACGTCTGCGAACTCCCTGCCGGTTGCTCTGCCCGAGCAGGCGTCCGCTACCCCAACGGCTCTAAATGCTCTTCATTCGGGAACTGCCGCTTCAGAAAGAAACACACACGGCCGGCGGTTCTCGGCCAGATCACCTCCGCGCTGACTCATGCACAGCGTCTACCAACCCAACCAAAGTCAAAAAATGGAGGTTTCCATGAGTGTGGAAAATATTCTTCTAGTTGTCTTGATTTCGGCGGCTGTGGGCTACCTCAATCGCTCCAGCCGAGGCGGCAAGCAATGAGGGAAAACCGCCAGCAGTGGGGCACGCGCATCGGCCTGATCCTGGCCATGGCAGGAAACGCCGTAGGCCTGGGGAATTTCCTTCGTTTCCCTGCCCAGGCGGCACAGAACGGAGGGGGCGCTTTCCTCATCCCTTATCTGATCTGTTTTGTTCTCATGGGCATTCCCCTGCTCTGGGTGGAGTGGGCGATAGGCCGCCACGGAGGGATGTATGGCCATCATTCCACTCCGGGCATGTTTGACGTGCTGGGGAAGCGTCGCTGGTTGAAATATGTTGGCGTCTTCGGACTTTTTACCAACCTGACAATCGCAGCCTATTACACCTATGTTGAATCCTGGACTCTGGCTTACGTCTGGCACTCTCTGACAGGCACTTTCCAGCGTGTGAATCCCACGCAGTTCTTCCCCGATTTGCTGGGCGTTACCGCCGGGTCCATCTTTTCAGTCCCGCCGGAAGCATTCTTCTGGTTCGTCGTGACTCTCGGACTGAATGTCTGGATTCTGTCTCGAGGTCTGGTGCGGGGGATCGAACTGGCTGCCAAGGTGGGTTTGCCTCTTCTGATCCTTTTTGCAGTGATTCTGGCGGCACGAGGCCTGACACTCGAAGCAGGTGAGAGGGGCGTAGTGGCTGACCCGCTGGCCGGCTTGAACTTTATTTGGCAGCCACAGCTTTCGGGACTTGTGAACCCTACGACCTGGCTGGCGGCGGCAGGGCAGATCTTTTTTACGTTATCGCTGGGGATGGGATCGATCCACTGTTACGCCTCCTATGTGCGGGCCAGGCAGGATATCGCGCTCAATGCGGCAGCCGCCGGCTGGCTGAACGAGTTTGTGGAGGTGGTCTTGGGAAGCTCGCTGATCATTCCCATTGCCACAGCCTATCTCGGGCTGCAGGTGGTGGCGGCGGCGACCGCGGGAGGAAGCGGATTTTCTCTCGGCTTTCTGACACTGCCCACACTGTTTGGGCACTGGGGTTGGTTCGCGCCCCTCGCCGGAGCCATGTGGTTCGGCCTCTTATTCTTCGCCGGTTTGACCTCTTCTCTGGCGATGGGCCAGCCGATCCTGGCTTTTCTGGAAGATGAGTTCCGGTGCCGCCGTTCCCGGGCCGCCCTGATTTTCGGGCTGGTTATCTTTCTGCTGGGATTCGTGTGCGTCTGGCTCTACCCGGGCGGTTCGTTCGACGAGTTTGATTTCTGGACGGGCACATTCGCGCTGGTCGTCTTTGCGCTGGCCGAAGTGTTCATTTTTGCTTATATCTTTGGACTCGACAGAGGCTGGGCCGAAATCACCCGGGGGGCCGAATTGAAGATTCCGCGTTTCTTCCGTTTCGCCATCAAATATGTGACGCCGGCTCTGCTTCTGATCATTTTTCTGGCGGCGCTGGTAAAGCCGGCTTCCGGTTGGGATGCGGCGCTGGCGGCGCTGGCAGCGGGTCACGGGTGGGAATTCGCGCCTGACAGCGTCATAGGTAAGCTGCTCCATAGCGGAGACGGAGACTATAGTTGGTTTGATTCGGCCGGGCGACCGACCAGGGCTCTGGTCCAGGACCTCACCCGTTTGCTGCTGCTGGGGCTCTTCGCCGGCATTGCCTTTATGGTGCGCATCGCCTGGAAGCGAAAGGAGAAAGCATGAGCGCGTCGGCATGGGTCATGCTCGGCATCACATGGGCCATCATCTTTTTCTTCACCGGACGGTTCTTTCTCAGGGTGCTGAGATCACCGAACCTTGACCGGGAGGAGGATGAAGCCTCGGATTGAGATCAACTGGGCTGTGATAACTCAAACCTATGGATGGGCAGAGTCACAGCGCAGGTTACCGTTTCTAATGTTCTCGACCCGGAAAGTACGATGACCTTTGGGGCGCTCGTTGACGCGGGCACGAGCATCCTCGTTCTCCCTTCGGACTGGAAGGATCGCTTGGGACCGTTTTCAGCGAGCACAATCGAGATGGTAGAAGTAGCTGACCAGCGGCTTATTGAAGCGGAGATCTCGGGTCCAGTAAAGATTCAGATTGAAGGCTTTCGGGCAATTTTCAACGAAGTGACCTTCCCGGACATGCAACCGGCCAATGGACAGTACGAACCTTTGCTTGGCTATATTATTCTAGTGCTTCGTAACATAAATAAGTGCGCTATCGTCGCGAGCCGGGTACCCTATGAGTGCGGTCTGATGGCGAGGCGCGACGAGGGAGCATATCGGGAATATGGGGTCTTCAGCGTTGCTCGTCAGTTGCCTATTCCCGATAGGCGCCTTCCTCGCGCCTTGAATACGGGTCAAATCGCCTCCAGCGATAGCGCACTTATTTATGTTACGAAGCACTAGCACAGTCATTAGCGCTTTGACCCGGTTGGCCGGCGCCTTATATTAGTCAGGCACTTCGATCTTAAGTAGAAAGTCATCTCCATTATCTTTGCACCTCAGTCACTTCCTGCGGAGAGCGTGCAGCGGGCGGGCGACGATGTAGGCGAAATCGCTCTTCAGTTCGCCGCATTGCAGTAGGACTTCTTCTATCTGCCAGAGCATCCGGATAAGAAGCTGGGAGTCCTTATCGTCGTCGCTGAAATTTCCAGCGATTCCGGAGAGCAGGAACTGCAGGATGTTGCCGCCCCAGGCGATTTTTTCGACGATCTCGAAGTGCTTTTCGAGGACCTTCAGGATTTCGTTCGAGCGCACGGATTCCGAGGGATCATCAGCGACTACGTCGGCTGCGCTGGGAAAACCGACTTCCGTGCGGATGACGGGCGCCTCTGGAGGTTCCGGCTCGGGCGCAGGGTCCTTGGATCCCTTTAGAATTCTCGTGATGAGTCCCGGTTGCTGAGGATCCAGATGCTCTCGGGAGGCCTTCGCTCTGGCCTGTTCGGCTTCAAGCTCCACGGCCTCCGGCAGCACCACCCGATAGCGCTCGGGCAATAGCTTCAGGCACAGGTTGGCGATTTCCTTCTGGCGCTCCGGAAACTGGAAACGCGCCGGGCCGACGTACTCATTCATGGCCAGCAGCCCATCCGGTTTGAGGGAGCCGCGCGCCCGGTCGATGACATGCTCCAGATTCGCAAAATGGTGCATCGCTCCATACGCCCAGACGATGTCGTAGGTCGCCTTGGGTAGCTCGAGGGCATTCACATCGGCTACCTGGTAGCGGATGTGATCCAGTCCCGCAGCTTCTGCTGCCTTCCTGGCTTCCAGGATGGCAGAACCAGAGAGGTCATAGGCGTCGCATTGCTGGAAGGCGCCTAACTCGGCCAGGCGCCGCTCTCCCTCTCCCGTCCCGCAGCCGAGCGAAAGAGTGCGAGCAATGGGGAGACGGCCGGCGAAATACTTGTGGAGCGTGTATTGGAACCAGTCCACTTCGGGATCGCCTGAGATTCTACGGTTGATCTGACTCATGACTTCAGGCACCTCCCACCAGAAGATTCCGGCGTTCCTGCCCGAATATCGGGCCGTAAATTCGTCCCAATGTTGACTCGTCAGTTCCAGGTCATCAGGCATCAAAAGTTCCAGGCTATTTCATGAGATCCAGTACGGCCGAAGTCATGGCGATGACACCGGTCCGGATGGCCGGCTCGGGAAGAGGAGCAAACTGGCTGGAATGAAGGGAAGGAAGCGGCGTGCCGGTTTGCTGGTGCTCGTCTAGCAGCGCCGGATTAACAGCGCCCAGCCAGAAGATAACGCTCGGGATTTCGCGCCCTTCCAGGCTGTAGCGGCCGAAATCTTCGCCGCCCATGACGGGCTCGACCTGGACCACATTCTCCGCTCCGAGAGCAGCCCGGAAAGTTTCCACCAGTCTCTGGTTCAGCTCCGGATCGTTATAAGTGGCCGGAGTGTATTCCTCCTCGTCCACCTGAACGATGGGGGAGCGCTCTTTCGGAAAGCCTGCCGCCTCGGCGATTCCGAGAGTCATCTGGCGGATGGAATCCAGTATGTGCTTTCGGACTTCAGGCTTATAGGAGCGCACCGTAAGCTGCAGGTGGACCTCGTCGGGGATGACATTGTGCTTCGTCCCTCCGTGGATGGAGCCCACTGTCACCACAGCCGGATCGAGCGGCGAAATCTGCCGGCTGACGATGGTCTGAAGTCCGAGCACGACCTGTGATGCCAGTACGATCGGATCTTTGGTGGTGTGCGGCCAAGCGCCATGTCCTCCTGCTCCCCGGATGGTAATGTCCACAGAATCCACATTAGCAAGAGCATATTCGGGACGATGCCCTATTTTGCCGGCCGGCAGAGTCGCGGCGGCATGCAGTGCCAGCACGTAGTCCGGTTTGGGAAAGCGCGTGAAAAGGCCATCGGCCAGCATGGCTCGCGCGCCGGCGCCTCTCTCCTCGGCAGGCTGGCCGATCATGACCAGCGTTCCGCGCCAGCTATCCTTCATAGCGGCCAGCATCCGGGCGGTCCCCAAGAAGGAGGTCATGTGGACATCATGGCCGCAGGCATGCATCACGCGCACCTGTTCGCCGTTTTCGTTGACGGCCATAGCCTGGCTGGCATAGGGCAGGCCCGTCTTCTCCTCGACGGGCAAGGCATCCAAGTCAGTCCTGACCATGACTGTAGGCCCCTCCCCGTTTTGAAGAACTCCCACCAGGCCATAGCTGACTTTCTCCGGATCATTGTAGAGCCCGACCTGCTCGGTCACTGCAAAACCCAGGGAGCGCAGCTCGCCCGCCAGGTAGGCGGCCGTTTCCTTCTCATAGTAGGAGAGTTCAGGATGGGCGTGGAGGTGCTTGTAAATCGTTACGAGCTCCGGCAGTTCCTCCTTGACTCTGTTCTCCACGGCCTGGCTGTATCCGTACGCTGTGGCTAAGAACACACACGAAAGTATCCGAGTCTTTTTCAACATTAATTGCACTGTTTATCTCTTCCAGGGATTATTACTGGATGTTTTTCCACGAAAGTAATGCCATTTTTTCACAGTGGCTGATTCAAGTCTATCCGAACCGATCAATAACCCGACCTTCGCAAAGCGTCTTCATCCAGACCGAAGTGATGCCCGATTTCATGCATGACGGTGATCCGTACCTGCTCGCGAATTTGCTTTTCGTCGCTGCAGACCTTCTCAATGTTTCGCTTGTAAATGGAAATAAGGTCCGGCATAGCCGGCAGCGCCATCACGCTGCGCCTGGACCTGGGCACGCCTTGATAGAGTCCCAGAATCAGCCCCCGAGCCTTTCCCTGCAGCTCAGGCGGGGGCGATTCTTCCGCCACGACTTCTACGTTCTCCATCCAGCGGCGAAACTCCGGCGGGAGTTCGTCCAGGGCCTCGGCGATAAGCTCTCGAAAGCGTTCCATGGTAAGGCGCATGATCGTGACGAGTGACACACTCCCCTATTCCACTAGCGGCACGACCTTCGACCGGACCTCGTCCTCGCTAAAGTCCAGCTCGATATCCTGATGCAGCTCCCAGCGCTCTTCGTGGACCAGGGATTGGCCTGGGTCCAGGTTTTCAAGGGGTCCTACCGTTTCCAGCTCCAGCATATTGGAGCCGGTGTAGACCTCAACCGAGGCGCCGAAGTCCGGGTAAGGCTTGTCCTGTGCATAATCAAATCGTTTCACGAACAAATAAGGTTCCAGATAGTAGGCAGCCCAGCCCTTGCTGTTATTGATTCCGATCTTGGTCTTGTTCCTTCCGGGCACCTGCCTGAGAAGAACGTGATCTTTTCCCCACAGGAAGCGGTCGTCTGCCATATCGGCGTAAGGCCAGAGCACCACCACCCGGTTGGGCAGCAATCCATCCGGATGAAACTCAGAACGGAACGGCACGATGGCAAAACCTCCCTGGTCCATAACTGACAGAGCCCATGCCGCCAATTCGATTGGCCAAACGCCGGTATTTTGCAGCCGGTGGGTCACCTGCACCCTCGGTTCAGACGGATTCATTTGAATTTCCATCACCTTCTGGATTCCCGTGCCTGCTTCCACTGCTGGTTTGAGCCGAATTCCGTTGGGGATCTCTTCCACCTTAACGGTCACATTGTCGGGCTCATAAGTTCGGTTCCTGTCTTCAGGCGAGTGCCAGAGACGGTGGCCGCCGTAAATTCTCCACTCCTCGCCCCCGGTTTTGCCGGCGCTGTCATCGAAAACGGCAAACAGGTTCTTACCGCCGCCCGAGAAGCCCAAATGGATAATTCTGGGCCCCACGTCAGAGGTCGCGACCAGCTCGATCGTTCCGTTCGAAATTCGGTAGCTGTTGGGCCATCCTCTGTAATCGAGCTTTTCGATCTTCGTCTCAGCCATAGCGGCGCTCCTCAGGAAGATGATGGTTGTGATCACGATCAGGGTGGTTAGTAGCGGTCTCATTTGGTTTCCTGGTCTCTTCGTTTCTTCGTTTCTTAGTTCCGTATTCACTTTCGTGGACCCGATTAGACTAACACTAAGCATCCGAACTCTAAAGAACCAAGGAAACCCAATAACCAGGAAACCGGCTCCTTTTTGCCCAGCACCCTTTGTTATAAAATCGGCGCCTATGGCAAGAACGATTGGAATTCTGACTGGAGGCGGAGACGTTCCCGGCCTCAATGCTGCGATCAAGATGGTGGTTTACCGCGCCCGCGAGGCGGGAGACCGGGTTATCGGCATCCGCCGGGGTTGGGGCGGACTTTTGTACTGCAACCCGGACGATCCAGCATCCGTAGCCAAGTGTACGCTGCACCTCGAAGAGGATACCGTAAGGACGATTGACCGCACCGGCGGAACTTTTTTGCACAGCTCACGAACCAATCCAGGCCGCGTCAGCAAGGATTCCATCCCGGTGTTTTTGGCCTCATCGGTCGAAGCTCCGGCGGATGGCAAGACGACAGATCTGACCAAACACGTCTTGCGAGTGCTGGAGAGTCTCGGTATCGATGCTCTGATCACGATTGGCGGAGACGACACTCTGAGCTACGGCCACCGCATGCACAAGGAAGGTGTCCCCGTAGTGGCTGTTCCCAAGACCATGGATAACGATGTCTTCGGGACAGACTACTGTATTGGATTTTCGACCGCGGTAACCCGCAGCGTGGATTTCATCACACAGCTCCGCACTTCGCTCGGATCTCACGAGAGAATCGGCGTCGTGGAACTGTTTGGCCGAAATTCCGGCGAGACGTCGCTGATCTCGGCCTACCTTTCGGGCGTGGACCGGGCGATCATCAGCGAGGTGCCGTTCGACCCCGAGAAACTGTCTCAACTATTGCTCGAGGATCGCCGCAAAAACCCCAGCCATTATTCCGTAATGACGATCTCAGAAGGGGCGCGCATCATCGGAGGGGAGATCATCGAATCTGGGCCTGCCGACCCTTATGGCCATCGAAAGCTAGGTGGAATCGGCGCCGTCACAGCTCAGGAAATCAAGAAGCGCACCGGAAAAGGGATTATCTACCAGCAGGTGGCTTATTTGATGAGAAGTGGATCGCCGGATTCACTGGACCGCATGGTTGCGACCAACTACGGCGCGCTGGCGGTAGATCTGATCAAACAGAATCACGCCGGCCGAATCGTCGTCCTTCGAGAGGGCCGGTATACCCACGATGATATGAACGTGATCACGCAGGGCGAAAAACGCGTGAATGTTGATCTCTTCTACAACTCCGAAACCTATCGCCCCAAAGTGGCCACGGTCCTGAACCAGCCGATGTTCCTCTATTGAAGAGAACACAGGCCGACTGTAAATTTAGGCTAGTGTGCCCGAAGTCTGCCTGCTTCCTCAGGCCGACTACTCCTTGACACTGGGCTTCACGTCTTTCCATCAGCATCTATTTTGGATCAAACGCACCCATGACTCCCTCAGGCCCGGTTGATGGCATCGATCAGCTCGCGGAGACGGCCGAAGTGGCGCTGATCAAAGGGGAAGACAATGCGGGGCAGGTCAAGCACATCGAGGTCCTCGCGCTCTTCGGGAAAAGGCTGGCAGGTTTCGATTCGATTCTGCCCCGCGATAATGTCCTGGAAGTCCTCATTCAGCTTCTCGATCACGGCCGGGCTCACCTCTTCTTTCAAACGGATGACCAGCTTTTGCCGGCGGTCTACGTAGCGCATGGAATGATAACGGCGATAAAACGTCCGAATCTCTTCACAGGCCTCATCGATGCTTTCGGTAATCACGAACAGCTTCTCGTCTTCCAGCGACACGTAGCCCCGCTGAAACAACTCATTCCAGACGAATCTGTACCAGGATTTCCAATAGGTCCCTCCCGGCCTGTCCAGCATCACAATCGGGGTAGGCTCATTCTTTCCTGTCTGGATCAGGGTCAGCGCCTCAAAACCCTCGTCCTGAGTGCCGAAGCCTCCAGGCATCAAGACGATGGCGTCCGACTCCTTGATGAAGAAGAGCTTCCGTGTAAAAAAGTAGAAGAAGTTGATCAGCTTGCGGTCTCCCAGGATGATAGGATTAGCCTCCTGTTCAAAAGGCAGAAGAATATTCAAGCCGAAGCTGTTGTCTACCCCGGCGCCCTGGTGGCCGGCCGCCATAATCCCGGGCCCGGCTCCCGTTATGATCTTATAGCCGTGCCCGGTCATGCGCCGGGCAAACTCAGCAGCGGCCTTGAATTCCGGGTCCTCTGGCAGCACGCGGGCCGACCCGAACATGCTGATCTTGGGGACGTCCTTGTAAGCACAGAACAGCTTGAAGCCGTAGCGCAGCTCTTTTATTGAAGTGCGGACGATCTTCAGATCACCTCGCGTGCAATTCTCCTGGGCCAGCTTGACCCCTGTTACGAACACCTCCCTCAGCAAATCCAGGTGAGGATAAGGCGCAAGCTGCTGCAACAGTTCGTCTATGCTCCTGGAAATTTCTCCGGCAACCGAATATCGGTAGGTTTGGGGCGACGGACTCTCGTCTCGTTGTCTCATGCTCTTATGAGTATAACAGCCAGATTGACTCGCTTCCGCTTACGGTCTAAAGTTCGAGGCCTATGACTGGCCCGGCTTTTTCTTACCTGGACGCGGCTCAGCGGATCATCCGACGTATTAGTGAGACTCAGTTGAAAAATCTGGATAAGGCTGCCGAAATTTGCAGCGCTTCCATTTCGGGGGGAGGACTGGTGCACCTCTTTGGAACGGGACATTCCCGCATTCCCGTGGAAGAAGTTTTTCCACGCCATGGCAGTTTCCCTGGCTTCCATCCGATCGTAGAGCTTTCGCTCACCTACCATAATCCTGTGATCGGCGCCAACGGTCAGCGTCAGGCCATGTTTCTTGAGCACGTGGAGGGCTTGGCCGAGGTTATCCTGCGAAACTTTGTACTGGCTCCCCCCGACAGTTTTATTGTGTTCTCAAACAGCGGCGTCAATGCCGTTGTTGTGGAAGTCGGGCTTTACGCCCGGCAACTGGGCCTGCCGGTCATGGCCGTCGTATCACTCGAACATTGCCTGGCTACTCCTGCGCGCCACAGTTCGGGCAGGCGGCTCCCCGATATTGCCGATCTGACCATCGACAACTGCACCCCGGGTGGAGACGCGCTGGTTTCTATCGAGGGATTAGAGGATCCGGTCGGCCCCGGCTCCACGATCGGCTCGGTGGCTGTGGCCAACGCGCTCAAATGCCTGGTGGCGGAGCGGTTGATGCGTCTGGGGCAGCCGCCGCTGGTTCTCACCAGCAGTTACTTCACGGATGCGCAGAGATCGGCGAGGCGTTTTCAGGAATGCTACGACGATTACCGCGACAGGATTCGCCGTGTCTACGGCTGCAGGGAGTAGCTGCTCCAACGTTCGCCGCTGCGCAGTATGCGACAGGACTGCTGGAGCCCTTCGGCCTCGCGGATGAATTCCCCCGGCGACGCGGTGTTGAATTCGAACATCTCGTAATGACAGGGGATGGCCAGCCGCGCCCCAATTTCTTTGGACAGCCTTGCCGCCTCCGGTCCGCTCAAGTTGCCGGCGACCCGCCGCTGCGGCTTTCTCCCATTAATCGGGAGTAAAGCGACATCAATGGACCAGGGCTTTAGTCGTTCGACCATGCCTTCGTAGCGCAGGGTGTCCCCGCTGTGGTAGAGAGTCCAGGAGCCGAAGCGGATGATGTAACCCAGAAAACGGTTGCGCCCTGCCTGGTCCCTCTCCAGTTCCTCATGGGCGGCCGGAATGCCGAAGAACTCGAATCCAGCCGCGGTTACGGACGTGCCGTCATCCACTCCCAAGGGGCGGCCGACATCTATGTTCAGACGCTCGGCCACAAAGGAACGATTCGCCTCCGGAGCGATCAGCTTCAAGTCGGGGTTTGCCCGCAGTAAAGGGACGATCGTTTGGGCATCCAAATGATCGGTGTGATTGTGGCTGGAGCTGACCACGTCAACGAAGTTCAACTGTTGCGGAGCGATCACGCGCCCCGTCATTCGCACGTGGGGTTTATCCGTGCCGGCGTACTTCTGAGTCAGTGAGTCTGAGAGATAAGGATCGATCAGCAGATGCCGATTCTGCCATTTCACCAGATAGCCGCTTTGACCCAGCCACCAGAGATGGAAAACATCTTCCCGCTCCGGTGCCTGTTTGACATCGGAAAGGAACGCATTATCGCTTGAGACGGGCTGGATCATGTTTCTGCGCAATGGCCGCTGGCAGTGTAAACCTACACTTCACTCAGCCGCAGTTCGGAGCGGACCCTCTTCACGCCGGCTACCAAATTCTTCAGCTTCAGCCGGGCGGCCCAGGAGGCCGTCTGGCTCAGGCCGCAGTCGGGGGCCAAAGAGAGGCGCTCGGGCGGGGCGTGCTTCAGGCAAAGCCGTACCCGGGATGCGATATCCTCCTCAGTTTCAATGTAGTAACTCTTCACGTCCACGATTCCTACCGCGACATCCATTTGTTCCGCGATTGAGGCAATGATCTCGATCTCGGCAAATTCCCGGCCGGCCATCTCCAGGTGCATCTCATCCACCTGCATCTCCAGAAACGCAGGGAACATCGGGGCGTAGCGTCGCAACCCCACTGCCCTGCCTTTGTAGTTGCCGAAACAGAGATGAGTTGAAAGCCGGCACTTTCCAACCACCGGCTCAACGGTTCGGTTGAAAATATCCAGCAGACGAGCTGTGTCCTCGCGGTGAGCGTAGCAACTCATCGAGGGCTCATCCACGGTCAATTCAGTGCAGCCGGCCTCGACCAAGGCTTGCAGCTCGGTCCTGACGATGGGCAGGAGAGCTTCAGTCAGGGCGTAGCGGTCGGGGTAGCGGTCGTTGGGGATCAGCCGTCCGCTCAGAGTGTACGGTCCGGGAACGGAGGCTTTGAGCACCGGTCCCGGTGGGGCGAGGCGTTTGAGTCGCTCAAACTCTTCAACTGCCCCCAGGCCATTTGGCGCCTTGATTTCGCCAATCACCGCATGGCGGCCTCGCTGATCGTGAGCCGGAGGCCCGAAGCGCCGCGCCGGTGCAGTTTCTCTTTCTATTCCCCGCAGGTACCCGTAGAAGGATAAATTGAAGTCAAGCCGGCTCTGCTCGCCGTCCGTAATCACATCCAGCCCAGCCGCCACCTGGTCGTGTACGGCCGCCATCACGGCATCCTCCTGCAGCTCGACGATATCGGCCTCTCCGAAGTGATTGAGATTTTGCGAGGCAAACTCCAGCCATCCAGGAAACGGATAACTCCCAATAACGGTCGTACGCAGCGGTCGCTCCAGCATGAGGAGACAAAGTATAGCAGCTATCAGATCGCCATTGACCCGCAACAAAAGGGACTTTGAACGCCTTCCCGGACTTGAGCTGCTGATTCCATGAACCGGCGCCGCCCGCGCAGCAATGTCCGGGAAGACTTCCGGTTATCTCTGTGGGATAATCGGTGACAGAGGGAGAAACTGAATGATCAAAATCCACTTTCTTGTTGTCGTCTTTATCTTATCGGTAATGTCTTCCGGGCTCAGTGTTGCACAGGAACAGCGGATGACTTTTTTTGTTACCGGCGCGGGACCCGGCAATGGAGCAAATCTGGGCGGACTGGAGGGAGCGGATCGTCACTGCCAGGCATTGGCCCAGACCGTGGGAGCCGGAGATCGCACCTGGCGGGCTTACTTGAGCAGCGCATCTGGGGATCAAGCTGCCGTCAATGCCCGCGAGCGGATCGGCCAGGGACCCTGGTATAACGCCAAGGGGGTGCTGGTGGCTCAAAACGTGGATGAGCTGCATGGCGAGAACAATCTCACCAAGGAGACTGTTCTCAATGAGAAAGGTGAAATGGTCAATGGTCGCGGAGACAGCCCCAATCGCCACGACATCCTTACGGGATCCCAATTGGACGGCACCGCCTTTGCCGGAGACTCAGATACGACCTGTCAGAACTGGACGAGCGGGGAATCTGGAAGCGCTCAGGTCGGCCATCACGATCGCCAGGGAGGCGGAGCCAATCCCACTTCCTGGAACTCGGCCCACGCCAGCCGCGGCTGCAGCCAGGAAGACCTGCGCGGCACCGGCGGCGACGGCCTTTTTTACTGCTTCGCCATCGATTAGTTCTTAGGGGTCTTTATCCCCTGCACTTCGAAACCGCTTTTGCGGAGCTGAGCTTCGTCGGCTTGGGGGGCTTCCTCTTCTTCCACGATCTGGCCGTCGAAGAGATGGATGGTGCGTTCGGCGTACAGGGCATAACGGGGATCGTGGGTGACCATGCAGATGGTGGCGCCGTTCTGGTGCAGCCCGCGCAGCAGATCCATGACGGCCTCGCCGTTTTGCGAATCCAGGTTGCCGGTGGGCTCGTCCGCCAATAGGATCGAAGGCTCGCCGACCAGGGCGCGCGCCACAGCTACGCGCTGCTGCTGGCCGCCGGAAAGCTGAGAGGGATAGTGGCGGGTCCGGTGCGCCATGCCCACTCGCTCCAGCGCTTCCTTGACGCGCCTCTTTCGTTCGGCAGAAGGCATCCCACGATAGGTCAGCGGGAGTTCCACATTTTCATAGACCGTGAGATCTCCGATGAGATTGAAGCTTTGGAAGATAAAGCCGATTTCGCGATTTCTAATCCGGGCCCGCTTGGAAAAATTCAGATCCTCCACCGGCTCACCATTCAACTGGTAATTGCCATGGGTTGGCGTATCCAGAAGCCCCATGATCGAAAGCAGCGTGGACTTTCCGCAGCCGGAAGGGCCGGCGATACAGAGGTATTCTCCCGGTTCGATCTCGAGGTGAATGCTGGCCAGAGCGTGCGTTTCTACCTCATCGGTAAAAAAGATCTTTTTCACTGCTTCCATCTGGATGACCGGCTGTTTTGCTGCGCTCATGATTATCCCCTCGGTTCCTTAATTTAGCTGGATGCGATCAAACGCATCCCACTGCGACGTGTCGGAGAGAATCACTTCATCTCCCTCTTCCAGTCCTTCGATGACTTCTATTGTGGTAACCGAGCTGCGCCCCAACTGCACCTGAGTGCGAATGGCTTCATTGGTGCCCGGCAGCACCTTGAACAGGCTGATGGTGCTGTCTGCCTGGCCGAAAGCGGGACGGCCCACGTGCAGGACATCGTCCAGCCGCTCAATTTCAATCGTTCCGTCCACGCTCAAATCAGGGCGGGCTCCTCTGGGCAGATCACCCTCTAAAGCCACATCCACGGTGACGGTTCCCTCCTGAGCGGCGGGATCAATACGCGAGACCCGGCCAGGGATGACTCCATTGCGTGTGTCGATCGAAGCCACCTGTCCAAGCTGGACCACGCCCGCCTGAGTCTCGGGTATGCGAAGCTGAGCCTTCAGCTTCTGTGGTTCTGCCACCCGGGCCAGATTGGCTCCAGCAGTCACCTGCTCTCCGACTTCTACCGGAACTGCCTGCAGGACACCGTAAACACCCGCGCGCACCTGCAATGCCTGGAGCTGGTTCTGTTTCAGCTCGTAGAGCGCCCGAAGCTGGGCGATGCGGGCCTGCTGGGCTGAGAGTTGAGCTTCGATGGATTCGGAACTGATATCGAGACGCTTCTGCTCGATTCGGTGGCGGTTCTCCAATTCTTCTGCCGTGGTTTTCGAGATATTGTAGTCCAGTTGAGAATGGAGTCCTTCCTTCAGTAACTGCTCATCGGCCTGAGCCCGCAGCCGGGCCTGACTATAGTCGGCCTGAACCCCGGCCGCCGCGGCCTGCTGCGTCAAAAGCTGGCTTTCCAGGCTAACCTTCAGGTAACTGTAATCTGCCTGGGCGGCCTCGACTTGAAACTTGCTGTCCAGCGCTTCCAGTTCCAGTTGGGGGTTGCTGAGCTCCAGAATGACCGTTTGGGGATTCACTTCGGCTCCAGGCTGCACCACGATGCGCTCCACGGCGCCGCCTGTCAAAGCGGTTATCCAACGGATCTGTTCAGGGACCAGCGTCCCTGGTCCTCGGACCTGGATCACCATAGGCCCGCGCTCTACAATGTCGGGCCAAACAGTCGAGCGTTCGACACTGGGAGCCGCAGGCTCCAGACGCGAAAGACCAAACGTGACCAGCGCCAGAGCGGTAACAGTTATCAGAGTATATGTAATGCGGCGAATCCGCCGCCTTCTCGCTGCCGATTTGCGAGGAATATCCATTGCCATAACTGCCGATCAGATTGCACCGAGTATGCCAGAAAGGGCATTTAAAGATAAAACTCACTTTATCAGCAGGATAGCTCAACCAATCTGAAAAGGAAGCGGATGAAAAACTGTTCGCTACTGGGACAGGGAATCCCAAAAACGAACGCCGCCAGCCCCTACCGAAAGGCGCTCTGAATCCACTCCAGGATGGTCCGGTAGGCGGGCGAATCCTTCTCCCAGCGCACTCCGCCGCCGTGAGAATTGGGAGTCGTGGAAAGGACTCCCTCCGCTTCGGAACTGCTGGTCGGCTTCCTCAGAATCAGACTCTTCTCCGGTTCCAGCAGATCGATCACTCGCAGGGCCGCACGGTAGTGCTCGCGCACTTGCTCTTCGGTTGTCGTCCCCTGCGCACTAGGCGGCGTCAGGCTCAGGATGGCATGCGAACGATGGCAGTTGACGCAAGCCTTGCCGTCGCTGCCCACGGTCTCAAGGATCGGTTGCACTGTCCTTTGGAAAAGCTCGAAATCAGGCAGCTTCACCCGAACGCCGGCCGCGCCTTCATTTCGACGGGCCAGAGCTTCTGCCACAGCCGGGATCTCCTGCAGGGCTTCGTGTTTGCGCACCAGCCCCAGAGCACTCCCGGACAAGCTCACATCCTCATCATCCAAACTGTTGCTGACCAGACTGATCACCCGCAGGTCCTCGAGGTACTTGGGCTCGGAAGAAGCCAGCGACAGAATGGCCTTTTCTTTCTCTATGTCAGAGGTGACAAACGCTCCCATGAGCCTTCGCGAGATGAAGGGCACTTTCTCGAGTTGAGGCGCATCTAAACACAGTTGCAAAGCCGCACGGAAGATCTCGATATTCTCCGAAGCCAACGATCGATAAATCTTCATCTGGACATCACGCTGGTCGAGCAGAGAGGGAAAGACTGGGAGGGCCAGGAAGGAAGCCGGCTCCTCCTCCTGCGGCACTATAAAGGCACGGTGGACCTTCTCCTCGAGACCTCCAGCCGCGAGCTCCGAACCTGTCCTTCCGATTAAATCCCAGGCAGCGGCACGGGCTTCTTTATAGGGAGATTGCAAGAGCTCTCCCACAGTAGCGGCAAATCGGCCCTTGTTGTCATCATCCAGCAGCGGCGTAAATGATTTGCGCACGCGCCCGGTTATCGCGCGCAGCGCCGGATCCTCTGAGTTGAGCAGTCCCAGCATCACATCAGCCATCTTCACCCTGGCCTCGTAGGGGCCCGCCAGCCGAATAACGTCTCCCAACCCGTATTTCCGGTTTGCCCCATAGTCGGGCTTTACCTGATCTTCACGCACCGTAAAAGCCACGCGGGCCGCCAGCCGGCGAGTTTCCAGGTCATCGGAGCGCAGGAGCGGCAGCAGAGCCTCGGTCATCAAATCAGCGCTCGTCCCGAAGAACTTGACCGTTTCAATGTCATTACCGATGCGGGTATACAGAGCCGCCTGCCGAGGCTCAGGCTCCCTTTCCAGCTCGTAAGCATCAGGCGCCCGCAGGTGAAAATCGGAGAGAGCCAACAGGACATTCTGTCTCAGCCTGGAATTATCGGACTGCAGCGCCCGCGCCAGCTTCCCGGCCAGACGGCTTTCCAGCGCCAAGCGCCCCAGCACAGCCTGGTCGCGATCCGACTCGGCAGCCAGTGAAGGAATCCAGTTGTTGTACAGATATCGAATATTCTGATCGGCCAGGATGTACAGGCCTTGGCGCAAATTGGTAAGCACCCGCTGATCCTCTTCGGCGGCCAGGCGCGCCAGGTAGAGGTCCTCGATCCTGGATTTGAGATCCTGGTCTGCCGTCCAGTGCCAGAGCTGCCACATTCCCTTGAGCGCCTGGATGCGGATGGCGGCCACCGGGTCGGATGCCAGTGCCAAGAGCCCTTTCGATATCTCCGTGTTTTTGGCCACTTCTGAAAAATGCTGGGCGAAGATGCGACTGGCGCTCCAGCGAACTCGCTCATTGGAACTCTCGAGAGCGCGGGCAATTTCCGCCCCGCCTTGGCCGGTGCGATTGTAAATCTGGCGCAGCGCCCAGGCAGCCGCTCTCTGCACGGACTTGCTGGAATCTCCCAGCGCCCCCGCAAGCTCCGGCACACCGGCCTCCTTTGAGACGCGTCCCAGAGACGTCGCGGCCGCTGCCCGGACCTGCGGTTCAGGATGCACCAGAGCCTTCAGAATATCCGCCAACAGAGCATCCTCCACCGGTTGCCAGACATCATCGAGCTGACTCAGAAGAAGGTCCGGCCGCGAAAAATCCAGATTGAACTTGGAACCTGGAACTTGGAGCTCGTCCTCTTGCGATGGATACAGCTCGGACAGCGCCAGCACCGCCATCTGGCTTTCCCGAAAAGGCGTGCTGAAGTTTTCGTAGGACTGCAGCGGGTCGAACCAGCCTCCGAATTCCTGCTGGCGCTTCAAAAGGTAGTCCACTCCTTTGGCGACGGCCGGATGCTCAGGGGAGTAACCTGCCACGGCCAGAGTCCACAGACAGTGACCGGTCTGGAATTCCGCCTCAGGATCGTCGGGCTCGAAAGTGGCCGCCCATTGCCCGCTGGACCTCTGATAGCCAATGATGCGCTCACTGTTACGCCGGATTCTGTCGCTGTAGGCTTCCCGATCCATGGAAATCAAGCCCAGCGTCTGATAGCAAAGGTCGATCATGTTCTTAGGCTCGACCTTCTCGACCAAGCGGCGGATGCGGTCGCGGCAGGCGGCATACTCGTGCTCGCCCAGCCTCCGGTGCAGTTCGTTCAGCACTTCCCAGCTATACCAGGCCACCTCGAAGGTCGAAACCAGGGGCTGGTTGCCGTTGGTTTCGTCCGGTGGAAGTTCGTCGCGATCCTTGTAGTAGAGCTTGAGATACTCGCCGATTCCCTGCAAGAAGCGGTTTCGATTCTCTCGACTCAGTTCCTGCTCGTAGATCGTGATGAGGGCCCCCATACGGGACAGCACATTGGCCGGCGCGCTGATCACGCGCGTCCATGAAGCTGCCGGCCCATCCGGCGAGGAGTGCCCGTAAAAAGGCGTGGGATTGTTGTAAAAACGCTCGGTCAGAAAAAGCACTTGAGGCCGCTGGCGGACGCGGTACCCATTGCGGGCGGCGTGAAGCTGAGCGCGCAGGCTGAAGTGCGTCGGATGGCAAGCCACGCACAGCGAAGTCTCATGATGGTAGTTGGAGATGCGATCGAATACACCTCCCTTGCGAGGAGTGTTGGCGTGCCAGGAGTCACCAGCGCTGATCACATAATCAACGGCCGTGACAACAGCCTGTCGAGGATCCGTATAAGGGGGCAAAGCATATTGGGCCGTCTTCAACTGATAGGAAGGATGATGCGAGAGCACGCGCAGGTAATAGCGGCCCGGCCGGCGCAGCACGCGAGTCGTAAATTTGTTGCCGTGCATGGCCTGCACTTCATGGGGAGGTGTCACCGGATCGGTGCCCTCCTCATAAGATACGAGCTCGCCTCCGGACTCCTGAAAGACTGAGAGATCTACCGGGATATTGTCCCGGTCTAAGAGATCAAGCCAGAAGTAGACCAGTTGCGAACGGCTGTCCTGGTAATCGAACCGATACCAGTCCGCCCCCGCTTCCATGAGCTCTTTCGAAGATTGTCCCGGGAGCGGGAAATAGGGCTGATCGTCTCCACCGGCCCAGACGGTCTTCCCCAACTCAATTGGATTAGCTTGCTGCCAGGAGTCGTTGGGTTCCGATTCCACCAGGGCTTCCGCATTCGAGGGGAGCCGCCATCTTACAATGCGCACAGTGTAAGGAGGCAACACATCCTTGTCTGAACTGATTTCCAGATGAAGAATGCCGGAGCGCACCTTGAAGGAAGAATAGAAATCTGCGTCACCCGAAACCAGCCTCTTTTCGAAGAGCTTCCCCTCCCCATCGCGGGCGCGCAGCTTGACCCGGTCCTGCTTCTCCAGAGTGGAAAGCGATGGAAGGGACCAGGTGATCGAATGGAGATCGCCCGTTGGCAGTTCGATCTCATGGACGGCCTGCGTACCCTGGAACTCGTAAGCCACCTCAAAGCCATCCGAAGAGACCGCTACAAACCCAAGCGCCAGTGAGGAAACCAAAACGAAGGATAGGCAAAGAACCCGAATCATGATACTTGAGGCGATAATAACATAGCGATCAGGCTAAGATTCAGTCCCGATACACACGAGATAGTCCTTATTACTTCGACGTTGTTGTAGCAACTTGCACCAAGGCTCGGCCGGTATCTCGGGATTGATGGTGCTCACACCTTGTTTCAAGGTGCTGCCGTAATTCAGCAGTCCATTCAAATGTTTCTTTTCTTCAACAAGCTGAATCAGATCACGCCATTCATCAGGCGTACGCAGCGAACTAAGTGGTTTGGGCCTGTATTGGATCTGGCCAACTCTCTGCGGTTCAACCACGGTAATCACCGTGTATCTTTTCCCGTCTTCTCGATATGCCATGACCGAAGATTCGGGGAACCCGATTTTCTTCAGTTCAGCGGCGCAGTAATGTAGCTGGTCGGACGAACTGTATCCCAATTTCTCTTGAATAGCTTTCGGAGTCCATTTTTTAAGACCGATAAATTCAACCTTCCCTGACGAGGTTTCAACGACTTGGCCCACTGCCTCAGAAAAAAACAAGCCGATAGCAACGATTAGTAAAAGCAGTTGTATACTCTTCTGAATCTTCATAAGACCCGAAACCTTCTTTGGATTGTTTAACTGTCCAGCGTGCCCCCATTGATTCTGCATCTGTTTCATTTCCTCTAGAACTGCAGCTTCAGTGCCAGTTAGATCGAGCGTGGACCGCCGATCTGGTAGAGGGGGTTGAAGCCTCCTGAAAGTCCGCCGCTTCCTAGACTTCTTCCCAGCATCGAGGGTGAACGCCCGAATTGAGAATTAGTGGGAAGGTTGCTACCAAGACTACCAACCGGATCTCCGAAGTTGGGATGGTTGAAGATATTGAAGACCTCCGCCTTGATTTGCAGGTTGAGCCTCTCGGTGAAATTGAACTGACGGCGAACTGCGAAGTCCACTTGCCAAACAGGAAACCCTCGTAAAGCATTGCGTCCGAGGCTGCCCTGCCGAAGATCCATTGGGACGAGGAACGGCCCAACCTGCCTTGAATTACCAGCAACCGGGGTGTTGTTGAAGCGCCTTCCTCCTGGTGCAGCTGGATCGTCGAGATACAAGGGGATGCCTTGAACTAAATCGGGGCGAAATGCATATGAGCCGAACCCTATGTTCCTCAGGATGGTCACGTTCACCGGCGTGGCGGAGCGCGCACTTATAGTAGCATAGGCACTGGGACGGGAGTTAAGAAACTCCGGGCCTGCCGTCCGGCTCGGACAGGGGCTGTGGTAGAATCGCCTCATGACTGCCGAGGAGAAGGAACGAGACCTGATCGCCCGGATCGGCCGTTTTCAATCGGCCATCATTGCCTTCAGCGGCGGCGTGGACAGCTCCTACCTGGCCTTTATCGCCAACCGGGTGCTGGGCGAGCGCGCCCGTGCCGTGACCGCAATTTCCCCTTCCGTTTCCGAGATGCAGAAGGAACTCGCCTCCGGCTTTGCCCGCCGGCACACTTCCCAGGAGAAGGTCGCGTTCGACCTGCCGCCCTGTAGCTCACGGACAGTGAATGAGCGCGTGCCGGGTTCAACGAAGATCCCCCTGCAGTCTGCCGTCAGGGTGACCTGGACGAGCATCGGATGCCGGGCATCGATGGTCACGGTTTCCAAAAAGATCGGATCCAATTCGATCGTGGCCTGCCCGTTAACGAGTTGGCCCTGGCCTCGATCAAAAAAGTAGACTTCGGCCGATTCATCGGCATACGTCAGCCGCCGACCGTAAGAAGGCGTGTCGATGACCGCGTTTTTCGTGCCGGACACACGCAGGGTCTGAGAGATGATGTCGGTGGCGGACAATTCTCCCCCGACGCCAAGGTTACCGGCAAAAAAGCCGTTTCCGGAAGAAATGGCGTTCAGGCTGCCGCCTACGATTTGGACGTCGCCCGAGAAGTTCCCGTTGGCGGCGGAAAGGCTACCGGCGGTACCCAAACCACCGGAAGCATTAACCTGCGTGACGAACAGATCACCTTCAATGCTCACGCCTTTGAAAAAGCCGGTTCCGTTGGTGGCGGTCAGGTTGCCGCCCACGATTTGGACGTCGCCCTGGAAGCTGCCGCTGGTAGGTAGCGGCAACGCTGCCTTCGGTGAAAAAACCGTTGGAGGCATTGATCTGGGTGCCGAACAGTTGTCCTCCCACGCCCACGTCGCCGGTGAAATTGCCGTCTGCGGCCAGCAGGTTGCCGGTCGACGGATCGATTCCGAGTCCCGCCGGCCCCTGCGGGCCTGGGGGTTCAACTTCCTCCGCTCCGATCTGCCGGATCTTGCAGATGGTCTTGTCGTGATGCATGGTTTTTGAGCAGCGATAATAGAAGTAATTCTTATAGCCGTCCTTGTTCTTTTTCTTCGTGTAGTGAGGAGTCATCATTGAGCCGCAATCAGCGCATCGAGGTAGGCCGCGAAGCAGATAGATTCTTTTCTGGCGGGTGAAGACGTGGGTTTGAGTCTTGTGTAAGCCTTGCACTTTATAGAAGAGAGCTTCCTCAATAATGCCTTCGTGCTGACCTGGATAGGTCTTGCCGTGATAGCGAAGCTTGCCAGTGTAAGCGGGATTTCGAAGCACGTTATCAATAGAAGTTTTGCTCCAGTTGTTGCCGCTCCGGGTCTTTGCTCCCCTTGCGTTTAGCTCCAGTCTGACCTTGGCCAGCGAAGCCGAAGCCGCAAGGATCTGGAAGATGAGCCGGACAATCTCTGCTTCCTGCGAATTAATGACCAGTTTGCCGTCCACTGCGGCCCTACGGGGCTAATAAGGTACCCGATCAAGAGGGGGGCCCCAAAAAGAGGCCTCTTGATCCGGGCATCTATTTTTTAACCTGGATGGGTCATTTTTACATGATCACTGTGAGAAAGCTTTGGAGAGAGCAACGGCTGAATTGGCCATTAATTGACGAAGTAAACAAGACATTGAAAACCGTCTGGACCTCCTCAACCTTACTGTTCAGTGGACGAGAAACTCCGAAACGTACTCCAGTAGGTGTCATCTACCCGAACTATCGTCATGGCTAAAGGCAAACTGCTTGATATCTCCGCTGAGCCGCAGAAGCGGCCTAGATCGGTGAAGAGGTCTCCCTCGTTGAAAAATTGAACGATTTTGTGCTGCGGCTCCAGGACAAGGGATCGAGTACCTATTGAAGTGCCATCCTGCTTGAATAAGCTTACCTCCACTTCGGCGCTGTCAGTTTCCGATGGGTTTAACAGCGCGATACCCGTAGACGCTCCTCGGGCGATTCCATCAGGTCCTGAGCAATCGTTTAGGGCGATGGTTGAGAACTTGAGCTTTAAAGATTCCGGAAACACTGGTAGAAGTGATCACATCGCCAGTCATCGCATCTGTGTACTGCAAGGTCGCCACCACGCCGATTTCGCTGGTCGATTCGATCTTAGCCCAAGCTGTGACCGGATCGCTAGCATCAATCCCGAACGTTTCCAGCGTTCCAGCTCCGAAAGCTCCCAGCGTTCCAACCATTTCCGTTCCCCCCGGGGGTAGAACGAACTGGCGGCTGGCCGTCCTTTGCATAATGGCGGGGGGGCTTACCGCTCTTACACCCAGCCTTCTATAGCTACTGCCATCATCTCCCTTGAGTTCGATAACCACCGCTGCTGAAGACGTAGTGGACAAATTGAGAAAGGAAATCGTGCTCGCAAAGATGTGTTGTTGGTCATCAAGTCCGTCAACTACCTGAGGTATATAGCAAACAAATTGAGCCTCGGCCCTTCCGAGAATTAGACCGAAAACGAGCAAAGCTGAAGGTAAGCATTTGGCCATAAATCAACTCCTGCCTGAGTGCAATAAATGTGTAAAACAGGGGGGCCTCATATATCTGACAGGCTGACCTCGACTATTGTGAGCAGAGAACGGAACCATCTGAATTTGGGAAGACACGGACTTTAATGGTTCCCTTCTCTTAAAAGGTAAAGCACCTCATCACGTGGGCTTCCTTCGACTCGTCCCCAAAACGCGACTGCTCCAAGATCATTGACCAACGGTGTACTAAACCCGGCAAAAGTTCCACCCGCTTCACGCGGAGCCTCTTGCTCGGCCAGAACCAATGGCCGAACCTGACCGGCGGCAAAGGCAAAAATCCCGCCGTGTGTTCGGCCTCCAGTGACGCTAGTGTAGTGTCTCATAAATAAATGGATTTATTTACAAAAAGGCGCTATCGTCTGTTTATGCCGCGACGCCCCATGACCCTCACTCTGAACCAAACCGACCGCGAGGAATTGGAGC
>JBOGJG010000082.1:0-4710 GCA_050747825.1 Acidobacteriota bacterium | reverse complement strand
GAAAAAATGAGGAATGTCGAAAGTGGATCCGCGAGGCTCAGGCTCTAGATTCGAGCGAGCCCTCGGCATTCCTGCTGGAAGCCGAGCTCCTGCTTCGGGAAGGCGCCAGGGCTCAGGCCCGATCTGTAATCCAGCAACTGCTGAAGACTCACCCCGGTCTGCCCCAGGCTATTGAGCTATCAAAGCGAATTCCCTGAGAAGTAGTATCTTCAAGGCTTCCGCCCCTCCTGCCAGGCCAAGCGAGTGGCGGCCTTCGTGGAGTGGGTGACCGAAGAGGTCATGGAATCGGTGGACTGGATGCGTTTACGGAAGTATTCTTCTTCTCGTCCTTTTTCCTGTTGACTGCCTACATAGCATCTAAATAGGCTTTTCCTGTAGGTTACCTAATGAAAAGTGGACGTACAGATAAGGCGAATGTTCTCCAGGGAACTCTGATTCTCCTGGTTCTGCGAACCTTGGAGGCGCTGGGACCGATGCACGGTTACAGCATTGCGCGCCGGATCGAGCAGATCAGCAAGGACGTGCTGCAGCTCAACCAGGGCACTCTCTATCCGGCTCTCTTGCGAATGGAGCAGGAAGGATGGGTTGTTGCCCAGTGGGGATCGTCTGAGAAGAACCGCAAGGCGAAATTCTACTCCATTTCTGCTGCCGGGCGGAGACGACTCGCCCAGGAAACCGAGGAGTGGAGGCGTATGTCATCGACGATTGAACGCTTCCTTGTCTTTGACCCGGAGAGCTTGGCAGAGGAGGGCGGATGAGCTGGGCCAGGGTGGTTGCCGCTCGGCTCCGTGGCTTGTTCAAACGCAACCGACTAGAGCGCGAGTTGGATGACGAAGTTCGCTTTCACGTGGAGATGCAGATTGAGGACAACCTCAAGGCCGGCATGAATCCGGCAGAGGCGCGATATGCCGCACTGCGCAGCTTTGGAGCTATAGAGCCGATGAAGGAAAGGTACCGTGAACGGATGGCCTTCGCCTTGGTCGAAACGGTGGCACAGGATATACGCTATGCCCTGCGGAGTCTCCGCAAGAGCCCCGGCTTTACGATGACCTCCGTAGCCACACTGGCGCTGGCGATTGCGGCCAATACCGCCATGTTCAGCGTGCTGAACGCGGTTCTGCTCCGGCCGCTCCCCTACCGATCCCCGGAGCAGTTGGCGATGTTGTGGATTACGGCTCCGAGTCAGGACCTTCGCCAAGGCAGACCGGCATTTTGGAACGTCGAGCAGTGGCGGAGCCAAAGTGAGAGCTTCGCCGATATGGCGGTCTTTGATCCTGTTTCCGTGACGCTGACGAGTGCAGACAAAGCGGAACGGATCAGCGTCGCCAGGACCTCACCCAACCTCTTTCCATTACTGGGCGTTCAGCCCTTGCAGGGGCGCATTTTCTCGGCCGACGAGGCCGAGCAGCGACAGCGCTTGGCCCTGATCAGTCATCGCTTCTGGCAGACCCGTTTTGGAGGCTCGCAGGATGCGATAGGCGCCTCCATCGAGCTTGACGGACTTTCTTCCCGGATCATCGGCATCCTCCCTGCAGGTTTCCCATTTGGCGATGCGGATGTGTGGGAACCGCACACGATGTTTCCGAATTGGGAAACCCGTCACAGTCAGCGTGGCGCGGGTTCCTGGTTCGTCGTGGGGAGACTTCGACCGAACGTGAGTTTCGAGCAAGCCCAGACGGAGATGAGCGCGATCGCACGCCGTCTCGAAGTGCAGTTGCCGATCGCCAACCGGGGAATCAGCGTCGAACCGTTGAGCCTTCATGTGGTCGGGTCCAGGTCGCGGTTGGCATTGTGGATGCTCACTGGCGCGGCTTTCTGTGTTCTCCTCATTGCCGCAGCCAACATCGCGAGCCTCTCGCTGGGGCGCAGCGTGGGCCGCTCGCGCGAAATGGCCATTCGAGCAGCTCTCGGAGCGAGTCCGATGAGGATCGTGCGGCAGCTACTCGCCGAAAGTGTGACTCTCGCCGCCATATCCGGCCTCGTAGGATCATTGCTGGCCCTGGCAGGCATCCGCCTCATCCGAGCCCTCCAGCCTGTCGACATTGCTCGTCTGAATGAGGTCAGCTTCGATCTGCGAGTGCTCGGCTGGGCCCTGGCCATTTCCCTTCTTACAGGTATTCTGGTTGGGCTGGCGCCCGCGATGACTATGTGGCGCCGGAACTTGCGGCCCTCCGTCGAGGCGGCTGGGAGAAGTGTGTCAGGCGGAGTCGCCACCCGCGGAATCCGTCGCGCCCTGGTGGTGGCGGAATTTGCGCTGGCGATTATTCTGCTGGTGAGTGCCGGTCTGCTGCTCCGAAGCTGGCGGCACGTCGAGAGCGTCGATCCGGGATTCAGACCCGAGCGGGTCCTTTTGATGCACCTCCGCACTCCGCTCTTCATGGCAGCCGCACACCGGTCGGACTTTTACAACCGAGTGCTCGAACAGATTGAAACGCTCCCCGGCGTGGAGAGTGCCGGCTTCACCAGCGAAATTTTTATCACCAGCAGCTCAGAAGGGATTCTTACCACTGAAGGGGACGTCCGAACCAAACGCCTCCAGTTTAGAAGAGACGAGGTCAGTGAGGGATTCTTCAAGGCCCTCGGGACTCCTTTGCTCGGGGGACGCTTCTTTTCGATCGGGGACGGGCCTGATTCTCCGCGAGTAGCGATCATCAACGATGCCATGGCTCGCCGCCTATGGCCCGGAAGCGATCCGGTGGGGAAGAGATTCAAACTCGGTTCTGGGGATTCCGACAGCCCGTGGTTTACAGTCGTGGGAGTCGTGGGCGACATGCGCCGCCAGGGACTGGAGAGCGAACCGATCCCGCAGATGTTCGAGTCGCTGGCGCAGAATCCTTCCGGGCATGGGGTCCTTGTCATACGAACGTCTATGGATAACCCAGTGAAGATGGTAGAGACGCTTCGAGTTGCCGTGCGTCGAGTGGAAAAGCATGCGCCGCTCTATGGAGTGACGACTTTGGAAAATGCGCTCGGCGGATTCCTCAGGCAGCGCCGCTTCCAGACCTCGCTGGTGGTTGGGTTCTCCGTAGTCGCGCTCCTGATCGCCGCTATCGGGATCTACGGGCTCATCCAGTACTCTATCGCGACGCGCACACAGGAGATCGGTATCCGCATGGCCGTTGGCGCACAGGCCGGCAACATCTTCCGCATGATAATCGGTGAGGGGCTGAAGCTGAGCCTGACGGGTCTGGTGCTCGGGCTGGTGGGAGCCTTGTGGGTGGGTCAGGCCGGTCGAAGTCTCCTGTACGGCGTTACCGCCACCGATCCGTTGACCTTCATGACTGTCTCGACGTTGCTGATCGCGGTCGCCACCGCAGCTTGCTATTTCCCAGCGCGCCGCGCAATGAAGATAGAGCCCGTCCTGGCTTTGCGACAAGAGTGATTTGGGGCGAAACCATACGGGCACGATCGACGGAGCGGAAGAATCTGAAATCAGAGTAGAGAGGATCAGATGATACTTGTTACCAGCTCTCCGTTTTGAGATCGGAAATCCGAGTAAAGTGCTTCTCATTACGCGTGGCGAGCGTAACATCCAGCGCGAGGGCGTATGCGGCGATGGCGATATCGAAGTCTTCAAGGCGTTCGCCATACAGTTCAAGCGCCGTCTTCACGGTTCCGTAAATCGCGCTGACTTCATCTGACCAGTTCGCGCGCGGGATGGCTCCCGCGAGCAACTCGAACCGGTCTGCCCGTGCGGCCCGCCGGCGTGAGCGTGGCAATCGTGCAAGTCCGTATCGCACTTCCGCGATCACTGGCTGAGCCAGGTACACGGAGCCGGGGTTTTCCTTGAGCAGTCGCTCCTGCACTTGGCGCTCCCCGCGCATCAACGCCGACACAATGTTGGTATCCAGCAAATAAGAAGGCATCGGGTCGCGTGTTCAGAACTTCGGCGCCGTCTTTCGGCTCTGCCGGCCGGACTCGATGATACGCTGCATTTCGGCGGCGGCGGCCGCAACTTCTTTGCTGACGGGGCGCTTGAGCTCCCGCAAAAACTCATCGGGCCATTCCGCCAGGGCCTGCACTCTTTCAGCCAACGTCTGCACAATGAAGCGGTTGCAACTCACACCGAGTGCTTTCGCGTGGGTATCAATCTTTCCGAGCAAACTCTTCGGAAGGTGGATCGTCGTAGGCACGAACCGAATATATTCGATTCATCGCGAACCGTCAAGCGGAGGATCCGCCGCAGGAGTATACCCGCAAGGAGCGGCAAAGCCACAGTCAACACGATCGTTTGCATCATGGGCCAGAATGGAATGGGCAGAAAGACTCCTCCCAGAAGCTCTACCAGAGCATTCGATCCCCGACTCCCGACCCCCGATCCCTGCCCCCTGATCCCCCGACCCCCAATCCCCAATCCCCAATCCCCTGACCTCCGACCCCTGACAACACCTAAAGCCTCTTGGCTAAATGCCGATAAGCAGCCCAATGAAAGCTTTAACAGTCGATGATAATCCCAGCATCCGTCTGCTCTTGAAACGTTTTCTGAAGCCCCTGGGCCTCGAAGTAAGGGAAATAAGATCCTGATCAACTTCTGGGCCACCTGGTGTATTCCCTGCGGCAAAGAGCTGGCCGGCTGGGTCGCTCACTCTGGAGAGCTGGCGGCGACCGGACTCCAGGTGCTGGCGGTATCGGTAGACGAGCCTCAGGATCGGCAGGCCGTGTCGCAGTTTGCCGCCAGGCTTGGGCTTCCCTTTCCCGTCCTTTACGCGA
>JBOGJG010000081.1:0-2990 GCA_050747825.1 Acidobacteriota bacterium | reverse complement strand
GTCTGCGGCGTTGCGGCTCCTGGACGATGCAAGGGCATCGCCAGCGTCGCCGGGCCTTGCATCCGAGCCCTCGGCGCCCCTAACACGGCCTCTCAGGACTTTCACCACAGGCTGTTAGGGGGTGAATCCATGAAAATCAGGGATATCTCGGGTCAGGCTTGGGTCGAGAAAATCGATTCTCGACCATTCTGGAAGTTGTTTTTGGAAGAACGACCAGAAAAAAAGCTCTGATCCACCGGACTATTTTGAGGAGTGATCTTGCAAGGTCCTTCAGGTAGATTTTTAATGAGGCAACGAATCACCGTTCGAATAGATTCTTACGTGAGGCAACAAGAGCTAATATCTCTCTGCAAAGCCTGTTTATCAGTAATTAACTGTGGCAAAATAGCCCGCTGTGAGAAGCTGGCGCGCTCTTTTGTTTCTGGCTTTCACGGCCTCAATGCTGGGCCGGCAAGACGAGCATTCGCTTCGGCCGGAAACCTCTGTGCCGTCCGGGATGGCCACGATTCTGGAGCGGACGGACGCCGAGAATGACAACTGGATGGTGGAGCAGGACTACGAATCAGTGGCGCTTGAGCTGAAGGAGATCGCCCGGCGCCTGAAGGAGGAAAAAGGCGGCTTCCCTCTCCTGGACCAAATTCTGAAAGACTTTGCAGACCTTGAGCTGGTCGAATTCAAGGTTGTCGCCGGCCGACGTTTCCCTTCAGCGGGCTCTTCGGTACGCTTCAGGGTCCGCGTCGAGCTGGGCGGCCGCGGCCTGGATGGAAGATTGATGGCGCGGCTGGGATACCTTGAAATGACAGGGATAAGGTCAGAGAAAAAGTGGCGATTCAAGGATGCCCAACTGTCAGAGCTCGAAAAAACTGATGCTCCGAAATTTTATTTCACCGACGTCACCGAAAAAGCTGTGGGGCACAACCCTTCCTTTCAAAAGCAGCTTTCCCAGGGCGTCGATCAATGGCGATCGACTCTGGATGCGGCGGTCGGCGTTTCCTTGTACGGGCACAACGGGTTGGCAGTCGGGGATTACGACGGGGATGGTTGGGAGGATATCTATATCTGCCAGCCTGCAGGGCTCCCCAATATTCTCTATCGCAACAACGGCGACGGGACCTTCACCGATGTGAGCGCCTCCTCGGGGCTGGATATTCTCAATGACACTTCGACGGCCCTTTTTGCCGATCTCGAAAACGATGGAGACGCAGACCTGCTGGCAGTCCTGCCCGACCGGGTGCTGATGTTTCGAAACGACGGCCGGGGACGCTACACCCTGGAACCCGATGCCGGGCTTCGTCCTTCCGGCGCTGGAGCCATGCTCACGGGCGCCGCTCTGGCGGATTACGACAGGGACAATGATCTGGATCTCTACGTCTGCTCCTATGAGTTCTGGCAACCGGGGAGCAATTATGCAACACCCACTCCCTATTATGATGCGACCAATGGACCGCCCAATTTTCTATTTCGCAACCGGGGAAACGGAACCTTTGAAGAAGTCACCGCCCAGGCCGGCCTGATGCAGAACAACAACCGCTTCAGTTTTGCCGCCGCCTGGGGGGATTACGACAGCGACGGAGACTCCGATCTTTACGTGGCAAACGATTTCGGCCGCAACAATCTGTATCGGAACGACGGCGACGGAACCTTCAGCGATGTAGCTGCCGCGGCCGGAGTGGAAGACATGGGCGCCGGAATGTCGGCCGCCTGGGGGGATTATGACAACGACGGCGATCCGGATCTCTACGTCGGAAACATGTGGTCCTCGGCCGGGCAGCGGCTCACTCACAGTGCGGAGTTCCGAAAGGTCACTTCTTCGGAAGAGGTCCAGCGCGCCTTTCAGCGCCACGCCCGCGGCAATTCTCTCTATCGGAACAACGGCGACGGGACCTTCAGCGACTTCACCTTGCAGGCAGGAGTTGAAATGGGGCGCTGGGCCTGGTCTTCGGACTTCGTCGATCTCAACAGCGACGGGCGGCTGGATATCTATATTACCAACGGATACATCACCGGCCAGGATACTCACGATCTTTGAAGCTTCTTCTGGCGGCAGGTCGTGTCGCAATCGCCCCTGGAAAAAGCCGGATCGAAGCGATATCAGGATGCCTGGCGGGCCATAAACATACTGATCCGCTCCAACGGCTCCTGGAGTGGAAACGAACGAAATACCTGCTATCTCAATAGCGGAGAAGGATCTTTTCGGGACGTCTCCTTCATCAGCGGACTCGATCTTCCGGTCGATGGGCGCTCTTTCGTCTTCCTGGATCTGGAACATGACGGTGATCAGGACCTGATACTCAAATCCAGGACCGGCCCCCAGCTTCAGGTGTTTCGAAACGATTACAGCCCATCGCAAACAGCACCCCGGTCCTTGTTTTTGGAGCTGGTGGGAGACCCGGCAAACCGGGATGCGGTAGGAGCCCGCGCGACTTTGAAGACCAACCGCCGGGAGCTGACGCGTTTTGTCCAGTCCGGCTCAGGGTTCCTCTCTCAGTCCAGCCGGCGGCTTCATTTTGGTCTTTCCGCTGAAGAAGAGCCGCTCAGTCTGGAAGTGGCCTGGAGTGACGGCTCCAGGCAGCAGCTCAACGAGCTGCCTGAAAAAGGTCTGCTTCGCCTGGTTCAGGGAAAGCCTGAGCCGCAAGAGATGCGCCCCGAGAGGCCCGAATCTGCCGCGCCCTCTCCCCACCCATTCCTCTCGGAGGCTACCGGAACCTGGCTGCTGGAGCCCCTTCCGGCTCCTGACTTCCAGCTCGCAGGACTCGACGGCAAGACTTACAGGCTCTCGGAACTTCAGGGAAATAAGATCCTGATCAACTTCTGGGCCACCTGGTGTATTCCCTGCGGCAAAGAGCTGGCCGGCTGGGTCGCCCACTCTGGAGAGCTGGCGGCGACCGGACTCCAGGTGCTGGCGGTATCGGTAGACGAGCCTCAGGATCGGCAGGCCGTGTCGCAGTTTGCCGCCAGGCTTGGGCTTCCCTTTCCCGTCCTTTACGCGA
>JBOGJG010000080.1:0-4599 GCA_050747825.1 Acidobacteriota bacterium | reverse complement strand
AATCAGACGACAGCCCAGGTAGTGATTCACTTCACGATAGGCTTTCGCCGGATATCCCACCGAGAAGTAGTTCACCCAGCCCTGGGTTCGACGATTGATTGCCTCGATCACTTCCGGAAGTGGTTTCCAGCAGTGACGGGCCTCCGTTTGTTCCCGGATGGTTCTGCGGATCTTCTTGTCTGCATTGACCAATCACCAATCACCAATCACCAATCACCAATCACCAATGTACCATCCCAGCCCAGATCTTCCCTACTGGACTGGAAAGTCAATCGGCCCTCCTTTCCTCTGACGAAACGTTGCAACAGTAAGGTCCCTTCGCTGTCCAGGAGACTCTCTCCTTTTGCCCTATAGCTCTCGCTATAGAACCGGCCCTGCTTCCTCTGCTCGGTTACGCTCACAAAGGAGACCGCAGCTACGTCTTGAACGAGCAATTGACACGTTTGACACACGTTTGACACATTTCAGTCAAATAGATCTGCCAGGCTTATCCTGGCGCTCCGGATTGGCACGGGTTACACGGATAGTGCCGAGATGATCGGCATCAATCCCTGAAAATCCGCGGCGAACTTTACTCCGGACTGCGGAGATCCTCGAGCGTAAAGAGAGCTTGGAAGGAAATATCGGCCGCCTCCAGGTTGGCCCGGCCGCCTTCCTGGCGGTCGACCAGTGAGACGATCTGGGAAACGATGAGGCCGGCCTCCCGGCTTCGCTGGATGGCGGTCAGAGTGGACCGTCCGCTGGTCACGACATCCTCGACAATCAAAGCGCGGTCCCCCTCGCCGACATCCCCTTCCAACCACTTTTTCAGGCCATGCCCCTTGGGCTGTTTGCGGACAATAAACACGCGGAGGCTGCGGCCAGTGATCCTGTAGCAGGCATCTGAAACTGCAATGGCGATCGGGAAAGCGCCCAGTTCCATTCCCCCGACGCTATCCACCGACTGCAGATCAATCTTCTCCAGGATCAGTTCGCCGATTAGCTCGCGCGCTTCAGGGTAAGACAGGATCGTTCGGCAATCGATGTAATAATTGCTCATCCGCCCCGAAGCCAGGGGAAAGATGGGTGTTTCGCTGTATTTGAAGGATTTTTCGATGATGCTCTTCAGGAGCCGCTGCGATTTCATCAGAGCGATATAGTATTAAGTTCCAAGTTTCAAGTTTCAAGTTTCAAGTTCCAAGAAGAGGAACTCTCTTGTCATCCAGCGCATTCGCCAATCGAACTTGGAACTTAGCCACAGCATACAGCCTCATTCTTGCTATAATCCCGCAAGGTTTCGATTGGAACAAAGCTACCTGACCGTCATTACCGCCACGTTTGTTGGATTCGCCATCGTGTTTCTGCTTCTCTACCGGCAGCGAAAGGCGGTCTTCTTGAAATTCTTTGCGGCGGTGTGGGGAATCGAGGCCGCGCGTTCGGGCCTTATTTTACTCGGTAGCTACCAGGTCCAGATCCCCGAGTGGCTTTGGCAGTTTCACGACCTGCTTTACTTACCGGCCACGTGGTTGCTTTTTTCCGCCTCCGCCTATTTTTGCGGCGTGCGTATCGACCCAAAGTGGCGGTCCGTCTACTTTGGCCTGAGCATTCCTCTGGTTCTGGCGCTGCATTATTTGCTGCCTCCCTTCCTCACCTACCAATTCCAGGACGGGGCCGCCGCCGGCCACCTGACGGTTTTTTTCGTGCAGATAGCGGTGATCGTACCGGGTGGGCTCTTGCGCCTCTGGTGCGGTAAATGGTTCCTCAAGCACTGGAGAGACACAAGGCTGATCGGCGCGGCTATTCTGGGCAGTTTTTTTCTGCTGCACGCCATCATCCATTTCACCGTACCGGTACGGTGGTATTACTCTTATTCCCCTTCCCAGATCAATCTGCTCTGGTTTCTCGAAGTTCTCGGACTTTCTCTGGGCGTCGTCATGCTGGTGCTTACCTATCAGGAAAACCAGCGCACCCAGGCGGAAGACGCCCTGCTGGATGTGGAGATTCGCTATCGGACGCTCTTTGAACGCAACATGGCCGGAATCACCCGCTCCACGGTGGAGGGTTTGATGCTGGAGTGCAACCAGGCGTTTGCCCGGATGTTCGGCTACTCTTCTCCGGAAGAAGCCTGCGCTCAGCCGGATATCAGCTTTTTCTTCAATTTCCCGGACCGCATTAAGCTCGAGTCCGAACTGAAAAGCAAGGGTAGTCTGGTCAATTACGAAATCCTTGGCCGGCGCAGGGATAAGACTCCGATCTGGGTGCTTGCCAATCTGAGCCTGGGCAAAAACGAGCGTGGTTCAACGATCGTCGAAGGCATGTTCATCGACATCACAGACAGGAAGCGTTTAGAAGAGCAGCTACATCAAGCCCAAAAGATGGAAGCGGTCGGCCTGCTGGCCGGCGGACTGGCCCATGACTTCAATAACCTGCTCCAGGTCACGACCGGCTTCAGCCATTTGGTAATGGAGAAACTTCCGGAGGAAAGTCCGGTTCGCGATGACCTGCAGCAGATCCTGACGGCTGCCGATCGGGGCAAGTCGCTGATCCGGCAGCTCCTCGCTTTTAGTCGCAAGCAGATGTTAAAACCGCAGAACCTGAACCTGAACAGCTTGATTGAAAACCTGGACAAGATGCTTCGCCGCATTATCGGGGAGGATGTCGAATTGATTACTCGTCCCAGCCCCAACTTGCGAGGTATTAAGGCCGATCGCGCCCAAATTGAGCAGGCCGTTATCAATCTGGCTGTAAACGCGCGCGACGCCATGCCCGGCGGAGGCAAGCTGATCATTGAGACGGCTAATGTCAATCTTGAAGACGGCCTCGCCGGAGCTCATGAGTGGATCGAGCCGGGACAATATGTTTTGCTCAGACTGATCGATACCGGCTGCGGCATGGACGAATTTACGCTGGAGCGAATTTTTGAGCCTTTTTTCACGACCAAGGAAGCCGGCCGGGGAAGCGGTCTTGGACTGGCCACCGTTTACGGCAGCCTCAAACAGCACGACGCCTCGATCGCCGTGAACAGCGTCCCCGGAAAGGGAGCAGTTTTCTCAATCTACTTTCGTCCGGTGTCCGCTAGCCCCGCCAAACCTGCGGCCCCACCGCAAGCCAGAGAACATCTACCCGAGGGGTCAGAGGCCGTGCTGGTAGTCGATGACGAGCCGGCGCTTCTTCCCCTGGCCTCCCGTATCCTGAAATCGCACGGCTATCGAGTCTTCGGAGCCTCCGACCCCGACCAGGCCGAACAGGTATTCAGCCGTGCGGGAAAGATCAGTCTTCTGGTCACCGACGTCATCATGCCCAAGCGCAGCGGAAGAGAGCTTTACGAGCGGCTGGCTCTCAAACAGCCTGACTTGAAGGTCCTGTACATGTCCGGATACACGGACGATACGATCGTGCAGCATGGCGTCACCCAGTCCCGCGTGCCCTTTCTACAAAAACCCTTTTCACCAGGAGACCTGGCTCGCAAGGTCAGAGAAGTGCTGGATGCACCCTAACACAAGTTTACGGAGCCGAAATTTAACGCGTTCGATCGCCGGCTCGTAAGCCACTGATTTCCAAGCCATTGCACTCGGCTGCTCACTGAAGCGAGCCGTGCGGGTATTACCCTCCTAAAGTCGGAAGAAGCCCTGGATTTACACCGGCTGGCCAAAGAGATGTGTACTACGCTCCTGAACGAACGTTAACTGACAGTGCATCAACACGGATTACTCGGATTTAATCACCATGAATCCGTGTAATCCATGAAATCAGTGGCCGATCTTCTTGATGACAATCACCGTGCGGTCATCGGCTTGGCCGACTTCTCTGCTGAACTGTTCCACGTCCTCGATCAGTCGGTTGAAAATCGTGATGGCGTCCTGGTCACGATTATCCAGCACAATCTGTTTGAGGCGTTCCAGTTCGTAAGCCTCCCCGGCTCCATTCTCGGCCTCCACCATTCCATCAGTGAAGCAAACCAGGATATCCCCCTCGTCCATGCGGGATTCTCCTACTTCGAAGCCGGTCTTGTAATCCCGGAAGGCGCCCAGGACAGGGCCCCCAACATCCAGAGAGACAATCGCATCCTCTTTGAAGAGAAAAGGACTGTAATGGCCGGCATTGATATAGCGGACGGTGCCGTCCACGTGAAGCTCACCGTAAAAAGCTGAGATGAACTGGTTCGATTGAGAAGATCGGTACATCCGGCGATTAATCTTGGTGAAGAGCAGAGGAGTCGTGTCCTTCTCGTAATGAGATTGAAAGGAAATGGCGGTGTAGAGCGCGGTGTTGAAGTCGCGGATCAGCATGGCCGCCACCAGTCCATGGCCGGCCGCATCCGCCACGACCACTCCCATCCTGCCGGGCATTCCAAATCGCCCTTCCAGGTCGATGAAGTCCAGGTAATCGCCACCGATCACGGCGATAGGCAACGTCTTGCCGAAGATATCGTATTCGCCGAAGACCGTGAGAGGTTCCGGATCAGGCATGATGCGGCGCTGCAGTTCGGCCAGGGAGATGAACTCCTCCTTGATCTCCTGCAAGGGCATCCCGGCGATCTCAGTTAGTTTTCGGTCGTCGTTGTTCATGAGCGGGGGTCGGGGGTCAGATCCTGCGTTTTGCGTTTTTGAAGGCAAAAAC
>JBOGJG010000079.1:0-2515 GCA_050747825.1 Acidobacteriota bacterium | reverse complement strand
TGGATTTACATTCGTGATCCGCTATGGTAATCTGGCGGCGTTGCATATACAGCGAGACGTGGCATCAGACCAACCCGCCGACTCATGGCGGGTGCGAACCGTTCTCCATCGCCGTTCGGCGTGAAACTTCGACAGCGCGTTTCTCGTGGGCATCCCACATGGGACGCCCTCGATTTCAGGCAGGCGTCTCTATGGCGCTGAAAGTCCGGCGGGTGCCGCTAGGCGCCCACGTCGAGGAAAGGAGGGGACCATGTCACAAAAGCTTCCCTCGTCCGCTGCTCCACGCCGGACCGGGCTCCGCCCGGTATCTGGAAACGAGCGTGGAGCGTCTCCGAACTCATTTCCACGCAGCCGATCACCGTACGACGCTTCTGCCAGCCTCCAGGTTCTTTTTTCACTTCTGACAAGAGGGGGGAATGCCATGTCACGCACTCGACGATCCAGCCGCGGTTTCACGCTGATTGAATTGCTGGTGGTGATTGCCATCATCGCAATCCTACCTGTAGGTTGCCTCTAACAGCTTTGTTTAACAACTCTTCGGCATAACTGATACATACCACTGCGACTTTATGCCTTATTGCTTCTTGGCTTGCGGCGATCGTGGGGTCTCTGTGCCATTTTTTTCTTGCCGCTTTTTCCCAGACATCGTCAGGACGACCCTTCGCGCGCGAAGTAATCGGCCTTTGTAGCGGATCAGCACTTGAGAGCGGCTGACCTCGACCCTCTCCAAGAGCCGTTCCAGCTCCCGCTTGATCTGGGGTCTGTCCCAGCGCGCCTCGGCGGTGGCCCGTTGGAAATCGCGCACGACGGCCACGGTCCGTTCGATGTCGGCGTGTGTGAGCGGTTGCTCTTTGAGCTGTCGCTTGAGCGCCGCCTCCTGCTCCTCCAGGTGTGATTGTTCGCCGCGGTAGTCGGCCATCAGGCCGTTGAACTCCTGGGAGGTCAGTTCGCCGGCCAACTTCATGCCGACCACCTGTTGGAGCCTGATGCGCTGCTGGTCCAGTTGCCCGCGGAGCTGTTCCAGGGATTGGCGCAGCCGGCGTTCTTTGCGGAGGACCTCTCCGTTGCCCTGGGCGATGCCGGCGCGAATGTCTTTTTCCGAGAGGGCCATGATGTCGCGCAATACCGGCTGCTCGAGCACGTGGTCGCGCACACGGAAGATGCGTCCCTGCCCGGCGCGGTGGGAACAGGGCGAGGTGGTGATCCGTCCGTGGTTTCGGGAACAGAAGTAATACTTTTGTCCCTTCTTGCCGTGGCTGATCCACAGCGGGCAGCCGCAGTAACCGCAGTGGGCCCAAGGGACCAACAGCGATCCTCCACCGGCTTTGGCTTTCGGCCTGGGGGTGTTCTTGTCCAACAGCCGCTGCACGCGATCAAAGGTTTCCTGATCGACCAGCGGCTCGTGCGCCCCGCGGTACCGCGTGCCTCGCCACTCAATCCAGCCTGCATAGACCGGGTTTTTCAGGTAGCGGCGAATCACGGCGCGTTGCCAGTCTGCTGCGCGCAGCGGCCTGAGATCGGCGGCGATCAGCCGTCGGCCCACTCTCTCCAGGGAGCGGTCTTCGAGATACCAGGTGAAGACGTTTTGAACCAGCGGAGCGCGGGCGTTGGACTTTAGCACCCCGCCGGTGCCGGCCGCGTCGTAGCCGTCCGGCGGGGAGCCGATCCACAGCCCGCGCTTGGCCTTCTCGCGCATGTTGCCGGCCACGAGCTGACTCTTCAGCGAACTCTCGGCCTCGTTGATGGCGCCCATGATCCCCCGCACCAGGTCCCGCTGCGTGCGGTCCTGCTCGGTCGGCTCGTTCAGAAACACGACGTCCACCCCGTGCTCATCCAGCACGTTGATGTAGTGCGCCTGGGCCCGCAGGTCGCGGGCGAAGCGGCTCTGATCCAGGCAGATCAAGACGCTGAACTGTCCCCCCTTGCCCTCGCCGATCATCTCCACGAACGCCCGGCGGTTCTCGCCCAGCTCCTTCCAGGCGCTGGCCCCTTCGTCGCGGTAGATGTAGTCCAGCCTCCATCCGCGCTCCTTGGCATAGCTGACAATCCGCTCCTGCTGGTGCTCCAGCGAGATGCCGTTGATCGCCTGGTCCTCCGTCGAGACCCGGATGTATCCGCGGGCCAACACCTGCGAACCATCCAGCGCCTGATCCAGCCTGGCAAACCGTCGCTTCTTCCGGTTCATCACTGTGCTTCCCCCCCGTTGCGTTGAAGGTTTTATCGGCAGGCAGGCTGTTAAAACGGAAGTGCAATCCTGGTGGCGTTGCTGTTGCCGGCCGTGCAGCAGGCCCGCGAAGCCGCGCGGCGGTCGAGCTGCAAAAACAACATCAAGCAACTCGCGCTGGCCCTGCACAACTATCACGACGTGTACAGCCATTTCCCGATCAATTACGCCTCGCCTGCGAACGGCAACAACGGCAGACAAACGAGCTGGCTGGTCGGCATCCTGCCGTACGTCGAGCAGGGTGCGCTGTTCGATCAGATCGACTTCAACTTCGGGTTCGCCAACGACCCG
>JBOGJG010000078.1:0-34305 GCA_050747825.1 Acidobacteriota bacterium | reverse complement strand
GAGAGGAGGCGTATTTCGGAGGGGACGTGGGCAGCTTCGCGGGACCGGGGATCGCGCTCGGCGAAGGCGTGATCGTGTCCCCGCTACCGGCGGAGCCGGTCCAGCAGCCGGCGGGGGCGGGGGCGGGGGCGGTGTCCTAGCGGGGAGAGGCGCCGGTCGGAATCGAACCGACGAATCGAGGTTTTGCAGTTGGGTGCGCCCTGTTGCGCCGATTTGCGCCGATTTGGATTGAGCTTCAAGAACAGCGACTTGGGCTGTCCTCTCCGCATTCCATTCTATATCCGCTTGCGACCCCTTCACTCGTAATATGCCCCGGTTTATGCCCATGTCGAAGCCTCGCGTGCCGGGAGCCGCCATGCAATGGACTGAAAATCCGCGTGTCGGCGGTTCGATTCCGTCCCCCGGCATTCTTAAGTTTTTTGATTTTTCCTCTTTGTTCCGCAGGTTGACGCTCAAGCGTTAATGCGGCCGCAGCATCCCGGCGCACTGTAAGGTCAGCCGCGACGCGAGATGGTCTTTGTGGCAGCGTGGCGGAGGCAATGCACCCTTTCTCGTAACAGAGCCGCTTCAGCTCCTGTACCAGGTAGCTGCCGTATACTCCTCGCGCACACTGAAGATTGCGTCGAGCGGTACGTGGGTGACTTCGATGTTCAAACTGATCTTTCCGATCTTTCTTGAGTTCCTCTGTTGTAGATCTTCATTGACCATTGAACTCGGGAGCGGTAAATATGCCGGAGTGCATGACTACTTCTACGCGGAAACCTATGAGTGGCTCTTCCGATCACTCAGGTCAAAATAGATGAGCGACCGGGCTGTCGTCCTGGGAGCCGGCATGATGGGGAGCGCGATTGCGCTTGAACTGGCCTCTGACTGCCGCGTGAAGGCGGTGGACAGCAATGCCGAGAGACTGAAGCGACTGCATCAAGGAGGCTCTCTTCAGACTGAGATTGCGGATCTGTCCAGCAGCGAAGCAGTCCGGAGAGTGGTGTCCAACTGCGATCTTGTGATTGGCGCTGTACCGGGTTTTCTCGGTTACAAGGTTCTGACCGAAGTCATCGAAGCGGGCAAAAACGTTGTGGACATCTCCTTCTTTCCGGAAGAGCCCTTTGCTCTGGATGAGCAGGCTCGCCGCCGGGGTGTGACCGCCGTAGTGGACTGCGGGCTGGCTCCGGGGCTGTGCAACATGATGCTGGGATACACCTGTAGCTACGCTCTGGTCCAAAGCTACCTCTGTTACGTGGGAGGACTGCCACTGGCCCGAAGTTCTCCGTTCGAATACAAAGCCCCCTTTTCGCCCCGAGACGTCATCGAGGAGTACACGCGCCCCGCCCGGATGATCGAAGATGGCAAATTGATCAGCAAGCCCGCCCTTTCTGAGGTCGAATTCCTGGAGATTTCCGGAATCGGCACTCTGGAAGCGTTTAACACCGACGGTCTCAGGACGCTCCTGCGCACGCAGAAAATTCCTCGCATGACGGAGAAGACGCTGCGCTATCCGGGCCACGCCAAGGGGATGCAAGGCCTTCGGGAGGCCGGCTTCTTTGACACAACGCCCATCGACATTAAGAAAAACAGCGTCCGTCCCATCGATCTCAGCACTGAGTTGCTCTCCCGCTCCTGGCGGCTGGAGGCCGGCGAGCCGGAATTCACGATTCTGATCGTGCAGATGCAGGTGCGAAACCTTGCCGGTCATGACGAGCAACTGGAGTATCGTCTCTGGGCCGAATATGACCCGCAAAGCCGTCTCAGCTCCATGGCAAGGACGACCGGCTTTACCTGTGCCGCTGTGGCCAGGCTGCTCCTGGAGGGAAGGTTCAGGCGCGCTGGCATCGTAGCGCCTGAGGAGCTTGGCGCCGCTCCCGGAATTCTGAACTATGTTCTGGCATTTCTGAAAAGGGCTCGCGTCAAGATCACAGGTCCCTCACCACAGGCCTAAAAGTTTCCACCACAGTCCGCCTAGAATCAGCCAGATCAGAATATTAGCGACGCTGATCAGGAAACCCAGCCGCCACCAAGTGACCAGATCCACAAAGCCCGAGCCGAAGAAAATCGGCGCCGGGCCTGTGCCGTAGTGGGTCATGCTGCTAAAGAGGTTGCTGAAGAAAGCCAGCACAAGGGCGGCCAGGAGCGGAGGGGTTCCCACGATCAACGCGACCGCCAAAAAGGGAGCATACATCGAGCTGACGTGCGCCGTGTTGCTGGCGAAAAGATAATGACTGTAAAAGTAAGTCAGGGAGAGCACGACAAAAGCCGTCAACCAGGCTGTGCCTTCAATCCAGGCCGCGACGGTCTGGCTGAACCAGGGAATCAGTCCCAGCTCGTTCAGATAGGTGGCCATCATCACCAGGGCCGCAAACCAGACCAGAGTGTTCCAGGCTTCCTCTTCACGGCAGATGTCGCCCCAGGTCAGGACGCCCGTGACCAGGAGGCCAGCCAGTCCGACCAGAGCTGCGGTCGTGCTGTCCATCCCCAGGTCCGACCCAAAAATCCAGAGCGTCAGGAGAAGGACGAAAGTGGCGGCCATAATTCGTTCCTCTTTCCTGACCGAACCCATGTCCTTCAATTTATCGCGGGCGATAGCCACAGCCCCCGGCGTGCTTTTAACTTCCGGCGGATAGAGCCTGTAAATCAGAAGAGGGATAACGATCAGACTGACCATCCCCGGCAAGAAGGCAGCTATCGCCCACAGCCTCCAGGTGATGAGGATGCCCTGGTCGGCGGCCAGTTGCGCGGCCAAAGGGTTGGCGGCCATGGCGGTGAGAAACATGGCGCTGGTGATATTGGTTCCCTGAAAGGCTGTGAAGGTTAAAAAGGCTCCGATTTTCCTAGCGCTGCCGTCATCCGGGCGACTTTCATAAGCCTCCGCCAGAGAGAGCAGAACCGGAAACATGACTCCACCGGTCCGGGCCGTATTGCTGGGGATAGCCGGAGCCAAAAACAGATCGGTGGCTACCAGGCCATAGCCCAGCCCCAGGCTGCGCCTGCCCAGCAGCGCGATGAAGACATAGGCAATACGCCTCCCCAAACCAGTCTTGATGAATCCGCGGGCGATGAAGAAGGCGAGCACGATCAGCCAAATGGTGGTATTGCTGAATCCGCTCAAGGCCTGACCGATGGAAAGAGTTCCGGTGAGCACCGTCGCCAAAGTGCCCAGGACAGCCACCGCCCCCATAGGCAAAGGTTTGACGATAATCCCGGCTATTGTTGCGATGAAGATGGCCAGCAGATGCCAGGCCTGCGGCTCCACTCCTTCGGGCGGGGGGATCAGCCAGATGGCAAGCCCCAACAGCAGAATCGCCAGCAGTGGAATCGGCCTGGCGCCTTCAACCATGGTTAAGCCAGCGAGTCCCGCGAAGGGCGAGAATAATCAGAACCGCGATCTGGCAAGGTAAATTCCTCCAGCCGGTCCTCCAGCCAGAGCAGCAGGTCCGCCGCCTCGCTCTGGCGTGACGCCGACAGTGGCAGTGGAAGCGGCCCCGTGGAGATTCGCCGCACCTGCATGCCCACTCGAATTGCCCAGGGAAAAGGAAGTCCCGCCATCCTGGAGATCAGTGCATTCAACCTGTGCTGGTACAGCCCAGCACGGTCCCAGTCACCGGCACTCGCGCTCTGATAAAGGTTAACCAGCAGCTCAGGAAAGAGATTCGCCGTGCCGGAGATAGCTCCGTCCCAGCCGGATTTCAACCCGGAAAGCAAGAGCTCATCGGCCCCATTTAAAAGAGTGAAGCCCAATTCCTGATGGGCCTCGGTCAAGCGCTTCTGAGAACTCGAACTTCCGCTGCTGTCCTTTATTCCGGCAGCAGCCCCGTCACTAAGCAGGGCAATGGAGGTCTCGACAGCGAGACTGTTTGTAAAGCCTGGAAGATGGTAGAGTAGGCAGGGAGCCTGCAAGGAACGAGTCAATTCTCGGGTGAAAACATCCAGGTCTTCGTCATTGTACTTGTAGAAGTAAGGCATGGCGACGAGGAGGAAATCACTGCCCGCTTGCAGCGCACATTCACCCAGCTCGAGCGTTTTAGGAAAAGTAGGAGCCCCAATAGCAGCAATCAGCCTGGTTCTTTGCGCCACAATCGCAGCTGCTCGCGAAATCAGTTCCTTCCGTTCGGGTAGATCAAAGCAGGGGTACTCCGATGTCGCTCCGCCGACACAGACGCCATCCACACCTCTATCCAGGACAAAGTTGATCAGTTGAGCAAAGGTTTCATAGTCGATCCGGCCCCGCTCATCTACCGGGGTAATCAGCGCTGCAAAAACCCCCGTCAATCTTGGTATCATGGCTCCTGGGAAGCTATAGCTTGCTGCAAAAACCGCTGAATTGCAACGGGAAAGGCGTTAATGGCGTTAATGGTGACACGCACGTTGTTGGCACTGAAAGTGGCATCAGCGAATGGTTCTACTGGGAGGCTGGCACCTGATTAACCTGTCCTATTAGCTGAAGAGAACTGCCTGAAAGGGGATATATCGAAAATGTTACCAGACTGGATCGACAATTCAGTACCCGCGCGGGTGCTGGGTCGAATTTCGTGCGTGTCACCACTGTTGCTGCTGTCCTTCCTTCAAACAGCCGGGCCGCAGCCATTTCTAGAGTCGGAGCTTATCTTTCCGCTGGAGCATTGGCACAACCATGCGTCCTGCATTGTCCAGGCGCCGGATAGAAGCCTCCTGGTCTGCTGGTTTCACGGCTCGGGCGAGCGCCAGGCGGATGACGTCGTGGTTCTCGGCTCGCGCAGGGAACAAGGCGCCAGGCAGTGGAGCGAGCCGTTCGTCATGGAGGACGTATCGGGCTATCCGGATACCAACCCGGCCATGTTCATCGACCCACAGGAGAGACTGTGGCTGCTGTGGCCGACGATTCTGGCCAACGAGTGGCATACGGCACTGATGAATTACAGGGTATCATCGGATTATCAGAAGGCGGGAACTCCGCAATGGGAAATCAGCCGCGTACTTCACGTCACTCCCGGTGAGAAATTCATTGCTACGGTCGAGGCTGCCGCCGAGAGGTTGGCGGCTCTTGATCTGAATGAGTCAGGCCGCTTGCGGCTGAATGAATACCTGGAGGAGATCCGCCAGAAGGCTGCCGACAAGCTTTACCGGCGCCTTGGTTGGATGACGCGAGCCCATCCCTATGTCCTGAATGGCAAGAGACTGATCGTGCCGCTCTATTCCGATGGCTTCAGCTTTTCCCTGATGGCCATCAGCGATGACTGGGGGAAGACCTGGTTCACCAGCACGCCGCTGGTCGGGCTGGGAAATATCCAGCCCTCTCTGGTTGGGAAAAAGGACGGAACTCTGGTGGCCTACATGCGGGACAACGGCCCGCCTCCCAAGCGTCTTCACATCAGCGAATCCAGAGATCGGGGGGAGACGTGGAGCCCGGTTCGGGATTCAGAGTTTCCCAATCCCGGTTCCGGCGCCGAGGTCAGGGCGCTGGCTAACGGCAACTGGGTGTTGATCCACAACGACCTTGAGCGGGGTCGCTACAGCCTGGCCGTGGCCCTTTCGGACGATGAGGGGAAAACCTGGAAGTGGAAGCGGCATCTGGAAAGGGACGAGAATGTTCGGAGCATCGAAGATGCGGGACAGTATCATTACCCCTCCATCATTCAGGCAGGAGACGGGACGCTCCACGCCACCTACAGCTACTTTGCAAAGAAAGCGGATGTTCTGCCGGACGAGGAGGGCAGGCCGCGGCGCAAGGCGATTAAACATGCGCACTTCAACGAAGACTGGATCCGGGCTGGGGGGCCGGGGGGGAAATAAGTCGGAGCAGGGGCGCAGGATGCCCTGGCTGCCTTCCGCGCCCATTATCCTGGCAAGTCCGAGGACATCGAGCGGCTGAGGCAATCCACCAGCTCTGAGGGACCCGGAAGCTATTGGCCCTCAGCCCGCCGGCTTTGCCATTCTGAGGTGATCTGCTGCTCGTCCATCTTCAGCAGGTCCTCGAGGCTGTGGCGGGACAGGAGACCCTGCGCGAAGTCGTATCCCTTCCTGACTTCCTGCAGGCTGCTCGGAAACGCTCTTTCTTCCAGTTCCAGCGCCAGGTGGAGCGAAAGCCCTCGCTTGAAAAGCTGCAATTCCGGACTGCTTTCCTGATCCGGCCAGAGCGAGTGAAGAATAAGCTCCTGCTTAACCATCACTCCCAGCAGGGACAGATCAGTCGTTAGTGCCAGCGGGTTGAGGATGAGATATTGTTCCTCAAAGTTGGGGACTTTGAATTCAGAGCAGCAGCCGATATCAAGCTCGTCCGGTCGGGGCGGCCGGCTTGACAGCGTGACCCAGGAAGCACCCTCCGGTCCGATTGAGTTTACGAGATAGTAGTTAAATCGAGTGGATCCAAACCGCGCCTTCACTTCCTGAAGACTCTTCTTAAGTGTTTTGCCCAAGCTAACAGGTGCCTTTTCCTTCCGAACTTTGCCCAGGAATTCAAAGACCTGTCGAAGCTGTTGCTCCTGTGAGTCCAGACCGTCGCCCTCCCCATAAAGCCATCCCTGAACCAGAAAGTAATACCTGGGCAGAACCTGGCGGTTCCAGAAAGAGACAAATTCATCGAACTGGCTCCGAGGGGCCTCCTTCAGGAGGAATCCTGTGAGGTCGATCAAACCGTCTTTCCAGTCAGCTCGGATGGCCTCAAAGGGATCCCAGGGAGCCTGCTCGAAGACGCGCTCGGCCTTCAGCTTTCCAGTGGCGGAATACTGGCCGACAAAGAAGGTCCACTCCCCGGTCACCTGGTCGCCCTGGCGGGCGCCTGTGAGCCGAAAAGGGTGAGGTTTGGTAGCAGGCGCAATCAGGAGATCGAGAGTTTCGGCGGAAGCTGTCGCTTCAGGTACTTCCAGTTTTCTGCCCATTTCATCGAAGACGCGGATCTCCTCTCCTGAGATGGCCAGGTGATAAAGCGCGTTAAACTCGTCTTCGTAAAAGGTGGTGATTCTCCACAGGCCGTTCCATTCGCTGGAAGCGGATACGACAGTGCTAAAAGCCAGCGAGACTAGTACCGCAAGGAGCCCTTTCATTTGCCGAATCTTACCACATGCTGCGGGGAGCGGGCCCCGGACCATCGCCGCTCAGAGTGCTGAGCAAAGAAGAGCCAATCGGCACATTACTGTCGGATTTCGACGATCGTGGCGCCGCCCTGGACGCGATGGGTGGCTACATGAGGATGCCCGCTCAAAAATTCCGAGAGCGCCTTCCTGAGCCTGCCGGTCCCAAAGCCGTGGATGATCCGCACCTCCCGAAGGTTGGAGACAAAAGCACGGTCGAGGAATTTATCCAGCTTGATCAAGGCATCGTCCACAGTCGATCCGACCAGGTTTAACTCCGGCTCGGAGTTCTCTACGACCTGGACGATGACGTTCTTGGTGCGGACTTGGACGGTGGATTTCTCCTCGATTTTCTTTAACTGGTTCAATGGCGCGGTGATGCGTTTGCCTTCAATTTCCAGGACGGCGTCGGCGCCTTTGAGCTCGAGCACCTCTCCGGCTTTGCCGAAGAAGGAGTGGAAGACGCGATCGCCCTTCCTTAAGACTGGAGCCGCCGGATACCCTTTGGGTGGACAGTCGCGGCTCGGATGGGCGCTGGCTGGCTCGTAGGTTTCCGCCTCGCGGGCAGTGCTCATGCTACGCCTAAAAGCTTCCTTCAGGGAGGCTTCCCTTTTTCTGGCTTCCTTGCGCAACCGGGCGGCTTCAAATCGATCTTTCACGGTCTTGATGAATCGCTCCATCTCGGCCCGGAATTCGGAAAGGCTCTCCTGAAATCGTTGTTCCAACTGCTCTTGCCGCTTGAGGTCTTTTTTCTGATACTTCTGTTCCAGCGAAGCGCGCTCCTGCCTGGACAGCTCGATTTCTCGCTCGATGTCCCCACGCTGCCTTTCCAGCGCCGCCAGCTCCTGGCGCAGTTGCTGGAGGTAATTTTCGAGCTGGAGATCTGTCTCATCCAGCCGCGTCCTGGCTTGGTTAATAATTTCCGGAGAAAGTCCAAGCTGCAAGGCAATTTCCAGGCCGCTGCTGCCCCCGGCCACTCCAAACTTCAGCTCGTAAGTCGGTTTGAGAGTTTCCGGGTCCAGTTCGACACTGGCGTTGTCAATGCCGGGAGTGGAGAAGGCGAACTGTTTGATGGCGTGATGATGAGTGGTCGCGATCACCAGCGTTTCACGCCTGCGGAAATAATCGATCAGAGCCACTCCCAGTGCCGATCCATGGACAGGATCGGTTCCCGTGCCCACCTCATCGAGCAGGACCAGGCTGGGAGGGTCCAGCCGCTCGATCATTTCCCTGATGCGCAGGACATGGGCCGAAAAAGTGCTCAGTTGCTCAGCGATAGACTGGCGGTCTCCAATGTCCGCCAACACCTGATGGAAGAGCGGCACCACGGCTTCGGCCGCCGGCACGGGCAGAGCGGAAAGGGCCATAATTGAAATCAGTCCCGCAGTCTTGAGCGCAACCGTTTTGCCTCCGGCGTTGGGGCCGCTGATGACCAGTCCGTTTTGATCGTCCGAGAGTCGAATCGAGACCGGGACCACCCGCTCCTCCCCGAGGCTTTTGAGCAGTAAGGGATGGCGGGCCTTCTCCAGCAGCAGAGCGCGAGTCTCACTCAAGCGCGGGATCACGCAGTGATACCTGGCTGAAAATTGGGCGCAGGCGAACAGCGCATCCATCTGAGCAATTCTGTCGATTGTCTGCTCGAAAGCTTCACGCTGAGGGCGAAGATAGTCGGTAAGAGCTCGCAGAATCTTGAAAATGATTTCCTGCTCGCGCTCCTGGTAATAGAGGCAGTCATTGTTCAGTTCAACGGCCGTCAGCGGCTCCATGAATACGGTGGCTCCCGATGAGCTGCTTCCATGAGCCACGCCCGGAATCCTGCGCTGATGCTCGGCCCGCAGCGGAATGACGTAGCGGCCGTTGCGGAGGGTTACAAAAGGTTCGTCAATCAGATATTGCGACTTGGCGCCGCTGAAGTAAGCTCGCAGGTGATCCTGAATTTGCTGCCGGCATTTGAGCTGCTTCTGACGGATCCGCCGCAACTCGGGATGAGCGTTTTCCCGGATCTCGCCTGAGCTGTCAATCACGCGCTCGATCTCCTCAATCCAGGAAGTAGCTGCAGGGAGCGTTTCAAGATGTCCCGCCAGGATGGGAAACCCCTGAGGAGAGAAGGCACGCTTCAGTTCCTGCCCTGACTTGAGCAGGTCCAGCAGAACTAGAAATTGCGCCGGCTCCAGGGCCTGTCCTTGTACCCGCAGCTCGGAGAGCAGGGGTTGGGGATCTTCCAAATGGCCGAATAGGAGCCGGCCCTTTGCCTCATAAAAGCGGACGCATTCGCCCAAAATGTCCAGCCGGGCCTGCAGTCGCTCGCGGCCAGGCAGCGGCCCGATCCGGGACACCTCGGCGCGGCCCATGGGACTCTGGGCGAAGCGGCGGAGGATTTCCAGAATTTTGGGAAAATCGAGGAGTAAGAGAGTTTGGAGGTCCATTAGCAAAACTGACCGCTGACCAGTTTCACAGCCGGTCTCAATTTTCGGTCAGCAGTCAGGGCTCAGCGGTCAGCCTCCTCCGATTGATCAAACTCGCCACATATCCTGCTCCGAAGCCATTGTCGATATTCACCACCGTCACATTGCTGGCGCAGCTATTGAGCATACCCAGAAGAGCGGCTATACCGCCCAGCGAGGTTCCATAGCCGACGCTGGTGGGGACCGCGATGACGGGGATATCTACAAGTCCTCCCACCACGCTCGGAAGGGCGCCCTCCATTCCGGCGACTACAACTAAGACCGTGCAGGACCTCAGTAGCTCTCTCTGGCTCAGGATGCGGTGCAGGCCCGCAACGCCGACATCGTAGCAGTGCTCCACTTCATTGCCCATGATGCCGGCAGTTACCACCGCCTCTTCGGCTACCGGAATGTCGGCGGTCCCGGCTGAAAAGACGCCGATTTTGCCGCGGCCCTGGTTCAGAGACTCGCGAGCGAAAGTAATGGCTCGGCTGTTTGGATGGTATTGGGCTTCCGGGTAGAGCGACTGCAATTGCCGGAAAACTTCCTCTCCTGCAGAGGTAATCAGGAGATTGGCGTTCTTATCCAGCAGCGTCTCCGCGATTTTCAGGATCTGGTGGGTGGTCTTACCCAGCCCAAAAATTACTTCGGGAAAGCCCTGGCGGAGACTTCGGTGGTGGTCCACCTTGGCAAAATGGAGGTCTTCATAGGGAAGATCGCGGAGCAGTTCGAACATCTGCTCCTCGTCGATCTTTCCCTTTTTGAAGTCCTTAAGTGCGCTCCGCAGGCGCTTTGGGTTCATGCTGTTCCTGTCTCTGATCCTCCAGAACCGCCTTGCGGCTGAGCCTGATCTTGTTCTGGCTGTCGATGTTCAGGACCTTGACCAGGATTTTATCTCCGGGATGCACTTCTTCCCGGATGTCTTTGATGCGGTGGTCGGCGACCTCAGAGATATGCAGCAATCCTTCGGTCCCCGGCAGGATCTCCACAAACGCTCCGAAATCGAGGACTTTGACCACTTTGCCCAGATAGGTCCTTCCTATCTCCGCGGTTGCCACCAGGCCTTCGATTATCGCGACGGCCTTTTCGGCGCTTTCATTGTCAATCGAGAAGATTTTGACGGAACCATCGTCTTCGATGTCGATTTTCACGCCCGTTTGTTCGATGATGCTGCGGATCATCTTGCCGCCCGGGCCGATGACGGTCCCAATCTTGTCGGTCGGGATGTGCAGCGTGATGATCCTGGGCGCATAGCTCGATATAGCCGGACGAGGCTCAGAGATCGTTTCGGCCATCTTCTGAAGGATGTGCAAGCGGCCTTCCCTGGCCTGCTGCAAAGCTTGGGCCAGGATCTCGTGGGTGAGCCCGGTAACCTTAATATCCATTTGCAAAGCCGTGATACCTTCGGCGCTGCCCGCCACCTTGAAGTCCATATCGCCGTAATGGTCTTCGAAACCGGCGATGTCGGACAGAATGATGTAATTATCTCCTTCTTTGACCAGCCCCATGGCCACACCCGCTACCGGAGTCCGGATGGGAACGCCGGCGTCTTGAAGAGCCAGAATTCCACCGCACACGGTAGCCATCGAGGATGACCCGTTGGACTCCAGGATGTCCGAGACTACACGGATGGTGTAGGGAAAGCTGCCTTCGTCGGGCAACACCGAGACGATGGCGCGCTCTGCCAGCAATCCATGCCCGATCTCACGGCGCCCCGGGCCTCTCAGAAAGGCCACTTCACCCACGCTGAAAGGAGGGAAGTTGTAATGCAGCATGAAGGTTTTGGAAGTTTCGCCACTTAAGTCATCGAGACGCTGGACATCTTCCGCGGTACCCAGAGTCACCGTCACCAGGGCCTGGGTTTCGCCGCGTGTGAACAGGGCAGACCCATGGGTTCGAGGCAAAATGCTGATTTCTGAACTGATGGAACGGATTTCATTGGCAGTCCTTGCATCGTTTCGCTGCCTGGTCTCCAGGAGACGCTTCCGGAAGATTTCCTCTTTTAAGCGTGAAAAGACCGGACCCGCCTGCGAGCGTCGCGAATCGTCCTCCGGGAAGAGGTTGATGACTTCGTCCCGATACTGCTTCATGTTTTGCTCACCGGCATGCTTGCCCTTTGTATAAAGCGCCTCCAAGATTTTTTCGGAGGCGTGTTCGCGCACCATGCGCTCGACCTCAGGATCATAAGTCACCGGCTCAACCGGCCTTTTGGTAATATCCAGGCGGCCGGCCAATTCTCGTACTTTGCCGATGATTTGGCGGATCGCCTGGTGGCCGAACTCCAGGGCCTCGATCATCTTCTCTTCCGAAATATCGCGGGCTCCTGCCTCCACCATGACAATACCTTCCTCGGTCCCGGAAACTATCAGGTTTAACTTGCTCTGCTGGAGTTGGCTGTACAACGGGTTAATGACAAACTGATCGTCGATCAGCCCAACTCGGACGGCCGCTGTGGAGTGGGGAAACGGAATATCCGAGACGGCCAAGGCGGCCGAAGAGCCGACCAGCGCCAGCATGTCCGGATTCATGTCCGGCTCAGCCGAGAGAACCAGGGCTATGATCTGAGTTTCGCATCGAAAGCCCTCCGGGAAAAGCGGCCTCAGCGGACGATCGATCAGTCGGCTGGTTAAAACCTCTTTCTCCGTAGGCTTGCCCTCGCGCTTGAAAAATCCTCCGGGAATCTTGCCCGCGGCATAGGTGTATTCGCGGTAATCGCAGGTTAAAGGAAAGAAGTCGATTCCCTCCCTGGGCTCAGTCTGGGCGCAGGCTGTCACCAGAACCACGCTGTCGCCATAGCGGACCACTACGGCGCCATCCGCCTGCTTTGCCAGATGCCCTGTTTCGATGCAGAGCTCTCGGCCTCCCAATCTTAGGGTTACTTTTTCGGTCATTTTGATTTCCTCCAATAGGCGCGGACTGCACGAATTTTATCGGACCGGGTCAACTGGCTTTGATCCGGTTCGATAAAACTCGTGTACCCCGCAGTAGTTTACATAAAAAATTTTCCTAATTCGCTAAACGTTAAGTGCTTTTCGAATAAGGAGATAGTCTGATCTTATCATGATTAAGGCTGGACTCCAGAAGGCTGGCAGTGACTGACAAGGCAGGACCGTTACTTACGGATTCCCAACTGCTCGATCAGTTCTTTGTAGCGGTTGAAATCCGTCTTCTTGAGGTAATCCAGCAACCGCCGCCGCTGGCCTACCAGTTTGAGCAGGCCGCGACGCGAGTGGTGATCCTTTTTGTGGGTCTTGAAGTGCTCAGTTAGATAACTGATGCGCTCACTTAAAATGGCCACCTGCACTTCTGGGGATCCAGTGTCCGAACCGTGCAACTGGAAATTGCCGATAATGTCGATTTTCTTATCTTTGGTCAGAGCCATCTATGCCGTCTCGTTCTCAAAAATGGACAATATAGCAGAAAGACACGTCGAGGGCAATGTGCTCACTTCTTCGCCCTGGGATGGGCGGAGCGGTAAACCTTGATCAACTCTTCAATGGAAAGGTGCGTGTATTTCTGAGTGGTGGAAAGGCTCTCGTGGCCCAGCAATTCCTGGATGGAACGAAGATCGGCGCCGTTGTTGAGCAGATGTGTGGCAAAGGAATGGCGGAAAAGATGTGGGTGGACATTCAACTGCAGCGCGCCCGCCAGGAGATACTGCTGCAGGTTTCTCTGAACCGACCGTGCCGTGATTCGATATCCTCGCAGATTCAGGAACAAAGCGTTCGGCTCCCGGGCCGTCCGCTGGCGGCGCAGTATCTCTCCCCGAATGGCGAGATAGCTCTGCAGCGCCTCCCGGGCCCTTTTCCCAAACGGCACCAATCGTTCCTTTCGTCCCTTGCCCCGCACTTTGATCAAGCGCTGGCCTAATGACAGGTCTTCCAGGTCCAACTGGACCAGTTCGTTGACCCGGATTCCGCCGGCGTAAAGGAGCTCCAGAATGGCGCGGTCGCGCTTGCCCCGATGGGTATCCGGGTCGGGCAGGTCCAGCACAGCTTCCACCTCGCGCACGGAGAGAAATCCCGGAACCCGCTGCGGCAGCTTCGGGGTGCTGACCAGACGTGCGGGATTGGAGGCCACCCTGCCATTTTGGTGCAGAAAGCGAAAAAACGACCTCAAGGTGGCCAGCTTTCTCGCGGCCGATCTCTTATTGTTTCCCTTGCGATGTAGATGCCCCAGGAAATCGCGAACCGTGATGTGATCGATGTCCTTCACCTGGAAGCTGCCTTCTGACTGCCCCGCCACGAGATAAGCCACAAACTCATCCAAATCCCGGCAATAATTGCTGACCGTATGCGGCGAATAGTTCTTCTCAAACCGAATATATTTGATGAACTGCTCAATCGCTTCCTGCACAGAATCTCCTCAGGCCTCAAGCCTCAGGCCTTTCATTTCACCCTGATCTTGTAAGCCTTCAGCTTGCGGTGAAGATGAGTTCGCTCGATCCCAATGGCTGCGGCTGTTCGGGAAATATTGCCTTCATGCTCGATCAGCTTCTCCAGGATAAACTTACGCTCAAATTCTTCACGAGCTTTTTGCCAGCTTTGATGGTTGTCTGACCTGGCCGGCTGGTGCCTCAGGATGGAAGCAGGCAGGTCCATCATACTGACCCGGTGTTCCGGATTCATGATCACCATTCTTTCAATCGTATTCTTCAGTTCCCGAACGTTTCCGGGCCAGGCATAGGAACGCAGTTTACCCAGCGCCTCGGGCTGGATCTTCTTCTTGCCCGTGCCGTTTCTCTCACAGAAGTATTCCAGGAAGTAATCGATCAGGTCCGGGATATCTTCGCTGCGCTCCCGGAGCGGTGGGACCTCAAAGGGGATCACGTTCAAGCGGAAGAAGAGGTCCTCCCGGAATCTTCCCTTCTCGATCTCCTCTTCCAGGTTCTTGTTGGTTGCGGCGATGACGCGCACGTCCACTGCGACAGCCTGATTGCTCCCTACCGGATAAAAGCGCTGTTCCTCCAGCACTCTGAGAACCTTGGCTTGAGTTTTCAGGCTCATATCGCCCACTTCGTCCAGGAAGAGCGTTCCTGCATGGGCCAGTTCGAATTTTCCTTTTCGGTTTTCGGTGGCCCCCGTGAAAGCCCCTCTGACGCTGCCGAACAGCTCGTTTTCGATCAGGTCTTCCGGGATGGCGGCGCAGTTCACTTCCACGAAAGCGCTTTCTTTTCGGGAACTGTTCAAGTGCAGAAGCCTGGCCACCAACTCCTTTCCCGTCCCGTTCTCGCCATAGATCAGAATGCGCCCTTCGGTCGGCGCCGCATACCCGATTTGCTGCCTTAGAGCTTGCATCGGGACTGAATTGCCGATCATCACCGTCTCCTGGCGTACGAAATCTTTAAGAAATCGGTTTTCTTCTTCCAGCCGCTTCTGTTTGAGGGCATGTTCGAGCACCAGGGTGACTTTTTCAAAGGAGAGCGGTTTTTCAATGAAATCAAAGGCGCCCAGCTTGGTTGCTTGAACAGCCGTTTCAATGGTGCCGTGTCCCGATATCATGACAACGTACTGCCGGGGCCGCTTTGATTTCAGCTCCTTCAGGATGTCAATGCCGTCTCTTTCCGGTAGCCACACGTCCAGCAGGACGACGTCGAACGGCTTCCTCTGCAGCATCTCCAGTCCGCTTGCGCCGGAACGCGTGCAATCGACAGCGTAGCCCTCGTCCTGAAGGATCCCCTGAAGGGAGAGGAGCACGTTTTCCTCGTCATCAATGATCAGCAGTCGCGCTTTGGGCATTTGGTTTTTCACCCCGCCGGCAGCTCCATGATAAATCTCGTCCCGCGTGGCAGGTTGGGTTCGGCCCGGATAAAGCCGTTGTGTTCGGAAACGATCTGGCGAACGATAGCCAACCCCAGGCCGGTCCCCTTCTTCTTCGTCGAAAAGTAAGGCAGGAATAGACGTTCGTAATCTTCCGGAGCGATGCCGACACCATTGTCGTGAAGCTCAACCGTGATCGATTCGCGAGCTGGATTAAATCGCGTGCGGATTTCAATCAGCTTCTCAGGGGACGAGCCAGCCAGAGCGTCCAGGGAATTGTCAATCAGATTGAGGAAGACGCGCCGGATCTGCTCGGGATCCAGCTTGACGCCGTTGATCTCAGGGTCAAAATATTTCTCCACGCGGATGTTATCCAGCCCTCCGTCATAGAGCGCCAGCGTTTCTTCGATCAAGTCGTGGAGCCGTATCTCGACAGGCTTGCAGATGGGGAGCCGGGCAAACCTTGAAAATTCCTGGACCAGTGACTTCAGAATCTCCGCTTCGGCCACGATGATGCGTGTGGCATCTCCGAGCACCTTTCCGAATTCCTTTAGCTCGGAGTCAGGAACCGTGGCGGCGGCGATTCTTTCGAAGCGCTTTTGCACGCGCTCGGCGGAAAGCTGAATGGGAGTCAGCGGGTTCTTGATCTCATGTGCCAGCCGCCGCGCTACCTCCTGCCATGCGGCGAACTTCTCAGCGCGGATCAGTTCCGTCAAATCATCGAGAACGACCAGGTATTCGGCTTCGCTTTTCATGGGCAGAGGATTGGAGGTAATGGTGGCGGCGATGTGAAGCTGTCCGTCTCCCCGCCTGAGAGTGAGTTCCTTCCGATGGGTGCCGTAAAGGCGAGCGCGCTCCTTCATCCTCTCATAGTCGGCATAAAGCTCCCTGCCCGCAACTTCTTGGATCGAACGATTGAGAACCTCCTTGCGGTCGGCCTGAAGCATCTTGCAGGCAGCCTCATTCACGGTTTGAATGATGTTGTTCTCGCTGACGGTGATGACTCCCGTGGCGATGTTCTGCAGCACAGTCTCAATGTAGCGGCGCCGTTCGTCCAGGCGGACATTGGTGGTCCTCAGTTCCTGATTAGCTCTTTCCAGGTCCTGCCTGCTTTGCTTGATCTCGTCCGCCATACGGTTAAAGGAGTTCACCAAGACTCCCAACTCCTCAACGGCCTTGACGTCCACGCGGTAATCGAGGTTGCCGCTCGCCAGTTCGCGCGATCCTTCGGCCAGCGCTTCCAGAGGGACCGTGATCTTCCTGGCAATGTAGGTTCCCAGCCAGACAAAGCCGAAAATCACGGCCAGGGTAGTCAGCGCCAGGATCCAGTAATAATTGATGTAGATCTGGCTGGCGCCGCTCTTCAGGGCCTCGTACTTTTCCGCGGCTTCCTCCACGCGCGCGGCGTGGAAGCTCACGCTCTGGGGTATCGTGAAAAAGCCGAACGCTGCCCCCTGAGGATGTCCGTCCGGACCGGGAATGGGAACTCCGACCATTCCAAAATCAATGAGAACTTGCTCCGCGGAGTGCAGCCGAATCCCAATATCCAAGGGATTGGCATCTATAAGCCTGTTCACCTCGTAATGAATTTTCCCCGAGAGCACCTTCGCAACAGTGTCCTGGAACGACTGGCTCGGGTTCCAGTTCCCGCTGTGATGAATCGTCTGCCCGCCGGGATCAAAGCTGGCCCAGCCTTCCAATCCGGAACTGAAAGGCTGACTATCCCCTTGCGCCAGATCGTAAGCGGCGGCGATCATGGCCGCCCGTTTTTCCTGGTAGTAGCGTGCGGCGATAGCCTGCGAATCCTCGGTCAACTGGCGGGAGGGGGAACTGAACCACTGCGTCAGGTTGCGGTTGATCAGGCCGAAAAACAAAAACGACATGATCAAAGTGGGGAAGAGGGAGAAGATGATGAGCGTCGTCACCAGCTTGCGCTTGATCCGGCTTCCAGGCTGGTCCGCCTGGTATTCGAAGTAGAGCTTTATAAGGGTGCGGGCCAGGATGAATGTCAATACCAGGATAATGGTGAAATTCAAGGCCCAGATGACGGCCCAAAGGTTGATATTCCATATAAAGTGGGGACTGCCGACCGAAGTGGGATTCAGGAAGATCGCGCTGGCCAGAAGGATCAGGATGAAGATAGCCAGGAAAGTGGATGTCCAATAGATTTTGCGAAGGAGCTCGGATTGCCTCATAAATCGAACTATCGTAGGATGGTTTCCGATCTCAAAATTTGGTCGATATTGTAACATTTTTGATCGGACTTGATGCTGCGAATTGGAATCGACACGGGCGGAACCTTCACCGATTTTGTCATCCAGGATAATGGCGTAACCACCGTTCTGAAGCTTCCCTCCACTCCCGAGGCGCCCGAGAAGGCTATTCTGGAAGGCCTGGCACGGCTTGTTCAGGATAGAGCCGATTTCTTGATCCAGCATGGCTCGACCGTGGCCACCAATGCCCTCCTGGAAAGGAAAGGCGCCCGGACCTTACTGGTGACTACGCATGGCTTTGAGGACATTATTGAAATTGGACGCCAAAACCGTCCGGGTCTGTACATGCTGTCGGCCTCTCGCCCCGAGCCGCTGGTGCCTGCCCGTCTTCGTCTGGGGGTAAAGGAAAGAACACTCTTTGACGGCACGATCCTGGTTCCCCTCGAGAACAAGAACCTCGAGTGGCTGCGCGGTAAAGTCGAGCAGCTTTCTCCAGAATCGATTGCTGTCGTCCTGCTGTACAGCTATGTAAATCCGGAGAATGAGACCAAGATCGCTCAGGCCCTGGAGGCGACCCGTGTCCCGATTTCGCTTTCTCATCAGGTCTTGCCTGAGTTTCGAGAGTACGAGCGTACCTCAGCCACTGTGATCAACGCCTATCTGACACCTGTGATGTCGAGGTACCTGCAGGCCCTGGCTGCAGATCCCCTGGTGCAGAAGGGCAGGCTAACCATAATGCAATCCAACGGAGGGGCGACTTCCGCGGAATCGGCTGCGCTTCAGCCCATTCGCACGCTCCTTTCCGGACCGGCCGGCGGAGTAGTCGGAGCCTTCCAGCGGGTTCGCCAAGCCGGCTACGAAAAGATCATCACCTTGGACATGGGAGGTACCTCTACTGACGTCTGCCTGTGCAACGGAGGAATCCAGACCACCAGCGAGGCCCAGGTGGATTACCTTCCCGTACCCGTTCAGGTGATCGGAATCCACACGGTCGGGGCCGGCGGCGGCTCCATCGTCTGGATAGACGAAGGAGGGTTGCTGCGAGTGGGCCCGCAAAGCGCGGGAGCCGACCCCGGACCAGTCTGCTACGGCAAGGGTGAGGACGTTACGGTTACCGATGCTCACCTGTTTTTGGGGGCCATTGATCCCGATCACTTCCTGGGCGGCGAGATGCAACTTCTGCCCGAGAGGGTGCTCCCGGCTCTGGAACATTTGGCCCAAAAACTCAACGAAGTCAGCGACCGCGCCTGGACTCCGACCGAGATCGCCGAAGGAGTTATCCAGATTGCCAACACACAGATGGAGAGCGCCATTCGTGTGATCTCGCTGCAGAAGGGCTTTGACACGCGAGACTTTACCCTGGTCAGCTTTGGGGGGGGCGGCGGCCTTCACGCCTGCGACCTGGCTCGCTCGCTGCTGATTCCACGAGTGGTGATCCCCCCCGATCCAGGTCTTTTATCGGCCTCCGGAATCCTGCTCGCCGATGTCGTTAAAGACGCCTCTTTGACGCTCATGCGCCATTCCGGAGAAGCGGACCTGACCGAACGCCTTAAGGAAGCATTCGGGCCGCTGGAGGAGCGAATTCGACGGCAGCTTGTCGAAGAAGGTTTTCCGGAGAGCGAGGTCGGGATTGAAAAAAGTCTGGATATGCGCTACGTCGGGCAGTCCTATGAGATACCGGTTCCTTTTTCAGAAGGGTTTCTGGGCGGCTTCCACGAGTTGCACCAGCAATTCTATGGATACTCAAACGCTTTGCTTCCCGTGGAGGTCGTGAACGTCAGAGTGCGCGGGACGGGCAGATATTCCGGCCCGGAAATTGCCAGAAGCCCCCTGGAATGCCAGGAGCCTCCAGCCGAAGCTATCGTCCAGGAGAGGCCGGTCGCCCTCAGAGGCGAAAGCCTGCCCACGCGCTTCTACCTGCGCAAAAGCCTGCGCCCCGGCAACCGGCTCTCCGGCCCCGCCGTCATCCTCGAATACAGCTCCACCACCCTGCTAGCCCCCGATTTTACGGCTCAGGTGGACGAGTGGGAGAACCTGGTGCTGACAGGTGATAAAGCAGAACCCCCGCCGCCACGGACAGATTGAGTGAGGTGACCCGGCCTTTCATAGGCAGGGATACCAGGAAATCACACTGTTCTCGCACCAGGCGTCGGACGCCCCGGTGCTCGCCCCCCAGCACCACCACCAGGGGAAGAGTAGGGTCGAGGTCCTGAAGCCGATGGCGGCCGCTCATATCCAGGCCGACCGTCCAGAATCCTTCTTCCTTTAATGTCTTTAGCGTCTGGGAGACGTTGCCGATCTGTGCGGTTTTCAGGTGCAGGGCTGCACCGGCGCTGGCCTTCACCACCAGCGGTGTGACGCCGCAACTGTGCCGCTCGGGAAGCAGCACGCCGCCTACTCCGGTGGCTTCGGCCGTGCGCAGGAGAGCTCCCAGGTTGCGCGGGTCCTCCACTCCGTCCACCAGTAAGAGGAGTTGGGGGGAGGTTTCCAGAATATCTTCGAAAGAAGAGTATGCAACCGCGGCTACATCGGCCAGAATATCTTGGTGACGGCTGGTCTCGGCCAGCCGGTCCAGAACCTCAGGGCGCTCAAAGCGAACCGGGATGCCCCTGTTGCGAGCCAGATCGATCAATTCCTGGAGGCGCGGACTCGATTTCCCGCGCGTTACCAGCAGATGATCGATCTTCCTTCCCTGGGCTTTCAGCGCCTCAGTGACCGGGTTGATGCCGTAGATAATCACATCTTTCGCTCGGGCAGACGGGCCATTACAGCGCTCACGCGCTCCTTCACCCCGGCGATTCGGGTCGGTAGATCCAACTCTTTGCCCTTTTCGAAAATCGGCACGAGCTTGTCCAGCTCCGGCCCCGAAGTACGAGCCGTCAAAGCCACACGAATCGGGTGAAACAGGTCCTTTCCCTTGCGGCCTGTCGCCTCTTTGACTTCCTTGAGAGACTGCTTGTAATTTTCCAGGCTGAGAAGCTCGTACGCCTGGATTCGCTTAGAAAAAGCCTCTATAACCCGCGCGGCCTCAGGGTCGGCCAAGGTCTCCTGCGCTTCAGGCCGAAGCAGGTCCTTTTCCGGCTCAAAGCGAAAGATCACGTCTGTCTCGGACCCGATATCTTCGATCTTGGTCAGATGGTGAGCGATGGCCTCGACGATCTCCCGCAGCCACTCCAGTACTTGCCTCTCCGGATGTTTCGGTATTCTCCCCTGCTCCTGAAGGTAAGGCAATACAAGCTGAGCCAGGCGGCTGCGGTCGGCGTTCTTGAGATGGCTTCGATTGACCCAGTTCAGCTTCTCCAGGTCGAAAGTCGCCGGACTGCGGTGCACACGCGACAGATCGAATTCGGCCACGAGCTGGTCGAGATTCAGGATTTCACGGCTTTCGTCCTGGGGAGTCCACCCGAGTAGCGCGAGGTAATTGTTCAGGGCTTCCGGCAGGTAGCCCTGGAGCCGGAATTCGTCAATCGAGGTGGCTCCGTGGCGCTTGCTGAGCTTGGAGCCGTCACTTCCCACAAGGGTGGAGAGATGGGCAAAAGCCGGCGGTTGCAGTCCGAGCGCTTCATATATGAGGAGCTGGCGATGAGTGTTGGAGATATGCCCTTCGCCGCGGATGACAGGGCTGATCTCCATCAAGGCGTCGTCCACGACGCAGGCATGGTTGTACTGGGCCGAGCCGTCCGAGCGCAGGAGGACGAAGTCCCCAATGATGCTGCAGTCTACTTCGATGGGCCCAAAGACGATGTCCTCGAATCCGATGGTGCCTTCGCGGACTTTCAAACGCAGAACGGCTTCTTCCCCATTCGCCACACGGCTTTTGGCCTCTTCAGGCGGAATCGCGCGGCAGCGGCCCGAGTAGGCCGGCTGCTCTCCGGCCGCAAGCTGTCGCTGCCGTTCCTCTTCGAGCAATTCGGGAGGGCAGAAGCAATAGTAGGCCCGGCCTTCATGCAACAAACGCTCGGCATAGTCCCGGTAAATGTCAAATCGATCGGTTTGCCGGTAGGGGCCGTGGCTTCCGCCGATATCCACCCCTTCGTCCCAGGTCAGGCCGAGCCACTTCAGATCTTCGATCAACTGATCTTCAAATCGACGCTCCGAGCGCGCCAGGTCGGTATCTTCTATCCTGAGGACAAAGGCGCCCCCCTTCTGCCGGGCATAAAGCCAACTGTAGAGCGCAGTCCTTACATTCCCCACATGAAGGTGCCCCGTCGGGCTGGGTGCGAAGCGCACTCGGACCGTCATGGCGCTAGATTAGCAAAATTCAACTTATTCCATTACCTGAAATCCTGCATGCAGGAGATGGCAAGAGAAGAAAAGGTGAAACGGTAATGTCCGCTGGCGCCCACTACCGGCAGGCTGTGGCGATAACGGGGTGACAGCGCTACATCTCGACTCTGCGAGGAGACCGTCATGAGGAAGAGATGGCCGCCAGGACTTCGGCGGCATGGCCTTTGGCTTTGGCGTTGTCCCAGATGCGCCGAATTTTCCCGTCGGGCCCGATCCAGAACGTCATGCGAATGATCCCCAGGGAAGTCTTGCCCAGAAACGCTTTGAGGAATTGCTCAGTCATGATAACAGATTATGATATTATGCTTACATAATGGTGCGGACTCAAATTCAGCTTGACGAGAAACGGTACCAAAGGCTTCAGGAAGTGGCGCGGGAAGAGGGTGTCTCAATGGCTGAAATGGTGCGGGTGGGCATAGACATGGCACTCGCTCAATTCGAGCGTCAAAGCCGCTGGGAAAGAGCCCGCGCCCTGGTTGGCAAATACGCTTCCGGAAAAGCTGATGTCGCGCGAAGGCACGATGAGTATCTCAGCCAGGTCTACAAGAAATGAGAGCCGTATTTGCCGACACCTCCGCTCTTTACGCCTTGTTCGATCGGGATGATGAGTTCCACCGCCGGGCAGAACAGTGTTTTAGCGAGTTTGCCCCGGACAGTACCGTCCTGATTTCGTCTTCCTATGTGTTATTGGAAACGCTTGCACTCCTTCAGAGCCGGTTGGGTATGCACCCGATCAAGAAATGGAAGTCTGAGTTTGAGCCCATCCTGGAAATTGTATGGGTAGACGCCGACCTCCATCGCGGAGCATTAAGTGCGTCGATTGCCGCCAATAAGCGACCAATCAGCTTGGCCGATTGGGTTAGCTTCGAGATCATGCGCGAGAGAGGGATCGAAGACGCATTTAGCTTCGATCCTGATTTCTCCCGACAAGGATTCAACCTTCTACCCTGACCCCCCGAAGTGAGCTACCAGTTTGCGGCAACGGGTTGTCATCACCTGCGAGAAGCCGGTATTTTGCAGATTCCACTTGAAAATGCGCTTCTGGAAATTCAAACTCGAAGGAAACCATGGAGGTTGTTTATGAATGCAAAGAGAATTACTCTTCTCGTAATAGCCTGTCTGGCAACTCTGACTTTTCTTTTTTTAAGTAATTGGCCGACCGCACCGTCGTCGGCCCAGGACCAGGGCCTTCCCCCGTCCGACGAGCAGGCCCGAGAGGCGCTGGAGCAGTCACCCAGACATGGCGAGTACATAGGGATCGAAGTAGCGGGCTCTGAGCAGCCTGTCAACACCTGGGTTGTTTACCCGGAGCGCAGCGAAAAGGCTCCCGTCGTCATTGTCATTCATGAGATTTTCGGCCTCACGGACTGGATCCGGGGAGTTGCCGATCAGTTGGCGGAAGACGGATTTATCGCACTGGCGCCTGATCTGCTTTCGGGCAAGGGGCCGGGCAGTGGCGGGACGGAGTCCATCAGTACTCGAGACGAAGTCACCAGGATGGTCCGCGGCCTGACGCCGGAAGAAGTCGAAGCCCGCCTGAATATCGTGCGGGAGTACGGAATAAATCTGCCCGCAGCCAATGGCAAGAGCGCCACGATCGGATTTTGCTGGGGCGGCTCCACGAGCTTTACCTACGCGATTGTGCAGCCTGAGTTGGATGCTGCGGTGGTTTATTACGGCTCCGCCCCCGAGACAACAACGCTGGCTTCCATTCAGGCTCCGGTCTTGGGGCTGTATGGCGGAGACGATGCGCGAGTGAACGCCACGATTGACCCGGCCGCCGCCGAGATGACAAGGTTGGAGAAGACTTACCAGTACGAAATTTACGAAGGTGCCGGCCATGGCTTCCTGCGCGCCCAAAGCGGCCGCGAGGGTGCCAACCTGGCGGCCACCCAAAAGGCTTGGCCCCGAACTCTGGAGTTCCTGCGGGAACATACGGATTAGCGACACGTCAGGCCGGCCGTTTCTATGGTTGCACCGTTGCAAGATCGTCCTTGCCTGCTTCCCTGTGAAAATAGCCCGGGTGGCTCTTACACGTATTCAGTCCTGGCGAAAGCTCACGCCACCCCTTCCTGAGCAAAGGGCCAGCGCTGTGAGTGCCAGGACCAGGCCAGGAAGAAAAGGCCGCCGGCGGCCAGTGAGCCCAGGCCGAAGAAGATGATGTACCAGTCCGTGGTGGCGAAAATGAAGATCCAGCCGACCAGGGCCAGCAGATTTGGCAGGGGATACAACCAGATTCGATAAGGCCTCTCCATCTCCGGCTGCAGTTTTCGCAGAAGCATCACGGCGAAGATCTGGCCGATGAACTGCACCAGGATGCGCGTGGTAATCAGCGCATCGATGACGATCCCCAGAGCGAAAAAGCTGCAGATGATGGCGATCAAGCCCATGACCAGCAGCGAAATGTGAGGAAAGTTCTTTTGCGGATGCAGCCGGGCGAAGATCTTGAAGAAGTACCCGTCCCGAGCGGCTGCATAGGGAATGCGAGAGTAACCGAGCAGCAAAGCGAAGACTGAGCCGAAAGCCGTCCACAAAATCATGCCGGTAAAAAAGGTGGCGACTTCCGATCCATAAACCCTCTCCATGAAAATCGAAACGATGAAAGCTGAATTGGGGTGAGCGCTTGCGGGGACGAATTCACGCCAGGGTATCACGCCGATGATGGAGAGATTGATGGCCATATATATCAGAGCCACGCCAACCACACTGATGATGATCGAGCGGGGAATAACCCGTCCTGGATTGCTGACCTCCTCGCCGATGTAGCAAACATCGTAATAGCCGAGATAGTCATAGACTCCCACGCGGGCGGCAGCACCCAAACCAAAAAGAAATCCGAGCGAAAACTGGAATGCTCCGGGAGGGAAGTCGAACGCAAGTGCCGGATCGAAATGCATCGCCCCTGTGAAAATGACGGCGCCGGTCGTCAGGAGAGTCCCGATCCAGAGGCTGACCGTAATCTTCCCAATGGCCGTAATGTTGCGGTAGAGGAGCAGGATGTTCAAAGCTCCGACTCCCAGCGCCACCAGAACATAGCCGAGCGGGCTTAGCCCCTCCCACATATATCCGAAATAACTGGCGAAGCCGATATATCCGGAGGCGATCTCCAGCGGCCCACTGAGGATGAATTGCCAGATGAAAAGAAAGGCCATGAGCCGGCCAAAGGTCTCTCGTCCGTACCCCTCCCGCAGGTAAATATAGGAGCCGCCTGATCCGGGCATGGCCGCGCCCAGTTCGCTCCACACCATGCTGTCGGCGATGACGATCGTCAGCGCCACCAGCCAACCGAGCAGCGCCTGGGGTCCACCCAGCGCCGTCATCAGAAGGGGGATCGTGATAAAGGGGCCGATCCCGATCATATTCGACATATTGAGCGCGGTCGCCTGCAACAACCCAAAGCGCCGCAGCAAATGAGGATGGCTGGTTTGATCTGGCTGCATGGATTCAGGATCTTACCGCGAAACCGCTGACAACAGAAACCCGTTAGTTTTCGAGGAAAGCCAGAGCTGACCACTGACCCCGGCTCGCTTCGTTCGCCTGCTGGGTGAGAGGCACCCGTTAATCCTACTGTGTCGCTTATTCTTCCGGGGCAGACGCTTTGGAACGGCGGCGCTTGATTTCGCCGCGCCGGGATTTTTCCTTGAGCCGCCGTTCTTTGGCGCCCGGGGAAACTCTGGTGGGCTTGCGCTTTTTGCGGGGCTGCAAGGCTTTTGACAGCAATTCACTCAAGCGACCGGTGACTTCCTTCTTATTGGCTGACTGGCTGCGATGAGTTTGAGATGCAACCTGGAGGACACCTTCCTGATTGATTCTGCTGGAGAGCCGCTGGGAAATGAGCTGCTTCTGGTCTTCGGACAGGCTTGGCGACCCCGAGACGTCGAACCGGATCGTCACGCGCGTGCTGGCACGGTTCACGTGCTGGCCGCCCGGTCCGCTACTGGGAGAGGCGCTGAATTTCAGTTCTTCTTCGGGTATTGAGACTGAGTCGCTGATCTGCAGCATGAAACGCGCGATGCCGGCAGTCAGGCCAGCAATCTGCTCACAACTTCTCCGGCCACATCCGTCAGGCGGAAATCGCGGCCCTGATGACGATAGGTCAGCTTCGTATGCTCGAGACCCAGGAGATGCAATATCGTCGCGTGCAAGTCGTGGACGTGCACCGGGTCTTCCACGATCTTGAAGCCCAGATCGTCGGTCTTTCCAATGACCTGACCTCCCTTGATTCCTCCTCCTGCCATCCACATGCTGAAAGCGTGCGGATGGTGATCCCGCCCTCTGCTGCTGAGATCACTGCCGCGGGCCTCCACCATCGGCGTGCGTCCGAATTCCCCTCCCCAGATAATGAGAGTCTCATCCAGCAGTCCGCGTCGCTTTAAATCCTTGATGAGCGCGGCTGTGGGCTTGTCGGTGATGTCGCAGTTCTTTTTGAGATTCTTATTCAGATCGGAGTGGTCATCCCAGCTCGAATGGAACAGCTCGACGAATCGGACGCCCCGTTCGATCATGCGCCTGGCCAGCAGGCAATTTGTCCCGAATGGCCTGGTCACTTCCTCATTGACCCCGTACATTTCCATGGTCTCTTGAGATTCGTCGGAGAAGTCGAGTAACTCGGGCGCTGCCGACTGCATTCGGAAGGCCAGTTCGTAGGAGGCGATGCGTGACGCGATTTCCAGGTCCTGAGTGCGAACGTAATGTTCCTGATTCAGGTCCCGAAGGATGTCCAGAGCGGCTCGCTGGGAGCGCTCGCTGATCCCCGGGGGATTGGAAAGATAGAGGACGGGGTCGCCGGAGCTGCGGAAAGGCACGCCCTGGTATTCGGAGGGAAGAAATCCGCTGGCCCAGTTAGTGCTGCCGCCGCTGGTGCCGGAGCCCGAACTCAAGACCACAAAGCCGGGCAGATCCTGCGACTCGCTTCCCAGACCGTAGGTCACCCAGGATCCCATGGAGGGACGCCCGGTCAAGGGTGAGCCGCAGTTCATCATCATCTGGCCCGGGTGATGATTGACCTGATTGGTATGCATCGAACGGATCAGGGCAATTTCATCGGCACAGGAGCCGATATGAGGAATGTAATCAGAATACTCGATCCCGCTCTCGCCGTGGGGCTTGAAGACGCGCGGGCTGGCCCAGACATGAGCGTTGGACTTTATAAAGGCCAGCTTCAGATCTCTGGTCATGGACTCCGGCAGCGGCTGGCCCTCCCAGTTTTTCATCCGGGGCTTGGGGTCATAGAGGTCCAGATGGCTGGGAGCGCCCGCCATAAACAGAAAAATGACATTCCTGGCCCGCGGCTCAAAATGAGGGGATCTGGTTGCCATCAAGTTAACCGCCGGCAACTGGGCCGCCTTGGCGCTGAGCCCTTCGTCATCCAGCAGGTGCCAGAGAGCGATTGTCCCCAATCCAGCGGCGACATCCTGAAGAAAACGGCGCCGTGACTGAATCCGCTTGTATTCTTCAAAGTTCATTTCAGTTATTCCTTGGTGATGAATTCATCCAGGTTAAGCATGACGCGGCTCATCGCTACCCAGACAGCCGCCTGAGCGGAGTCGATTCCGTCCACTCCCCTGGCCGGGAAGAGTTCCTGCGCCGATTGCGTCTCATCTCTTAAAATCTGCTTCTGTTCCTCATAAAAGTCCCGCAGGCGCTGCGCTTCGGACGGGCTGGGATCGCGCGCCAGGCAGATTCTGAACATGAACTCGATGCGCTCGTCGAGTTCTCTCTTCTCCTGAAGCACTCGCACCGCCAGGGCTCGAGCGGCCTCGAAGAAGACCGGATCGTTTAGAAGGTTCAGGGCCTGCAGGGGCGTCGTTGAAATGTTGCGGCGCGTGCAGGTGGCCAGACGGTCCGGCGCGTCAAAGGTCGTCAGCATCGGATAAGGAACTGAGCGGCGAAAGAAGATGTAGATCCCGCGACGGTAGCGTTCTCGTCCCTGACTCACCTCCCACTGAACTTTACTGAATCCGAGGTTAACCACTCCCTCGGGCTGAGGCGGTTGGATGCTCGGGCCGCCGATTTCAGGACTGAGTAAGCCGGCGGCTGTCAGGGCGACGTCCCGGATCAGCTCGGCCTGAAGCCGAAATCTCGGTCCACGAGCCAGCAGACGGTTGTCCGGGTCACGATCCTCCAGGTCATCCCGCGCATCAGACGACTGCCTGTAAGTGGCTGAAGTGACGATCCGCTTCAGGATCCCTTTCACGTCCCAGTCTCGCATGAACTCGCCGGCCAGCCAGTCCAGGAGCTTGGGATGCGAGGGTTGGGCGCCGCGCGTACCGAAATCCTCGGTCGTTTCCACCAGGCCTCGTCCGAAAATCCAGCTCCACAATCGGTTGACGGTCACGCGCGCCGTCAGAGGATGCTCCCTTGAGACCAGCCAGCGCGCCAGGCTAAGACGAGTGGGCTGTTCATGGGCAGCCGGCAGTGGAGGCAAAACCTCCGGCGTGCCCGGCTCGACTACGATGCCCGGTTGGCGGTAGTCGCCGCGGATGAGGACACGCGTTTCAGGCGGGTCAGGATCTTCAGCGATCGTCTGGGCTTCCGTCACTTCCGGATATTCCTGGTGAAGCTGCTGCAGTTTCTGCAGTAGTTCCTTGAACTTCAACTCTTCAAGCCGTTCCTTTGTGGTCACGATCCAGTAGAACTCGAGCATGTGATCGGTGAGTGCTTCCTGGTCTTCAGCGGTCCGTTGGGAGGCAAGTGTTCGGAGGATTTCGACTCCGTTGTCCACCATCTTTACCACGGTGTCCAGGGCCACGTCCCAATTGACGCGAACGCCCGGGTTTTCAACTGCTTCCAGGACATTCTTCTCCCAGTCAGCCTGAATCGGAGCGACCTTGTATTCCTCCAGGAGAGCGGCTCGCTTCTTCTCGTACTCGGGCCTTCTCAGTAGATAAGGACCGATTTCCCCCGGCAGAGGAGCATCAAGATTGACCTCCTGCGCCGTATTAAAGAAGGCAGTCAATTCATAAAACTCCTTCTGGCTGATCGGGTCGAACTTGTGGTCGTGGCAGCGTGCGCAGCCGACTGTCAGTCCCATCCAGGCGGCGCCGACCGTGGCCGTGCGGTCGATGACCTGCTCGACCCTGAATTCCTCCGGATCGACTCCCCCCTCGCGATTGGTGAGCGTATTGCGATGAAATCCTGTCGCCACTTTATGCTCCAGCGTGGAACCAGGCAGCAAGTCGCCGGCGACCTGCCAGATCGTAAACCGGTCGAAAGGCATATTTTGATTCAAGGCATCGATGACCCAGTGGCGATAACGCCAGGCATGCGGCCGAATGACGTCCTTTTCGTACCCATCACTGTCAGCATAGCGAGCAACGTCGAGCCAGTGCATCGCCCATTTTTCTCCGAAATGGGGTGAGTCCAGGAGCCGATCCACCAGTCGGTCATAGGCATCCAGCCGGTTATCCCTGAGAAATGCATCCACCTCCGCGGGAGACGGAGGCAGGCCGATCAGATCCAGGCTGAGCCGGCGAATCAGCGTGCGGCGGCTGGCCGGAGGCGAGGGCTGGATGCCCTCCTGCTCCAGGCGGGAAAGCACGAATGTATCGATCGGGTTTCTGACCCAGGCTGAGTTCTGCACTTCAGGCAGCGCCGGAGATGTGGGAGGGACAAACGCCCAATGCCGGCTTTCTCCCGGCTCTTCAGAGTCGGAAGCGTGAGCCTCCAGTCTGGTTGTGGCGCCGGGCTCAGGCCAATGGGCGCCCTGCTCGATCCAGGCCCGGATCAAAGCAAGCTCTTGTGCCGGCAACCGCTCGCCCACCATAGGCATGACGATTTCTTTTTCCAGTCCGGCTACCAGACGGAATAAGCGGCTCTGGCCGCTGTTGCCCGGCAGGATGACCGCTCCGGAATATCCTCCAGTCATAGCGGCTGTCTTGTTGTCCAGGCGCAGCCCTCCCGAAGGCTGAAGCTGGTTGTGGCAGGTCACGCACCTGGACTGGAAAATGGGTTCGATATCCCGTTTAAAATCGACGTCCTGAGCCCGCCCCTGCGTCAAAGGCAGCAGGCCTGAGACCAATAGACAGATTGTGGTGGGAATTGCTCGGAGCATGATTTCACCGGTAAATTCGAATGAGCTTATTATATATTCAACAGCATGGAAAACCAGTATCCAATTGGCAGATTTGAAATGAAACAGGATTCGCTGAGCCCGCAGGATCGTGATCGGCTGATCCAAAGCCTGGCTTCCGCTCCTCTGGCTTTGCAGCTCGCTCTCAGCAGTTCAGGTCCTGAGCAACTGAAGACTCCCTACCGTTCCGGCGGCTGGAGTGTCCGGCCGGCGGATCCTTCCGATCCCCCAAGGACACAATGTGGATCATAATAGCGAATGTTTCAAGCCAAAGTGGATCGGTCAGAGAAGGTGGCGGCGCTCAAGCGCTTGTCGCAAATCGGCTGGAGTCATATGCTGGAAGAAAGTTCGGACTGACTCCGGACGAAAGGACGGCTCATGATAAAGACGAAAGACCTTAATGCGCTCTCCGCAAGCACTATTATTGGCGGCAAGGTCAGGAATCATCAGGGAGAGGGCTTGGGAGAAATTGAAGATTTCGTGGTGGACATGCAGAGCGGGAGGATTGCCTATGCCGTCTTGTCCTTTGACGGCTTCCTGGGCATGGGAGGCAAGCTGTTTGCGGTGCCATTTCAGTCCCTGTCTCTCAACCTGGAAAAAGAAGAGTTTATCCTCGACGCCGACAAAGACAAGCTCAAAAACGCTCCCGGCTTTGATCGCGACAACTGGCCCATGATGGGGAATCGCCGCTGGGGCAGCGAGATCCACGCCTATTACGGGCGCAAGCCCTACTGGGAGTGAGTCTCGGCCGCGGCCGTTACAGACCAGTTGAACGTGGGAGTTGTTGATGGCTACCGCCGTGAGTACACGGTCTTGCCTCCGACAATCGTGCGGATGACCTGAATGTCTGCGATCTCAACAGGGTCCACCTCCAAAGGGTTGGCTGAAAGGACGATCAGGTCGGCGAGTTGGCCGGCTTCGAGGGTTCCCAGTTGGTCCTCCTGAAAGATGGCGAAAGCATTGTTGACCGTGTAACAGACAAGAGCCTCTTCGGTTGAGATCTTCTCTTCGGGCACCCAGCCCTGGGGATTTTTCCCATCCAGTGTCCTGCGGGTCACGGCTGCATAGACTCCCAGCAGCGGGTTCAGGGGAGCGACCGGCCAGTCACTGCCAAAGGTGAGGATGGCGCCGGCCTTCAGGAGGCTGCGGAAAGCATAGCTGGTGCGAATTCTTTCAGGGCCGATCCGTTTTTCCGCCCAGCGCCCGTCGTCAATCGTGTGGTAGGGTTGCATGGAGGCGATCACGCCCAGATCGTCAAAGCGGCCGATGGTTTGAGTTGTCAGGTGCTGGGCGTGCTCGATGCGAAAGCGCCGGTCTTTGTCACCGTTCTCACGGGAAACCTCTTCAAAGATCTTTAAAATCTCGTCATTCGCCCGGGCGCCGATGGCATGCACAGCCACATGAAGGCCGGCGCTGTCGGCCTCCTTCACCAGGCGCTTCATGTTTCCTTCCGGAAGCCACATAGCCGAGGGGATTCCACGCGTCTCGGGCGCGTCGAGGTAGGGCTCGTAAAACCAGGCGGTCGAGCTGCCCAGAGAGCCATCCATAAACCCCTTTGACGCTCCGATCTTGAGATAGTCATTGCCAAGGCCTCTCTGAATGCCTATTTTCTGCAGATCTTCATAGTCAGGCAGCGGCGTCAGCGCGTAAACCCGAAGGCTGAGGGCGCCTTCGCGCAGCAGGTTCTGGTAAAGGCGGATCTCGCCACTGGAAGCCATGGCATTCACGGTGGTCACTCCCAGCCGGGCGGCCTCATCCAGTGCTGCCTGCAGCGCCTGCCTTCGCTCGGCCTCACTGGGAGCCGGGATGACCCGCGTGACCAGATCCATAGCGGCATCCTTCAAAAGACCCGTTGGTTCGCCGTCTTCATGGCGGATGATCATTCCTCCAGGCGGATCCGGAGTGTTCTGGTCGATCCCGGCCAGCTTCAGGGCCAGACGGTTGGCCAGGCCCATGTGCCCATCCAGCCTGGTTACGAAGACCGGAGTGTGAGCCGTGACGGGATCGATCAGACGCTTATGCGGGACCTGCTGCGAAGGCCAGGATTCGTGATCCCAATCCCCACCCGTGATCCACTCGCCCCTGGGGATCCACTCCGCTCTCTCTCCTATGCGTCTGGCGAAATCCTGTTCATCACTGGATATCCGCAAATCCAATCCCAGCAACTGGAATCCACCTTCGAGAAAATGAGTGTGATTGTCGATAAAGCCCGGCATCACGAAGCGGCCCTGAAGATCGATCCGTTCTGTCTCTTCCGACTGATAGGTGTCTATCTCGACGGTCGAGCCGGCGGCCAGAATCCGATCCCCTTTGATGGCAAGGGCTTCGGTTATCGAAGGATTCACCCCGCCGGTCCAGATCCGTCCGTTGCTCAGGATGAGGTCTGCGCCCGGAATCGGCTCCGCTTCCGCCAGGCCAAGCAGGACTAAACAGAAGAGAGAGAGGCGATTAAGCCAGAGGCTCATGGAGGGTTAATAGTACCACGCCATATACAAATGTGATAAAACGTGACGTCATGGCAACAGTTCGAGCGGTCTTCATTGCCGCATTGTGTGCAGGTCTTGGCGGCGCGACTCAGCAGGGCTTTCTACTGGGGCAGTCACTGTCGGAAATCGAGCAAAGGATTGTTGGGACTGTCGAGGAGCAAAAAGACGCAGCGATCGATTTCCTGGAAAAGATCGTGAACATTAACAGCGGCACTATGAATCATAAGGGTGTCCGTGAAGTGGGCAAGATCTTCCAGGAAGAGCTGGAAAATCTCGGATTCAAAACCCGCTGGATTCCCATGGAAAAGGCCAATCGGGCCGGCCATCTCTTCGCCGAGCGATCCGGAAGACAGGGTAAACGGCTGCTTCTGATCGGGCATCTGGACACCGTCTTCGAAAGGGACAGCCCCTTTCAGAAGTTCCGGCGCCAGGGAAATATGGCCACCGGTCCCGGAATTGAGGATATGAAGGGTGGCGATGTCGTCATGCTGTACGCCTTGAAAGCCCTGGCCGAAGCGGACGCTCTGGAAGACGCCACCATCCGGGTGGCCTTGATCGGCGACGAAGAGAACGCCGGCGACCCTCTGAGCTTGAGCCGCGGAGATCTTATTGAAGCGGCGCATTACAGCGATGTCGCCCTCGGCTTTGAAGGCGGACGGACCGGGAAGGCCGTGGTTGCCCGTCGCAGTTCCGGCGGTTGGAAGGTCCAGGTTACAGCCAGGCCGGCTCATTCCTCCGAGATCTTCCAGGAAGATGTAGGCAGCGGGGCTCTCTACGAGGCTGCTCGCATCTTGCACGCTTTCTACGAAGGGTTGAGGGAAGAGTACCTGACCTTCAGTGCGGGCTTGATCCTGGGAGGCACCACGGTTGAATATGATCCCTCTCAAAGCCGCGGCTCGGCGTTCGGCAAATCCAACGTCATCCCGGAAACCGCGATTATTTCGGGTGACCTGCGCGCCATTTCGCTGGAGCAGCGGGAGAAAACCCAAGAGCGCATGCGCGCCATCGTGTCTGAAAGCCTGCCTCACACTTCTTCCGAGATCAGCTTCTCGGATACCTACCCTCCCATGAGCCCGACTGAAGCCAACTACGAGCTGCTTGACCAGCTCGCTCAGGTAAGCCGTGATCTGGGTTTCGGCCCGGTGGAAGCGATTGATCCGCTGGAGCGCGGCGCCGCCGATGTCTCTTTCGCGGCGCCCCATGTGGGGGCCGCGCTGGACGGTCTGGGGGCCACCGGCTTGGGAGGGCATACCCTTCAGGAACGCATCGACCTGAGCAAGCTGCCCGACATGACCAGGCAGGCTGCCATTTTCATCTACCGCCTCACGCGATAGCGCTGGACGATGGCCTGGAGAATGGCCATCCAACTACCCTCAGGGCCAAAAACACGAGAAAATGGGGAGAGACACCCGTATGAGAATCCAAGGAGGAGCTCAAGAGGCAGCTAGGCTACAGAGGCATTGTCGTTAGCAAGTGATATGACCGTTAGTAGTAGCAAGTGAAGTGTCCGGTCCAAGACGGACGGGTTTAGGATAGGTCCCTTTCTGAGAACAGAAGGGAGGTTCTTAGATGGGATGCTATCCGGCCCGAGCCTTGGAGCGGGCAATGAAAATTCAAGAAGTGGTTTTACGAGCGATGAGTCAACAGATTAACTGGATTCAAGCGGCCGAGATCATTGGGATCTCACCGCGCAGCATGCGGCGCTGGAGGCGCCGCTATGAGGAGCACGGCTAGGACGGATTGTACGATCGGAGATTGAAGCGACCTTCTCCCAAGCGAGTGCCCCTGAAAACGGTGGAGAAGGTGCTGCAGCTCTATCGAGAGGAGTACTTCGATTTCAATGTGAGCCATTTTGTGGAGAAGCTGCAGGGCGAGCAGGGTATCGATCTGAGCTACACCTGGGTCAAGACCGCGTTACAGGAGGCGGGCCTGGTGGCCAAAGTACCCAAGCGAGGGGTCCATCGAAAGAGGCGGCCTCGGCGTCCTTTAGCCGGAATGCTCCTGC
>JBOGJG010000077.1:0-1254 GCA_050747825.1 Acidobacteriota bacterium | reverse complement strand
TGTTCAGTGCGGCCGTGCCTTTATCAAACACCAGAGTAACGGTAGAACGTTCGATCTGGTTATGGTCGAGCATCTTCACGATCCGTTCCAAGGCCTGCGGTAATTCCGCCACGTCGGCGACATTGCCGGGGTAAACGTGATGGCACAGGCTGAGGCCGTGTTCCCCATCCAGGACGTAGCTCAAGCCGACCTGTCGCAGATTAGGGCGTCCCTGTTTGTTGTGCCCGCGCTGCGCCAGGGTGTTGCGTTGATTGGTGCTGGCGATCCACGTATAGAAGTTGGTCGTGTCATAGGCCAGCAACCGCCGGCTCACCAGCTGTCTTTCTTTCCAGGCGGCCAAAAGCTGAAGCTGCGCCTGCTCCAGTTCATCCTCCCCCTCTGCGGCCTTCTCCGCTACCCGGATCCGGTCAAAGCAGTCCCAGAAGGCTTGAGAGGTGAAGCGTTCTTCGGGAAATTTCCACAGCGAGTGCAGGATGGTGCTGCGATACCAATCGGCCACTTCGGTCTTGGGTCCCGGTTGGCAGATGCGGTGAATCGCCGCCAACAGCAGATAATGGGCCGTCGAGGGCCCGGATCGCGGCGCAGGCCACAAGGAAGTCAACACATCCCAGAGGCCGCAACGTCGGGCGGCCAACCAGAGCGCTCCGGGGAGTCCGAACTCGCGCGTGGAGGCTTCCACGGGCAGGGGTGCGGTCCGATCCTTCAGTAAGGCGGCGACCTTTTCCGCGGTTCCCAAATAGGTCTGGTGCACGATGCGGGGCTGGCCCGCCACCCGGGCGCTTTCCACGACGTAGTAATAGAGTTTGTGGCCCTTCTTTTTTGCGATGACCGATGCCATATAGGGTAATACTACTACCTAAGTATGACACTTTAACCAGTTACATTTAAAAATATTCCCCGCACCTTATAGGGTAATACTCAAGCCGCGAACACTTCAGGCGAGTTAAGGTCTTGATAAATCGATGGTTCTTAAGGTGAGGCTTTCACACAGGGGGCGTCTCCCAGTAAACTCCCGCTAGCAGCCTGTCGGACTTTCGCCCGTAAGTCCTTTGGTTTCAACAAACCTACTTCTTGGCCCTTGAAAAGATTTGTTGAAAATAAAGAACTTACGGTTGTCATCGTTCCATGTCCGACAGGCTGCTAGTATTACTATGTTAAGTATGTCACACCGTTATATTATGATCCGGGACCATGCGATGGGACACCCGGATCTGGAAAAAGAGCATTGAGGAGTTTCAGGACTTCATGATGCCA
>JBOGJG010000076.1:0-2311 GCA_050747825.1 Acidobacteriota bacterium | reverse complement strand
CAAAGGGGGAGTGGTTTTTCAGTCTGTTGACGCAATTTCGGGGCCTCCTTTTTTGGTTAACCTCTTTGTTTTCAATTTCTTCGCAAAAAGAGATTACCAAAGAGGTCTGACAAAATAGGAGGTTCCGAAACCCGCCTTACCCCTTCATTTTCAGCAACTTAAAAGGCCTGGGATGGGAACTAGCTAGTCCGATCGCCGCCTGATCCAGCTTCTCCAAGGCCTTGGAGCAAGAATGCAGCTTCCCATTCCAGAGGATCGACCAATTTCCACTCTCAGAACTTGACGGTGAACCCCAGCAAGGTGCGGCCACAGCTACGTTCTGTATCCCCATCCCACAACAACTAAGGGTTCACGCAAAAATAACTTCGCCATTTGTGGGAGCAAGTGTGTATCAATCGTTGCAAAAGTATTTGCAGTAGCTACACCGAGTCTGCGGCATATTTAGTCTCGGGAAGCTGAATGAATGACAAGATGAGTGTACGTGATTTTTGAATGGACAAGAGGATCGAAAAGATGGCCGCTTTGAACTCATCTTTTGTGGCGACAAAGCGCTTCGCTAACCTGGCTTTGGCATGATTCCAGACCTGTCGATAGGAATTTCTTTTGTGGCGGGAGTGTGTCGGAGACGAGAAAAAGGGGTTCCGGGAGTGGTTTGTGAGCGATGGAGTGAGATTGGAGAAGGTAAGCAGCCTGGTTTGTGGAGCTTTTGGAGCGAGGGCCGCTGGAAAGGGCATCGAGGACAAAAAGGAGACACACGGATAGTGGGTGTGGGGATTTCCAGGCCCAGCCAGAGGGCTAGAAATCGGGGTAAGTCGGGACATCGTCCCAGAAGATGGACTGGGAGGAAGCTCGGACCAGACGCGCCTGTTGTGGGGAGAGCGTGGCCAGGAAAGCTTCCAGCTTATGGGGAAACAATCGGGAGGGGGGAGAGCGTTGCGGCCGCTCCCAGAGATCCAAATGCTGGAGAATCTTTTGGATGGCCTGCCGCTGCTCGATAAAGGAAATGATTTCCATGGGACTGCCGCAGCGGGTGCAGACCAGGGGGTCCGCTTCATAGATCTTGCGCAAGAGCCGAGCCCAATTGCGCCGCCGCTCTCGGGAGAACTGTTCGGACTCTGAAGCGGCCCCGTTTTGCAGGTGAGTCCGAGTCTGCCCGGAAAGAGCAGCCGTTTTCTCTCGGCGTCGCTTTCCGCGGGAGGCGTTCGAATAGCGACCATAGTAACGAACCATGTGCTCATTGACATTGGGGATATGGGAGATCACCAATGCAATCCAGTCCAAAGCATCCATAGAGCGAGTCAGGCCCTTGGCGGTGCGGTATTCGATCTGACCGTGGGTGGAGTCATAGCGCAGTCGAGTGGCGGCAAAACTCGGGCGCAGGAGGTAAGCCGCCAGGCGCTCCAAGGCGGGCTGATCATCCGCTTCCACGGGCCGGCCCCAATAGACGTGAAAGCCCGAGTGCCGCCAGGAGCGGAGCTTTTCGGCAAATTCGGGGCTGAGACGGCGCTGGTGCACCATCATCTCGAGCACGTGGTGCTGGAAGAGTCGAGTCAAAGATTGTGAATCGCTCCAGCCAATCCTGGAGGCGACCCCCTCTGGACTCCAGCCCATATCGCTCACCAAAGAGTGCAGGTGGGGGTGGAAGTTGAGCTGATCGCCGTAGCTCTGAATGGCGAAAATCGCGCCCGGAACAACGCCTGTGCCAAGATCGGCTTCAGAATACTCTCGAAGACTTTTCCAGGCACAGCGGCTCAATTCCCCCAGCAGCCGGCGATCCCGGCGAAAAGTCGCCCGCAGCACTTTGGGGATGGTCCACACCAACTGGCGATGGTCCACCGGTTCGAGCACTTCTTCCGTGACCCATTCGACGAAAGCCGCCACGCGTTTGGCCTGACAGGAGGGACAGAAGTATCTTGTCTTACAAGAAAACGCTAACAAATACTCATTGTCGCAGTCGCGACACCGTACCCGGGCAAAACCCTGATGAAAGATCCCACAGTCCAGGAAGCGCTCGACGGTCTTCTCCACCACCGGGCGCAGGGGGCCGTGATCCCTCTCATAGAAATAGGGATAGCTCTCCTGGAACTCCGGCCAGTAATCCTCCAGGCACTGGTAGAAGGCGGTCGTTTCCGGGTGGCGCGGCCGGTAGGTGCCTGCGAGCGTCATCACCTACTGGAACGCTCATCCCCGGAAAACCTACGAACTCAGCTGGCACCAGGGGATGGTCGAGGAGGGTGAGCAACGCTATCGTTGGTCGCCAGGATGGCAGCCAGAGGGAAGCGGGTGAGAATCCCGCACGGTCGCGCCACTG
>JBOGJG010000075.1:0-1418 GCA_050747825.1 Acidobacteriota bacterium | reverse complement strand
TCTGCGACCCCTTCGAGCTCGGGACGCGAAGTCCGTCACCCTACGGGGGCCCTCCTTCTCCCGAAGTTACGGAGGTATTTTGCCGAGTTCCTTCACCACAGTTCTCCCGATCGCCTTGGTATTCTCTACCTGTCCACCTGTGTCGGTTTGGGGTACGGGCACCGTGCCAACTGACCGCTGAGCTTTTCTCGGCAGCGTGGGATAAGTGACTTCGCCTGGAACGGCTCGGCATCGCGTCTCGGGGTTGTGCCGGCAACTCTCATCGCCAGCCCCCTACTCGCTTACCCCAGGTCAACCAACGCCTGGGTTCACCTACCCTCCTGCGTCCCTCTTCGGTTACCCGCAACCGGTTTGTCGGTTCGTCCCGAAGGACAGCCCCTTAGTACCCGGAATTGGGCTGGGCGCGGACACGGTGGTACCGGAATATCAACCGGTTGTGCATCGACTACGCCTTTCGGCCTCGCCTTAGCTCCCGACTCACCCTGGGTGGATTAGCCTTCCCCAGGAACCCTTGGGCATCCGGCGGAGGGGTTTCTCACCCCTCTTTCGCTACTCATGCCAGGATTCTCACTCGACCTCGCTCCACGCCCGGTCACCCGGCCGCTTCACGGCAAGATCGACGCTCCCCTACCACTCACGCATCCAACAATGTGGATGCATGAATCCGCGGCTTCGGCTCTGGACTTGAGCCCCGTTACATTGTCCGCGCAGGATCACTCGACCAGTGAGCTGTTACGCACTCTTTCAAGGGTGGCTGCTTCTAAGCCAACCTCCTGGCTGTCTGTGCAATCCCACATCGTTTACCACTTAGTCCAGAATTAGGGGCCTTAGCCGGCGGTCTGGGCTGTTTCCCTTTCGACCATGAAGCTCATCCCCCATGGTCTCACTGCTGCGCTCTAGAGTTATGGCATTCGGAGTTTGGCTGAGGTCAGTAACCTTGTGGGGCCCATCGCCCATCCAGTGCTCTACCTCCATAACTGAACACGCAACGCTGCACCTAAATGCATTTCGGGGAGAACCAGCTATCACCGAGTTTGCTTGGCCTTTCACCCCTTGCCACAGGTCATCCCCCAGGTTTTCAACCCTGGTGGGTTCGGCCCTCCACAAGGTCTTACCCCTGCTTCAGCCTGCCCATGGCAAGATCACTCGGCTTCGGGTCTACAGCATGCGACTGAACGCCCTATTCAGACTCGCTTTCGCTCCGGCTACCCATCACTGGTTAACCTCGCCACATACCATAACTCCCTGGCTCATTCTTCAAAAGGCACGCCATCGCGGCGACCAGCCGAAGCTGGCCACGACGCTCTGACTGTTTGTAAACCAACGGTTTCAGGTACTATTTCACTCCCCTCCCGGGGTACTTTTCACCTTTCCCTCACGGTACTCGTGCACTATCGGTCATCGAGTCATACTTAGCC
>JBOGJG010000074.1:0-17273 GCA_050747825.1 Acidobacteriota bacterium | reverse complement strand
TCAGCGGTCAGCGGTCAGCGGTCAGCGGTCAGCGGTCAGCGGTCAGTGGTCAACGGTCTGTCCCCTCGTCGCACTTACTATCTTCATGATGATGCCCTCTTGCGGCTACCGCCTCGCCTCACAAAATCGCCTCGGCTCGGAGATCGCCTCAGTGGCCGTGACGCCTATAGAAAACGAGACGACCACCTTTGAGATTGAGCAAATCATGACGCGTTCTCTTGTGCGCGAATTGGTCGAGAAGACGGCTTACCGGGTGCTGAACAATGCGGAAGCGGCCGATGCCGTCCTGAGCGGAGTGATCACCGCCGTAAGCGCCAGTCCCGTGACATTTGGTCAGCAGACCTTCGGTTCAACCTTCCTGATCACGCTCAATGTCCGGGTTGAATTGCGGGAAAGAACGACCGGCCGGATGCTTTTCAAGAATGACAATTACATCTTTCGTGAGCAGTACGTCATCAACACCGATGTGAGAAATTTTTTCTCCGAGCAGAATCCGGCCGTGGACCGCATGGCACGTGACTTCGCAGCCAGCGTGATCACGACGATTGTGGAAGGATTCTAAAAAGGCTTGAGGTCTGAGGCCTGAGGCCTCTAAAAGCATGAAACTCTCGCAATTCCTGGACCTAGTCGAGACTCATGAGCCCGTCTACCTCCTGGAAACCGACCAGGACTACGTGAAGAAAAAGGTGTACGAGCACTGCAGAAATCAGGTCGAGGAGAGCACGCGGGCTTTTAACTGGGCGGTCTTTGATTTGGATGAAAAGGAGATGGTGGGCAAGCTTGTCAACGCCGCCAATACGCTTCCCTGGATGGCCTCCCGCCGCTGGATTTACGTCCAGAACGCCCAGGTGGACGACGAGCGGCTGATTCGATATTTGGCCAACCCCTCCTCACGCACCACTATGGTTCTGGAAGTCGGCGCCAAGAAGCCCTCGAAGTGGCCCAAAAAGCTTCCCCTAATCGAAGTCGCCCAGACCGGAGACCTGGTGCGCTGGATTACATCCAGGGCCCAAGAGGAGGGTTATGACATTGAGACCCGGGCAGCCCGGGCCTTGTCCGACTTGGTTGGAGATGACTTACAGCGCCTCGATTCGGAGTTGGAGAAGCAGTTTCTGCTGCAACTGGAGAGTCGCAGGATCACCCTGGAGTCGGTCATGGAGATAACTCTGCAGGCTCGCGACTATGAGATCTTTGCTCTGGTCGATGCCATAGCGGCCCGGCAGTCCAGGACGGCGCTCCAGATTCTCAACCGGCTGTATGACATGGGGATGGCTGCACCGCTGATCGTTTCGATCCTGTACGGCAACTTCAGGCGCCTGCTGGTCGCCTACGAGATGCTGGCGCGCGGAGAGCAGCTCTTCTCGATCATCAGGCAATTGAATTTGTGGAGCTACAAGGGTAAAGAGAGGAGCATCCGCCAATACTCCCATGGACTGCTGGTGCAGACTTTGATCCAGCTCCGGGAAACCGACCGTCTCTGCAAGACCACCAGCACCAATCCGAAGTTTCACCTGGAACGGATGATTGTGGAGATGAACGCATAGGCTGCAGCCTGCTTTTCATTTATGAATCTTTACAGCCTTGCATATTTCCCCTTCCTGATCGCCATCTGGCTGCTGTCGTTTTTCCTTGTCTCCCATTCCCGCCTCCGTCTGGCCGCTCTGCTCATGGCCAGCTATCTCTTTTACGCCTCCTGGAGTCCGGCCTTTCTCCTGCTTCTGCTGGGCTCATCGCTCTTCAATTTTGCCTGGGGAAGGCTTCTGCGTCGCCACCCTGCTGCGTCCATTCTGTGGCCTGGTGTGCTGGTGAACATCGGGCTGTTGGTCGCCTTCAGGTTTGCAGTCTCCTTTGTAGCCCTGGTGGGGATTTCCTTTTATACCTTTCAGGCGATCAGCTATCTGGTGGACGTCTACAGGGGCTATCAGGAGAGGCCAAGTTTGACTGAGTTTCTGCTCTATATGGCATTTTGGCCCTATATCCTGGCGGGGCCGATCTGCCGGCTCCCCGAGATGCTGCCTCAGTTTCGCCGCTCCGCTCGACCCTCGCGGCAGGATCTGCAGGTGGGCTCCGCTCGCCTGCTGGCAGGGCTCTTCATGAAGATTGTAATAGCGGATACTCTGGCGCGCGGAGTCCAGGCCGGGCAGGGAGTTACGGCAGGATTCGATCAGGCGTCCGGCTGGGGCGCATGGGATGTCTGGATTCTGGCTCTCGGCTTTGGATTTCAGGTATTCTTTGACTTTGCCGGCTACTCCCATATGGCGATCGGCTCTGCCCGGCTTTTTGGAATCCGCTTGCGCGAAAATTTCAATAACCCTTACCTGGCGCGCACGCCTGCGGAATTCTGGAGCCGCTGGCACATGTCGCTTTCCTCCTGGATTCGAGATTACGTTTTTTTCCCTCTGGCTTCGCTGCGGCGCAGCCTGAGCTGGCGTCACCTTGCGCTGGTGCTCTCAATGACGATCTTTGGACTCTGGCACGGCCTGACCGGCACCCTCCTGCTCTGGGGTGTCTACCAGGGTCTGCTCCTGCTCATCCACCGCCAACTCCAGCAAATTCTCTCTGGGCGATTTCCTGGCCTCAGGCCTCAGGACTCAGGACTCAGGACTTTTTACTGGCCCCTGACCTTCATTCCCGTTTCCCTGGGCTGGATCCTCTTCCGGGCCAACAGCCTCGATCAGGCATTACTGATGTTTCAGACGCTCTTGGCGCCGGAGGCATATACGCGGCGAGTCCTGGACACGGACCTGTACTTCCTGGTGGCCCTGGTGGCGTGCGGTTATTTCTGCTATGTCGGACTGGGCGAGATGCTGAGCAGACTGCAGGCGTATGCCCCGGTGGAGCGCTTCGTGTGGCTCACTTCGCCGGTGTACCGGGCGACCATCATTCTGTGGGTTATCATCTGGAGCGAGGAGGCGTCCCCCTTTGTCTACGTCCGCTTCTGAGGAATTGCTTCAAAGGCTCGAAGCTTATGAAACGCTGCCCGATGCTCTGCTTGCGGCGCCTCGAGAGCGGTCGTTTATCACGGTCTATCAGCCTGCAGGAGATCGGCGGTATGAAGAGTGCAGTTTCGGGCAGTTCCTGGATCGCGCGGGTGAATTTGCCGCGCTCTTTCATGGCCACAGCCTGAGCCAGGGAGACCCTCTGGTCCTGATTCTCCCCCAGAGCGTGGACTTAATGGCGGCCTTTGGTGGAGCCATACTGATAGGCGCCATTCCTACTATCCTGGCCTATCCGAACTTCAAACTTGATCCGGAGAAGTATCGCCACGGTTTGGCCGGGGTCACCGAGAAGATCCAGGCTCGTCTGATTGTCCTGGATCAGGAGTTTCCCTCTGAGTTGGTGCGCCACATATCCGTTAGCCGTCCTGCCGGCATCGTGCAGTTGCAGGAGCCTCTTTTGTCGCAAAGGTCGGAGCGCCCTGGGTTTGCCCGCCCGGGAACGGACGATGCCGCCTTCCTGCAGCATTCGGCGGGGACCACCGGCCTGCAAAAAGGAGTGGCGCTGCCGCACCGCTCCGTCCTCAATCAGCTCCGCAATCTGGTGGCTGCGCTGCAAATTGGGCCCGAAGACCGGATTGTAAGCTGGCTTCCTCTCTACCACGACATGGGCCTGATTGCCTGCTTCATTTTGCCGCTGGCCTGCCATCTGCCGGTGGTGATGCAATCTCCGGCCGACTGGATACTTCATCCTGCTTCTTTCTTGCACCTGATCAGCCGCTACAGATGCACGCTTTGCTGGCAGCCCAATTTCGCCTTTCAGTTTCTGGCCCGGCGCGTTCCGGAGGCAGAGCGAGCGGGGCTGGACCTCTCCTGCATGCGCGTGATGGTCAGCACGTCCGAACCGGTTCGCGCCCACAGCATAGAGGAGTTTTACCAGGCTTATCAGCCTTATGGGCTGTCGCAGTCTTCTCTTCAGACCAGCTATGGGATGGCGGAGAACACCTTTGCCGTCACTCAGTCTGTGATTGATGGCGTCTCTCTGCCTCGGACGATTTGGGTCGAGCGGAACCAACTCTGGGACGCGGGGAAGGTTCAGTTGCTTGATCCGGGCAAACATCGAGCCGTTCCTCTGGTTTCCTGCGGCCGCTGTATGAATTCCAACTCCATACGCGTGGTTGGAGACGACGGAGTTGATTTGCCCGAAGGACGATTGGGGGAAATTCTGGTCCGCAGCGACTCGCTCTTCGACGGCTATTTCAACCGCCCTGACCTGTCGGCCAGGGCTTTGCAGGATGGATGGTATTGGACCGGTGATCTTGGCTTTCTGCTGGAGGGCGAGATCTATGTCATCGGACGCAAGGACGACGCCATCATTGTCGGCGGCAAAAACCTTTACCCGCAAGACGTAGAGGAGATCGCCTGCCGTCACCCATCGATTCAGGATGGCCGGGCCGCTGCCTTTGGCGTTTACAATCACGAGCTGGGCACGGACGACCTGGTGGTAGTCGCTGAGGTAAGCGATTGCGAGAAGCTTCAAGAGCGAACTGAAATTGCCTCTGAAATTCGCACCGAAATCCTTGCAGAACTGGGAGTTACCCCTCGCGTAGTCTACATCGTTCCACCCCGCTGGGTCGTCAAAAGCACAGCCGGCAAACCCGCCCGTTCCACCAACCGCGAGAAATTCCTAAAGGAAGATAATTGGTGACACGCACGCAATTCAACTTGAAAGGGCCGTCAGCAGTGAGTTCTTACCCCGGTCTGGCACCAAATAGCCAGGAGAGAGAATCAGCCATGGAAAAAAGGCTTCAAGATCAAATAAAAAAGTACCAGACCAGCACCGTCAATCAGGAGGGACGCGGGTTTCAGAGCTAATTACGTGCGTGTCACCTATTATGGATAGGGAAGCCAGGGAGCTGATTGAGTTTTTGAGGAGGCGGGTTGTGAGGCAGCCGGATATTGAGCTGAATGAGGATACTGCGCTGGTTTCTTCCGGTCTGGTTGATTCGTTTTCGCTGGTGGAAGTGCTCAACGAGTTGGAACGGGTCACTGGGCTGCAAATCCCCGCGGGGCGTGTCAGCCCTCTGGATCTAGATAGCGTGCGCCGGATGCTCGAGACAGCGAGACGCTGGGGTCAGCCGCGGAAATGAAATACTCGGCCAGCCATTTTCCAATGACTCGATTTCCTTCTGCGGTGGGATGTGCGAAGTCGAAGTAGAGGTCGGATCCCCCGTTTGACTCCATAGCGCCGGTAAAATCCAGGTAAGGAATTTGCTTTTTGCGGGCCAGAGCCACGGCTCTCTTCACCAATTTGCGCGCAAAGGCCTGATGTCTTGGGGCATGCTCTTCAAAGATATAGCGGGACGGAAGAATCATCACCAGAAAAGAGATGCCGCGGCTGTCCAGCAGATCTCGAGTGGCTTCGAGGGCGCGGAACGTCCGGCTCCAGCCGGATTCCAGGCGCTCGTCATCCAGGAGATAGCGTTCGAAGTCGCGGATGTAATAAGTCGTCCCGGGATGGCCATGGTTTGGCTCGGTAGGATCGATTCGGTTCAACGCATTGAGAACTCGACGCGACAATAGGGTGTACAGGTAGGTTTTTTCGAAGAAGTAAGGACCTATGGAGGTCACGCCCAAAAGATTGCCGTCCCAGGCAATCACGTACCGGCCTCCGCGTACCGTCTGCGGGAAGGTGGCCTGGCCCTCGCCGGCTTCCCATCGCAAGAGAGCTTCATCTGTGATGTCGTTGCACAATTCAATTTCGGCGATGACCAGGCGAGGTCCCAACTGAATTCCTTCATGTTTCAAATAAGCGTAGTAGGTGGAGGGGCTGTAGCCCTGTCCGGCGGCGTTGACAACTCGAAACTGCCGCGAAGGGAAGCCGGCGTTCAGCTCTTGTTCCAGAACCTGAGTGTAGTGATCCGCTGCGGGTACGCCAATTCCGAAACCAACCGAATCACCCAGAGCGAGAATTCGATATTCGCCGGCAGGGGCCGTGCGGGGGAAATCATCTTCGTCGCGAAATCCATATTGGTTGGTCGAGAACTGCAGGTCCAGTAGGGCGCCCTGATAATTGGCCTTCAGGCGGAGGGGCATGTAGGGGGCCTCTTCGGCGTCATGGCGCGGCTCACCGATTTCCTTCAGATGAAAGTAGCGGACGGACAGCTCGGACAGGACAAGCATGACCGGAAAGAGAAGCAGAAAAGCCCCTATTCTGAGAATGTATAATTTCATCGCTTATGGCCCATAAGCGTCAGGATACACGAATGAAGAATTTCACTGCCAGGTTCCTGATCCTGTTCGCCGGGATCATGGCGGTCCACTTCATCTGGGAAATCTTGGATGATCGGCCGCCGGTCTGGGACATGGCCTACCACCAGCTCAAGGGCTGGGAGTATTTGCAGGCTTGGGAGCAGGGGAGGCTGGTGGAAGAATTTTCGAGCATCAGCTCGCACTACCCGCCGCTCTACTATGTGCAGGAAGCAGCCGTCTTAAATGTGTTCTCAGACACGCAGTTCCTGGCAATCCTGGCCAACCTGCTGGGTCTGTTTCTGCTGGCCGGCTCCACCTATGGGATTGCCTCGTTTTTCATGTCGAGAGAGGTGGCGATCTGGGCGGGACTGCTGACCTTGCTGTTCCCCTTTATGGCGTGGATCAGCCGTACTTCGCTGCTGGACGTCCCTCTGGCGGGGTGGGCTGCCGGTTGCGGCTACTGTCTGCTCAAGAGCGATCTGTTCCAGAATAAAGGCTGGACTGTCGGCTTTGGACTCTCGCTGGTGGCTGGGATGCTCACTAAGTGGACCTTTCCGGTGTACATGTTTTTTCCTCTGGTTTTTGCGTTGCTCTACTCGCAAGACCGGAAGAGATCGCTGCTTAACCTGGCGGATGCTTCTCTGATCGCCATGCCGATCGCGTTCTTGTGGTATCTCCCCAACCTGAGCCGTCTCTTCGACCGCTATCCGACCACGCTGCAGACTTCGATCATTCCGTGGCAAGCCGATCCACGCCACGGAGAGCCGGGATTGTCCAGCATTCTGGGATGGATTTACTACGCCCGGGCGATCTCCAGCTATTTCCTCTTTCTCCCGCTGACGGTGCTGTTCGCCTGGAGTGCCGTGTTTTCGATCCGGCGGCGCCGGACGGCCCAGCCGCGGCTGGGCCTGCTCTGGTGGTGGCTGCTGGGGGGCCTCGCCCTTCTGATCATCGTCACTCCCAAGGACCCCCGCTTTGCCACTCCTCTGCTGCCTCCACTGGCGGTCCTCATCATGTATCCCTGGAGAGAGCGTCCCAAATGGGCCCTGGTGATTTTTCTGCTGGCTTTGTTGCAATTCTTGAGCGTTTCGTTCAAGCTGCCCTTCTATCCGGTTAAGGTGGCATTGTTTGAGCGGCAGGACAGCGATTACCAGACCATTCAGCAGGAGTGGGTCTTCTACGCTTCGCAATACTTCGACGTCGTCGGACCGCCGCGGCGCCAGGACTGGCGTTATGACGACATCCTGGGGGCGATTCCTGCAGAGCGCCGTGTGGGATTCATTCCCGACCTAGCCCACTTTCACCCCGGAGGCCTGGAGTTGCGCGCCTTGAAAAAGGGACGGTCGTTAGAGGTGACCCGAATCGGTGAGAACCCGGAATCGCTGGACGCGCTCGACTCCCTCGACTACATCGTGGGGAAGAGCGGATTTCAGGGTATCTCTTTCATCACCCGCTTCAATGAGCAAGCCTACGAGCGCCTGAAAGAGTCCGGCTGGCAGCAGATCCATAGCTGGCCTGTCCCCGACCAGAGCCAAGCGCTGCTGTGGCGCAGAGTGAAATAGAAAATCTGGGGAAAAATTCGTCCGAGTTCGAGCAGTGGCCGTTCACGCGGAAATTTTTGCGTGCTATTCGCGTTTTTCGCGGCGCACTCAATTGACAGGCCTGCGCCTGCGTTCCTATAATGACTCTTTTTGAAGGAGAACGAATAAATGCCCAATATAAAGTCGGCGGAAAAGCGCATGAGGCAGAACCTCAAGCGCAGGCTGATGAACCGTGGCTATTTGAGTCAAATGCGCACGGAGATCAAGAAGTTCCGTCGTTTGCTCGCAGAGAGCAAGCTGGAAGACGCTCAGAAAGCACTGCCGCAGGTTTACGAAATTATTGACCGCTCGGCTCAAAAGGGCGTGATTCACGCCAACGCAGCCGCCCGTTATAAGTCCAGACTCACCAAGCGCCTTAATGAGGCCGCCGTGTCTTAGTGGATCAAACCTCCCAATTGAAAAAGCTCATTCTGCCCGACCGCGGGGCGGAGATTCTATTCGGGGTGCAGGACGAAAATTTGCGGTACCTCGAATCCCTGTTTGATGTTCGCATCAACGCCCGGGGCTCTCAGGTTTTTGTCGAAGGCGAGGAAGAGAAGGTTCTCGAGCTTCAGCGCCTGCTGAAGCAGTTCGCAGAGCTGGTGGCGCAGGGACAAGACTTCTCCAATGAAGATCTGCGCGAGGGTTTCAAGCAGATCGCAGAGGGCTCGGCGCGCACGCTTCACGATCTTTTTCCGAAGCGGCTCATTCTCAGGACCCCGGTTCGCCAGGTCGTTCCCAAAACCCCCAATCAGAACCGCTACGTGAGCGCTATCGAACAGCAGGACCTGGTCTTTGGAATCGGCCCGGCCGGAACGGGCAAGACTTACCTGGCTGTTGCCGTGGGAGTTTCGTTGCTGATGCAAAAGCGCGTGCAGCGAATTGTCCTGGCGCGGCCGGCCGTGGAAGCGGGTGAAAAACTGGGATTCCTCCCCGGGGATCTGCAAGAGAAGGTGAATCCTTACCTGCGTCCATTGTATGACGCGCTCTTCTCAATGCTCGAGAGCGAGCGAGTCGAGAAGCTGGTAGAGCGGGGCGTCATCGAGATCGCTCCGCTGGCTTTTATGCGGGGACGTACGTTGAGCGACTGTTTCATCATTCTGGATGAGGCGCAGAATTGCACCTCAGAGCAGATGAAGATGTTTCTGACGCGCATCGGCTTGAACTCCAAGGCGGTGGTCACGGGGGACGTCACGCAGATCGACCTCCCCCGCGGGCAAAAATCAGGACTGGTCGAAGCCCGCACTATCCTTGCCAGCATCGAAGGAATTGCCTTCTGCGACTTCGACGGAAGGGACGTGGTACGGCACCGGCTGGTACGGCTGATTATCGAGGCCTACCAGCAGGAGACTCCGGCGTGAGTGTGTCACTGGTACAACGGACAACTGACAAGTGTCCGCTAATGCCCAACCAATCTTGTCGCCGCCTCCACAATCCTGCCGGCGCTGATGCCGTGCCGGTGCAGCAGCTCTTCGGAGGGCCCGGAGCGGGGAACGCCGGTGACGGCCAGTTTGTGGACCTTACAGGACTCACCGGTCAGGGCGCTTTGCACCGCTTCTCCCAGGCCGCCTTCCGGGTAATGGTCTTCCACGGTAATAACCACGCCGGTTTCACGGGCGGCGGCGCGCAATGTCTCCTCGTCGACCGGCTTGACGCAGTAAAGATCAATCACACGCACCGCGATCCCCCGGCCCTGAAGCTGCTCGGCCGCCTTTAAAGCCTCGTGCAGCGTAATGCCTGCACCCACAATGGTCGCTTTGTCCTGGCCGCTTGATTTTACAACCTTGCTTCCACCGACTTTGAACGGTTCATCATTGGAATACAGGACCTGAGTCTTGGGCCGCGTGGTGCGGATGTAAACAATTCCGGGAGTCTCAGCAGCCAGGCTGACCAGGCGTTCGCAGGAGACGGCATCCGAAGGGTAAAACACGGTTGAGCCATTCACAGCTCGCATCATGGCCAAGTCCTCGAGTCCCATTTGGGATGGACCGTCCTCGCCTATGGAAACGCCGGCATGCGACCCGCACAGTTTCAAATTGGCCTGCGATAAGGCGGCCATGCGGATCTGGTCGAAGGCGCGAGTCAGGAAACAGGCAAACGTAGAAGCGAAGGGAATCTTGCCCAAGGCGCTGAGGCCGACGGCGGTGCCCACCATATTCTGTTCGGCGATGAAGCACTCGAAGAAGCGTTCGGGATGGGCCTGCAGGAATTTTTCCGAGTAGGTCGAATTCTTGGTATCTCCATCCAGAGCCACCACAGAAGGGTTGGCGGCGCCCAACTTGCGAAGCGAGCTGCCGTAAGCCTGGCGCGTCGCCACCTGATCGCTGCTGGAGTATTCAGGCGGCGCAGGAGACTGGCCCGTTTTCTCCGCTACGGACCGGGAGGCCGGCGCTGCGACCTCGAGCTTCTCTCTGAGCTCGAGATCTTCGCCGATCTCTGCCAGCGCCTTTTGCAGATCCTCCTCGGCGGCCGGCTTGCCGTGCCAGCCGTTGGTGTCTTCCAAAAAGGAGACGCCTTTTCCTTTAAGAGTGCGGGCGATCAGGATGGCAGGGCGTCCTTTCACGGTCCTAGCCTCATCCAGGGCTGCCACCACTTCTTCTACGTTATGCCCATCCACCTGCCAGGTTTCCCAGCCAAAGGCCCGAAAGCGCTGCTCGTAGGCGCTGAGATCGTGGCCGTTCATGGTCGCCTGGCTTTGTCCCAGGCGATTGACGTCCAGCAGCCCGATCAAGTTGTCCAGCTTGTAATAGCCGGCCAACTCGGCTGCTTCCCAGACCGATCCTTCCGCCGCTTCTCCGTCGCCCAGCAGTACAAATATGCGGTTTCCAAGCTGATCCAATTTGGAGGCAAGAGCCATTCCGACGCCCATGGAAAGGCCCTGACCCAAAGAGCCGGTGGCCACGTCGATCCAGGGATTGCGCGGCGTGGGATGGCCTTCGAGATTGCTATCGATCCGGCGCAGCGTGGTCAGTTTTTCGACTGGGAAGGCGCCGGCTTCGGCCCAGGCTGCCCAAAGCACCGGCGCGGCATGCCCCTTGGAAAGAATGAAACGGTCATTGTTGCGATTTTTCGGGTTCGGAACATCAAAGCGCAGATACTTAAAAAAGACTGTCGAGACCAGTTCCGCACAAGACATGCAGGATGTCGGATGACCCGATCCCGCTTCCGCAGTCGCGATCAGCGAGTGCCTGCGCAGCCGGTTGGCCATGGTTTGAAGGGATGCCAGAACGTCTTGAGACACGCGAGTTGTAGAGGGCGATGTTTGTTCTTTCATGTTCAGGAATCGTACTATATTGAACGCCATGAGGGGAGTCAACGCAGTGCCCATTTATGCCCGCCGGGTCACCGCATGAAGAAGATTTCCGTCGCCGCTCTGCGTCGAGAGTATCGCTCGCGTGGATTCGATGAGACACTGGCCCAGGCTGATCCGATGGATCAGTTCCGGCAGTGGTTCGAGAACGCCCTGCATGTCGCCCTGCCCGATCCCAATGCCATGACGCTGGCGACGGCCGATCCTAAGGCGCGGCCCTCGTCCCGCGTTGTCCTGCTGAAGTCTTTCGACGGCCGCGGATTTGTCTTCTTTACCAATTACCAAAGCCAGAAGGCCAGGCAGCTCACTGAGAATCCGCAAGCTAGCCTACTCTTTTACTGGTCCGGACTGGACCGCCAGGTGCGCATCGACGGGCTGGTGAAAAAAACTTCCGGAGCCGAGTCGGATGCCTACTTTAAAACGCGTCCGCTGGGGAGCCAACTGAGCGCCTGGGCTTCTCCCCAGAGTGAGGTTATCGAAAGCCGGCAGGAACTGGAGTCCTGGGTGGAGACAGTTAAAGAGCGCTACCCGGGTTCGGTTCCCAGACCTTCTTATTGGGGTGGCTATAGGCTGGTCCCAGACTATTTTGAGTTCTGGCAGGGACGCGCCGAACGTCTCCATGACCGCATCTGTTACCGGCGGACCTCGAAAAAAAAATGGTCCCTGAAGCGGCTGGCACCCTGACCTACCTAATCTGTTATAATTTTACTCTTTGGGGAACGACAAGGAGAATGATGACCGACAACAGGCAAGTTGAAAGAGTAAGAACGTTTCTGATCTCCATAACGCGCTGGTTTGACAGTTGGGCAGGTGTTGAGGATGGCCAGGCTCATGAGGAGCAACGTGTTGACTGGATCCGAAGCATCCCATTTTTTGCCATGCACATGATGTGCTTGGCCATCATCTGGGTAGGCTGGAGTTGGATTGCGGTGGCCGTGGCGGCCGCCCTCTATGCCTTCCGCATGTTTTTTGTTACGGCTTTTTACCATCGTTATTTCTCACACCGTACTTTTAAGACATCACGAGGCGGACAATTCCTGTTCGGAATTTTAGGATCGACGTGCGCGCAAAAGGGGCCGCTGTGGTGGGCAGCCCACCACCGGGATCATCATCGCCACTCCGATCAGCAAGGGGACGTTCATTCTCCTCACGAACATGGGCTCTGGTGGAGCCACATGGGTTGGATCACCGCCAAGTCCAACTTTCCAACCAAACTGAAAAACGTGCCGGACCTGGCGAGATTTCCGGAGCTGCGCTTTCTGGACAGGTACGACATTGTAGTGCCTGCAGCCATGTGCAGCGGCCTGTTTACAACAGGCGCGCTTCTGGAGGCTTTCGCTCCGGGCCTAGGCACCAGTGGGATGCAGATGCTGGTCTGGGGGTTCTTTGTTTCGACGACGGTTCTTTTTCATGCCGTCTGCACTATCAATTCGCTGGCTCACAAGTTGGGGAAAAAGCGCTTTCACACCAAGGACGAAAGTCGCAACAGCCTGGCTTTGGCTCTCCTGACCTTTGGCGAGGGCTGGCATAACAACCACCACCACTTCCCGGCCTCAACCCGACAGGGGTTTTACTGGTGGGAAGTCGATCTGACTTACTACTTCCTCAAGATGCTCTCCTGGACAGGCCTGATCTGGGACCTGCGCCCCGTGCCGGACTCAGTGAAAGTAAAAAACCGGATTGCACAGAAAATGGCGGCCTGAAGCCACGGATTACACGGATTAACACGGATCCAAAACCGTGACCATCCCTGCAATCCGTGGCAGGTTCCAAGATTGAACTGAAAAGCCGGCTCACGTAAGATGTTCACGGTATGAGCCAAGCGTGTGTTCTGCCTCAAAACTATTTTGGTATCTCTGATCTGGAGATGGATCAGCGAATTGCCCGGGCCAAAGCCGAATTGGGCAGCCGTCTGGTCATCCTCGGACATCATTATCAGAGAGATGAGGTCATTAAGTTCGCCGACTATATTGGCGATTCCTTCAAGCTTTCCCAGCAATCGGCACAGCGCAGGGACGCCGAATACATCGTCTTCTGCGGAGTGCATTTTATGGCGGAAAGTGCCGATGTGTTGAGCCGGCCGCATCAAAAGGTGATCTTGCCTGACCTGGCGGCCGGATGCAGCATGTCGGATATGGCTGAAATCGACCAGCTCGAGGAAGCCTGGGCTGAACTGGAAGGCATTTTCGAGAGGTCTCCGCCGATCACACCGATTACCTACATGAACTCCAGCGCCGCCATTAAGGCCTTCTGCGGCGAGCACGGAGGGGCGGTTTGCACGTCCTCCAATGCGGGAGCCATTTTTGAGTGGGCCTTCCGCCAGAAGGAGAAGATTCTGTTTCTCCCCGATCAGCACCTGGGACGCAACACCGGCTATGCCATGGGAATTCCGCTGGAGAAGATGCCGATCTGGGATCCTTACCAGGAGTGGGGCGGGAATGGTGAAGAGCTGCTGAGAGAAGCGACCGTGCTGCTCTGGAAAGGCCACTGCAGTGTCCACCAGCGCTTTCGAGCGGAGATGGTGGACGAGGTCCGGCGCAACCACCCGGGCATCCGGGTGATCGTGCATCCCGAGTGCATGTGGGAAGTGGTTCAGAAGGCGGATCAGGCTGGATCGACGGAAAAAATCATTCAGGTGGTGCGCAATTCGGAGGCGGGTTCAAAATGGGCCGTCGGAACGGAAATGCACCTGGTCAATCGCCTCCGTGAGGAAATGAAGCCGGAAGGGAAGTTTGTCACTTCGCTGGAGGAACACGGCTGTCTCTGCAGCACCATGTTCCGCATCGGTCAGCAGCATCTGCTGGCTTCTCTGGAGAATCTGCTGGAGGGCCGGGTCATCAATCAGATCACCGTTCCCGACCGCGTCAAGCACTGGACACGCGTGGCGCTGGACCGGATGCTGGCGATCCGCTAATCCCTGACCGGCTGACGGGCTGACCGCTGACCATCTTCGAACCGGTCAGGGGTCAGTAGGCGAGCGCAGCGAGCCGGGGTCAGCGGTCAGCTTAAACCTGAAAAGACTCCCCGCAGCCGCAAGTCCCTTTCACATTCGGATTGTTGAACTTGAATCCAGCGCCCTGGACAGTCTCGATATAGTCGATCTGGGTTCCGCTCAGGTACTGCAGGCTCTGCTCGTCCACGAATACTTGAAAGCCGTTCACAGGAACAACTGTATCGCCTTCCCGGCTCTCCTTTTCCAGATTCATGGAATAAGAGAAGCCCGAGCATCCACCCCCCACGACTGAAAGGCGAATGCCGACAAAAGGCTCCGACTGCTGGCCGATCACTTCCTTAACCTTATCAGCGGCTGTATTTGTCAATGTAATCATAACGTCATCATCTCCGCTATTTCTCAATCTTTAGGACAGGATTATTGTAGCAGATTGGAGTGTCGAGCCGCATCACTGATTCTGGATTTGCTGGAGGACTTCACCCAGGCGGCGCTGCTCTTCGCCGTAGGCGGCCCAGTTGCCCTGGCGCAGGTATTCCTGGCTGTTGCGATAGTGCTGAAGAGCCTGGCCGGGCAAATCCTGTGCGAGAGGGGCGGCAGGGGCGGCTGGAGTGGGTTGAGGAGTTCTGCCTTCCAGCGAGGTGAGCTGGAGCAGGTCTTCGGGCGGCGCGCCGCCGATAGCCTGATCGAGAGCTTCCTGCAGCGTCTCACCGATCGCGACTCTGTTCTGGTAGACCACAATGATTCGTGTCAGTTCCGGAATCTCGCTCCGTTCCGCCTGCAAGTAAAGAGGTTCGACATAGAGCAGTGAATTTTCAATAGGGATGACCAGGAGATTACCGCGAATAACACGAGAGCCTTCCTGGCTCCAGAGCGTGATCAACTGCGAAATGCGCGGGTCCTGATCGATGCGCGCTTCCACCTGCATGGGGCCGTAGATCAGTTCTTGCTTCGGAAACTGGTAAAGAACCAGCCGGCCATAGTTCTCCCCGTCGGAGCGGGCGGCCAGCCAGGCGATCATATTGTTTTTGTCGCGGGGCGTGTAGGGGATCAGGAGAACAAATTCCTCACGGGCCGGCATCTTGGGAAGCGACATGACCAGATAATAGCTGTCCATTATCTGCTCGTTTCCGCGATAAACCTCGGTTGGGATCTCCCATACGTCCTCGCGGTTGTAAAAGACAGTCGGGTCCTGCATGTGGTAGGTGCGGAAGATGTCGCGCTGGATATTGAAGATATCTTCCGGGTAGCGAATGTTATCCCTGAGTCCCTCAGGCATCTCGGATAGAGAGGTGAACACTCCCGGGAAGATTCTCATGTAGGTCTGGATGAGTGGATCTTCGGGATAGGCCAGGTAAAACGTCACGTCTCCGCTGTAAGCATCTATCACCACTTTGACGGAATTGCGGATGTAGTTGAACCTTGATCTCTGCGCCGTCCGGACGTTTGCAGTCGCCTGGCTGAGGTATGGCTCCGAATAAGGGTATCGATCGGTAACCGTATAGGCGTCCTGGATCCAAAACAGTCTGCCCTCACTGATGACCACGTAAGGGTCGTGATCGTAATACAGAAATGGGGCGATTTTGGAGACCCGCTCCTGAATCTGGCGGTAGAGGAGCACCCGGCTTTCCTCGGTCAGAGGATTGTCGAGGATGATCTGGCGCTGGCCCAGCTCCCAGGCAAAGAGCAGCTTTCTGAAGAAGGACCCGATCTCCAGTCCGCTGTCGGCCTGATAGGTGGCGTAGACGTTTTCATCGCCTGCCGGATAGTCGAATTCCTGCATGTCAGTCTTCACGAACACGGGATGAGTGGTTCTTTCCCCGAAGTAAATCTCAGGGCGCGTGATCTGTAGATCCACTGAAGAGTGGGGCGGGATGTCCTGGATAAAGAATGACGGCAGGCCCTCTTCGGTGACCTCATTGACGGGACTCAGGACGACGCCATAGCCGTGCGTGAACTGAAAATGCTTGTTGATCCACGACTGGGTTCGCTCGGCAATAGTGCTGAAGTCCAGTTCACGAGCGGCCAGAGTTACCTGGCGGTAATCTCCTTCAATATTATAGCGGTCAATGTCCACGTCGTGGAACGCATAGTATTGTCGCAGGGCCTGGAGCTGACCGTAAGCGTCCATCAGTGGGCGCCAGTCCCAGAGGCGAATATTTTGAAGCGTGGCCTGGTTGGCGGAGATCTGTTCGTCCGTCAGGCGGCCGCTGGGCGAGAATTCCTGAACTTCGACTCGATTCAGATCGTAGGCCTGCCGCGTATAGCGGATGCTGTTCTCGATAAAGGGCCTCTCCCTGGCAAGCTCGTTCGGCTCAACTACGAAATTCTGGATAAGCAAGGGGTAGGCGCCTATCAGAAAGTACACGGCCACGAAGACGACTGCCACAGCGACCGGCAGGCGGATGCTTCTCAAAAAAAGAGAAATCAAAAACAGCAGGCCGCTGGCCGCCGCCAGAACGATCAGGATCCAGTAACTGGGAAGCCAGGCGTAAATATCGGTATAGGAGGCGCCGAAAATAAAGCCGGTGCGGCCGTAAAGGATATCGAAACGGGCCAGCCAGAAGCGCAGCGCTAGGAGGAAAAAGCCCAGCGCCAGGAGGATCGTCAGATGTATCCTGGCAGCAGGGGTAAAGCGCAGCCTCTGGTCGTACCCAAGATGTCCATGAATCACGTAGCTGAAGGCGGCCACCACCACCGAGACCAGGACCAGGGCCAGCCCAAAACTAGTGACGAAGGACAGAAACGGAACAGAAAAGAAGTAAAAGGAAATATCTTTCCCAAATACAGGATCGGTGATGCCGGATGGCGCTTGATGCCAGTATTGAAGAAAAGACATCCAGCGGGCCTGAGCCGCCAGACCGATGAGGGCGGAGAGCACCAGCAGGGCAATCCAGAACAGGTAATTCGAGCCGGTCCGCGCCAGCAGCATCAGGTCTTCACGGAACCAGTAGCCGCCAAAAGAGCGGCGCGTGGCCAGTCGCAAATTGATTCCCAAGATGGCGAAGGCCAGCGCAAAACCGCCGATCCAGAAAAGAAAGCGGTACCAGAGAGTGGTCGTGAAGATGATCGAATAACCGAGCGAGTCAAACCAGAGCGAATCAATGTACAGACTGATTCCGCTGGTCAGCGCAAACCAGAGGAAAAAAAATACGGACAGGATGAGAATTAACCGGGTGCGTTTCATCTAACAGGCATGGTTTCGCGATCCAGCTTGAAAGTCAAGGGGGGGTCAGGTCCTGCAT
>JBOGJG010000073.1:0-8944 GCA_050747825.1 Acidobacteriota bacterium | reverse complement strand
GACCCGTATTCAAGGCGCGAGGAAGGCGCCTATCGGGAATAGGCAACTGACGAGCAACGCTGAAGACAGGTCAAAGCGCCTCCAGCCCTTCGGGTCGCGGCGGCACTGGCCGGCTCGCGACGATAGCGCACTTATTTATGTTACGAAGCACTAGTACGGGGCGATGCGTTGGGGGAGGTCGTCCCAGAGATCGAACTCTTTAAGGCGCAGGAGTGCCCTCATGCGATCGAGCAGGGCTTTGGCTGTCGGATCGTCGATGAGGTTGCGATGCTCGCCGGGATCGGCGCCAAGGTCGAAGAGGACTTCGCCGTCCGGGTGATAGCCGTATTTGGCCTCAGCAGTACGGACCATCCGCATCTCCGGATGTTCGGCGTAGATGAATTCCCGTCCGTTTCCCTGCCCTTGTAGAACCGGGAGAAACGAGCGCCCCCGGATTCCCAGAGGGAGAGGAAGGCCCAGGAATTCCAGGACCGTGGGCATCACATCCACGAGTTCAACCAGAGCGCTGGTCGGCTCACGGGCAGCCAGGCCGGCTCCCCAGAAAATCAGCGGGACGTTATACACCTGATCGTAGATCAGCGTGCTCTTGCCGTTGATCCCGTGGTCTCCCAGATAGTCTCCGTGGTCACTGGTGAGGATGATCAGAGTGTTATCGATCGATCCGTTCTCCTGTAGAGCTTCAAGCACGCGCTCAACCTGGACGTCCACATTGGAAACCATGGCATAAAAGTGCCGCCGGTACTCATCCCACTGCCGTTCGCTGATCTCAGCGCGTCTTTGCCGAGTCCGCTGATAGCGGCCGGGCATGGATTCCATTTCTTCCGGCTGTACGGATCTTCTTGGAATCTCGACATCCTGGTAGCGTTCGAGTTGAGAGGCCGGCGGATTCAGGGGAGGGTGCGGAGCGTAGAATCCGAGGTGCGCAAACCAGGATCTCCCGGAGTTTCTTTCGATGAAGCCGATGGTTTGATCGGCCGCCCACCAGGCGTGCGTCAATCGGTCTTCACCGGCAAAGGTGTAGTAATCGAAGCCGGTCCGCTGAGCCGGCATCATGACCCGGCCGGCCTCCCGGGCTTCTTTGCCCTGGGTCCACAGCCAGCGGCCATAGGCATCGTCGTAGCAACCCGGCTCATCGGCAATCTGCATCTCATGGAAGCCATAAGGAGGATGGTATCCACGGTGGTTACGGTCCCCGCTGTGAGGCCAGAAGTGCAGCTTTCCGAACTGTCCGGTGTAATAGCCCGCCTCGCGCAAAACATGTGTCAGTGTGATCTCATCTTCCGGCAGAGGAATACCGTTGGTCCGCACCCCGTGATGGCGAGGGTAGCGGCCCGTCATCAGTGAGGCCCGGCTGGGGGAGCAGGCGATGCCGTTGATAAAGGCTCGCTTGAAGCTCATGCCCTCGCGCACCAACCGGTCCAGACTGGGCGTCCGCATCCAGGGAGCGCCGTTGGCGGCAATATTGTCCACCCGCATGTGATCGGTAGTGATCAGGAGGATGTTGGGAGGCCGTTCCTGAGCTTGAACTTCGCCGCCCGGGGCCGATCCTACCAGAATCAGCAGAAGGATGGCCGCAGTTGCCATTCAGAATTCCTATACTGCTGTTCGCGGCTTGTCAAGGCTGGTATCATGCGTTGGTGTATTTGTGAAGTCATGTACTAAGGGATCATTATGGCTGAAATTGAGTCTATTCGCTGGCCGCGCATCTTCATCGCTTTGCTGATCGCTCAATTCTTCTGCATCCTGACGGCTGCACAAGCGGCAGAGCCCGAGTGGAAGGTCGGGCTGGCCAGCGTCAAGATCACGCCGGAGTGGCCGGTCCTGATGGCCGGCTATGCCGCGCGCACGCAGATGTCGCAGTCCGTGCACGACGACCTGCATGCCAAGGTTCTGGCGCTGGAGGACTCCGGCGGCCATCGTGCCGTACTGGTGACTGCCGATTTGATCGGCTTTCGCTCCTCTATCGCTGAAGCGATTTGCGCCGACATCACGGAGCGCACGGGTCTGACGCGGGCCCAGATCCTGCTGAACGCTTCCCACACCCATGCCGGACCGATGGTCGGAATCAGCAGCCAGGGGCAGAGCGGCTACGGCGAGGACTATGAGTCAGAGGCTGTGCAGAACACGCTGCGCTACAACGAGCAGCTTCGGGAGAAGGTCGTCGATGCGGTCCTGGCGGCGCTCGGCGAAATGAAGCCGGCCCGGCTGTCAAAGGGTCTTGGAGTCTGCAGCTTCGTGATGAACCGGCGCGAGTTCACACCCCGGGGCGTTGTGCTGGGGGTCAATCCGCGCGGGCCGGTTGACCGCAGCGTGCCAATCCTTCGGATCGACGTGGACGACCGCCCGGCGGCCGTGCTCTTCGGTTACGCCTCTCACAACACGACTCTGGGAGGGGACAACCTGGCGATCAGCGGGGATTATGCCGGACCGGCCCAAGGCCATGTGGAGGCCAGGTACCCAGGCGTTCAGGCCATGTTCATGCTGGGCTGCGCCGGTGACGCAAACCCGTATCCCCGCGGCACCTTCGAATTGGCAGCCCAACACGGCCGGGCTTTGGGAGAAGAGGTCTCCCGCCTGATGCAAACAGACCTGCAGCCCGTTCAGGGCCCGCTGACCACCGTTTTCGGTCGTGCCGACCTGCCGCTGCAGCCGGTCCCGCCGCGGGCCGAGCTTGAACGCCTGGCAAAGAAAGGTCAGAGCTACCAAAGGGCCACCGCCCGACGACTGCTGGAGACGCTGGACGGCGGAGAGGAACCGCCGCGCTTCTACAGCGCACCACTGTCCCTCTGGCAATTCGGCAGCGACCTCACCCTGGTAGGTCTCAGTGGAGAAGTGGTGGTCGATTACGTTCACCTGCTGGAAAAGGCGCTGGGCCCTCTCAATCTTTGGGTTGCCGCCTACTGTAATGATGTATTCGGCTATGTACCCTCGGCTCGAGTCCTGAGCGAAACCGGCTACGAGACGCGCGGCCTTTACCACGGCAGCATTGGTGTGTTTACCCCGGAAGTACAGGACGTGGTGGTGCGAGAAGTGGTCAAGCTGGCGCGTCAGGCGGGTCGGCAGTAACAGGTTTTTCCCATCGCCCACTGCCGGCGGAGCGAACAATCGCTTCAATGACGGCCATATTGCGCAGCGAATCCTCCAGAGGAACCGCCACGGGCCCGCCCTCCTGGATTGCCTGCGAGAAAAGATCTCCCTGGATGGTGTACTGGTTGCAGACGTCGAAGTCACGACTTTCGATCTGAGTGCCGAAAAGCTCCCCCCCATCGACAAAAATCCGGCAGGGACGATCCGGCGGCGCATTAAACGGAATCTGCACCTCAATCCGTCCGCTGCTACCGAAAACGTGCATTCTCTGGTAGGGGACCAGTTGGGTTGCGCAGGTAAAGGCCGACTGGCCGGCCGGAAATTCCAGAATCGCCGTGGTCAAGCGGTCCACTTTAAGGTCCCGGTCCAACTCCATGGTAGCACTAACTCGATGCGGCTCCTGCCCGAATACCATTCGCGAAATGGTGATGGGATAACAGCCGATGTCCATCAGCGCGCCTCCGCCGTACTCAGCGATATTCCGAATGTTCGCCGGATCGGGATTATTGTAACTGAAAAATCCTTGAATCGACTGCAGACTGCCGATTCGTCCTGACTGAATCAACTCCAGCGTTGCCAGCCACTGGGGATGAGAACGCACCATAAAAGCCTCCTGAATCTTACGGCCGGTGCGCTCGCGTGCCTGAATCAACTCCCGCGCCTCCTTTACCGAGAGGGCGATCGGCTTTTCACAGAGAACGTGCTTGCCCGCTTGGGCGGCCTTTATGGACCAGGGGACATGCAAATGATTGGGCAGAGGGTTGTACACGGCCTCGATCTCCGGGTCTCGCAACAGCTCCTCGTAAGACCCGTAAGCTCTAGCTATCCCCAGAGAATCCGCGGCGCTGCGTGCTCTGGCAGGATCTCGGGACGCCAGAGCGACTATTTCCGACCGCGTGCCGTCCTGCATGGCTGGAATCACCTTTTGGATGGCGATTTTTGCCGCTCCCAGGACGCCCCACTTTACCTTGCGCATAGGTACGGCAAGTTATCGCAAAAGGTTTCCTGTCGCAAGGGACCTCGAATGCCGACCGCTCTACTGACGGTCGCGGCTCGGACGGGCATTGCGCATAGCTCGGCAGAGCATTTTCGCGATCATCCGAGCCGCGACTGTCAATGAGCGGTTCCCTTGGCTCCCCCGACTGGCTTGCTGTTACAATTCCCGTTATGTTCGACGTCGCGATCGTCGGCGCGGGGGTCTTCGGCTCGTGGACAGCCTGGCATCTGCGGCAGAGAGGTCAAACCGTGGCGCTGGTCGATGCTTACGGGGCCGCCAACAGCCGGGCGAGTTCGGGAGGAGAGACGCGTGTCATCCGCCTTGGCTACGGCCCCGACCGCTTTTACACCCGTTGGGCCGAGCGTTCCCTGCCTTTGTGGCGTGACCTGTCGCTGCGGACCGGCCAGCCTCTTTTCCAGCCGGTGGGCGTCCTCTGGCTGGCGGGAGAGGAGGACGATTACACCGCCCAGACCTTGGCTACCTTGAACAGCACGAGCACACGCTGGAAAAAATTCTCCGCTGAGGAGTTGCGAGAGTCCTATCCCCAGATCAGCCTGAGCGGCGTCGCCTGGGGACTCCTCGAAGAAGAAAGCGGCGCTCTGCTGGCCCGCCGTTCTGTCCAGATTTTGGTCCAGGAAGCGCAGGAGAAGGGGGCAGAGTATCTGAAGGAGCTGGTCTTGCCTATACCGGCTGCAAGTGGGTCCCTGGGTTTCGTAAGCACGCAGAGTGGCAGAAAGATCGAGGCTCGCCAGTTTGTGTTCGCCTGCGGTCCCTGGCTGCCCCGGCTCTTTCCGAAACTGCTGAAAGAGCGACTTTTCATCACCCGCCAGGAGGTGTTCTTTTTGGGGACCCCTGCCGGAGACAACCGGTTCTCGCCCCCGGCCCTCCCGGCCTGGATCGATCTCAGCCGCCAGGTCTATGGCATCCCGGACCTCGAAAACCGGGGCTTTAAAATCGCTCCCGACCTTCACGGGCCGGCTTTCGATCCAGACTCAGGCTGCCGGATCATCACTTCCGAAGTTCTGGAATCGGTACGAGAGTATCTGGGCCTGCGTTTTCCCGACCTGAAGGAAGCACCCCTGGTGGAAAGCCGGGTTTGCCAGTACGAGAACACTTCCAACGGCGATTTTCTGATCGACCGCCACCCCGACTTCGACAATATCTGGCTGGTCGGAGGCGGTTCCGGCCATGGGTTCAAACACGGTCCGGCGCTGGGCGAATATGTGGCAGCGCGCCTGACGGGAGAGAGCGCCGAGTTGGAGAGCCGCTTCAGCCTGGCCGCCAAGGCTACTATTCCCCAGCGGACGGTTTTTTGATCAGCTCCGTCTTGGTAATTTTTCCCATCGAGTTCCTGGGAAGGGCAGGGACAAAAATGACCTTGCGGGGACATTTGTAGCGGGCCAGGGACCGGCTGCAGTGGCTGAGCAGCTCTTCCTCCTCGATTTCAGCCTGGCCGCCGGCAACCACAAAGGCCGTGACCCGCTCGCCCAGATCGACATCGGGTAATCCGACCACGGCTGCCTCTCTCACGGCAGGGTGCCGTTCCAGCACCTCCTCGATCTCGCGCGCTCCGATCAGGTAACCGCCCGATTTGAGGAGGTCCACCGAAATGCGGCCCAGAAGATGGTAGTAACCTTCCGAATCCCGAAGGCCCAGGTCTCCTGTTCGAAACCACCCCTGGTGAAAGGCCCGGCTGGTGGCCTCCGGATCCCTCCAGTATCCTGAAAAAACATTGGGACCCTGAACCCAGATTTCTCCAGGGGTCTCCCGCTCTTCGATTTCCCTGCACTGGTCATCCATCAAGCGCATTCGCACCGACGGCAGCGGGAGCCCAACCGAGCCCGGTTTGCGCTTTCCTTTCCATAAATTAGAGCTGTTCATCAGAGTTTCGGTCATGCCATAACGCTCTACCGGAATATGGCCAAACACCTCCTGACAGCGGCCATGCAGTTCCACGGACATGGGAGCCGACCCGGTCACGGTCAGCCGCAAATCGGAAAAACGATGCCGGCTAGAATCATAGGCATCCAGCAGCCGCCGGTACATGGTGGGAACTCCCATGAACAGGCTGCAGGGCCGATCCGATAAGAGGGACAAGACGCGCGCCGGATCAAACTTCTCGAGGACGACGGCGCCACAGCCGGTCATAGCCCACCCATGAAGTGCCACCACCAGTCCATGCACGTGAAAAAGTGGTAGCGAGAGAAGCAGGTGATCTTGGGCCGTCCATTCCCAGACCTGGATCAGATCCTGGAGATTGCTGCGAATGTTCAGATGAGTCAAAAGGACTCCCTTGGGACGCGCTGTGGTCCCAGAAGTAAAACAGAGAAGAGCCGGCATCTCGGGCTGCCGGTTATCAGGAAAGTCGCGGTTCTGGCATTCCAGAGCGGACGAGAACTCCGACGGCTTCAAGCGGAAGCGAAGAGGAAGACCCCAGTCGCAGTCAGAAATGAGCGCCGAGATCTCGGCCCTTTCTGCGATATAAATTACTTCCTCCTGCGTGGCGGCGGAATTGACAGGCACGCTGATCGCTCCCAGCAGATGATTGCCGAACAGCGCGACAATCAATTCAGGAGAATTGGAAAGGTAAAGACACACCCGATCCCCACGCCGAATCCCGGAATGATAGAGCAGTGAAGCATAAGATTCGATCCATCGCGTGAGAGTGTCGAAGGAATAATGGCAGGGCAGGCCGCAAACCGGCATGAATTCCAGGATAGGGCGATGATTGGATGTCACCGGGAGATAGCGCATTTGATTCTTTGGTTCTTAGTTCCTTAACAGCCTGTGGTAAAAGTCCTGAGGGGTCGTGCGCCAGGGCGATTTGCAAGGCTCGATCAAGGTGCCTGATTTTTTCAGCAGAAAGGGAACCTACATGGCAAGGCTGATTTGGGGATGCTTACCAGTTCGTCGCAATGAATGCTGCTCTCGTGTTTTAAACCTTCTTCGCTACCGACGTTGACCTGAGTGGCCAAACCATGTCGGGCAGAATAGATGGGAGCACAAATTACGGTGGAAAATCTTGAGTCGATCAGCGCCTGGCAGCTAACCACCACGTAGGCACGTGCCTTCTTTGGATCAGCTCCAGGCTTTCTCGAGTGCCCGTAAAGCTCACCCCGCTTCATATTTGAATCTGATCTCGAAGGACCTCTTCAGCCTCCCTGTTCAGTTCATCTGCATATTCGTTTATGATCTCCAGATCTCGTTGGTCTCGGATTTCTCGCAATCGTCGTTCAATGAACTCACGCAAAGCGCGTTCGACGAGTGCGGATCGGTTTCCCTTACCCAATTGGTCGAGTGCTTGTAAGACATCGGGGGACAGCGCGATTGTACCACCAATTGTAGGTAAACTAGTAGGACATGAGTAAGATACGTGGATTAACATTTCGGTGATTGAATCTTAAAATAGCCCCTTGCGTTGTAGCACGTCCTCGGAAATGCTAACGCAGAACATGCCCTAGGCGATTCTCAGACTATGAGTGAAATCACTTGCCGACACAAGAGCTGAAGCGCGAACTGGGACCGGTCAGCGCAATCATGATCGTTGTGGGGGCCGTGATCGGGTCGGGAATATTTCTAAAGCCGTGGGAAATATCACAGTACCTGCCGGGGGTCATCTGGATTCTGGCTTTGTGGGTTTTTCTGGGAGTGGTCAGCCTGTTCGGAGGTCTGGCTTACGCCGAACTGGGAGCCATGTATCCGGAGGCCGGAGGGCAGTATGCATTTTTACGGGAGGGTTGGGGCAGGCTGATCGCCTTCCTGTTCGGATGGTGCTTCCTCCTGATTATCAACACAGGCGGTATTGCGGCCCTGGCGGTGGCCTTTGCCAGCTCCTTGAGCACTCTTGTCCCGCTCTCCCCGGCGGCTCAACTCGGAGTCTCGGTGGCCATGATCCTAGCACTGGCCATTACCAATCACCTCGGCGTGAAGTCAGGAGCCATCCTTCAGAATGTTTCCGCCGTTTCTAAATTAGTGGCGCTGGGAGCTTTGGTGCTCGCCGGCGCCTGGGTAGGCACCTTGTTCATGGGAGAGAGGACTTTGCCACCCGCCTCGGCAATGGCGCCTCCGGTAGATCTTCTTACCGGGATGGTGGCCGCCTCGGTCGCCATCTTCTGGGCTTACGAGGGCTGGTACCAGCTCCCTTTCAATGCCGCGGAGCTGAAGAACCCCCAACGCGATCTGCCCAGAGGCCTGATTTACGGACTTTTGATCCTGATCGCCACCTATCTCTCAGTCAACGCGGTTTATCTTTATGTCGTCCCTATCGAAGAAATGCGCTCGCTGTCCAGGGACATCGACGTTCCCCGCGCCGTCATGTCATCCATCTTCGGCGCCCACTCGGCAGATTGGCTGGCTTTGCTCATATGCCTGTCGGTTTTCGGGGCGGCCAATCCCAACCTGCTGTCAGGCCCGCGCGCCTTTTACGCGATGGCCACAGACGGCCTGGCGGTCAAATTGCTGACGCGGGTCCATCCGGTGTACCGCACGCCGACCGTCGCCATCTGGTCCCAGGCGATCTGGGCGATCATGCTGATCTTTGTCCTGAAGACATTTCGGGACCTGACGGATTACGTGGTGTTCGCTTCCCTGATCTTTTACGCTCTCACGGTTGCCTCCGTTTACCGGCTGCGCTGGAAGGAGCCCAACAAGCCTCGTCCCTTCCGCTGCACCGGTTACCCCTGGACACCGGCCCTGTTCATTGCGGTTGTTCTCTTCGTAGACGCCTATACTCTGGTGAGCTCTGAGAGACGGCTCAACGCCCTGATGGGCCTGTTCATCATCCTGTCCGGAATACCGGTCTATCTGTGGCTGCGGGCCAGGCGCAGGCCATAGAAAAACTGGGGACGGTCACCTCTTTCG
>JBOGJG010000072.1:0-2090 GCA_050747825.1 Acidobacteriota bacterium | reverse complement strand
CACACCGATCCAGCACCAGGCCTTCCAGCTGCTCGGCCTCCCCGCCTGTACCCAGTAGCCGCCCCCGCCGTGCTGGCAATCGCATGCCGGATCAACGGGTTGCGCTTCAGGAAAGCAGGAAGTTCCGTCTAGTGTTGTCATCCGTGAACCGGATTTCAGCGAAAGCTGCCTCAAACTCTTCGTAGCTAGGGACACGATCCCGCAACTTGCTCACAAAGTCTTTTATTACGATAGCCTTCGCGTCGGTGGTCACGGCCTCGAGCAACTGCCTCGCGGAAGACGCGTACATAAACGCAGTGCCGCCACCCGTCCTCTGCGAGGTTACGGCCGTGAATTGCACATGGAAGTTCTCCATAGCACGAAACACAATCTTTGCCTGCTTGAGGGTGATCCGGCTATTCCGATATTCTCGAACCAAAGCAAGCATCATTGGAACCCGGCTGCACCACACGGAATACATTCAAGGCGAGGATCGACTCCGCAACCTCGCGTTCTTCCTTCCTCCATTTGTACGAGTCCGGTTCCAGAATCTGGCGATACAGGTATGCGTCGGAAAGGAGTTCGTCGAGGAAACCCATTCCTATAGATTGGTGTACAGTTCGCTTGATTTCTTTAAACAACTTCTTTTCTGTGGTATAGGGCTTTCGGGATAACCACGAATGATGTAAAAAGCGGTTAACGCTTATCTCACTCTCAGATCGATCAAAAAGCTCCAGAATCTCGTTCCATTTGTCTCTAGCTATATCAACTCCTTTGTGTTTCGGCTTCAGGAGGCGCGTAAGATGATTTTTGACTAAATCTGCAACGGTCAGGTCTTTTCCTCTAGTGTTAAGTGTTTCGAAAATCAGATACGCATCATCTTCATTCCCTAGCTGGACGGCTATCAGCTGCAATCGAAGCACACTGTCACGGATGTGAAGCAATTTCCTTCTTTTAGCTTCGGCACGTTTATCTTCGCTAATGGTCGGGTCATTATCAATTGCCTTGACGACCCTTGATATTTGATCGCGCAAGAAAGCATACGCTGCCTCTAAAGCTTGCTGCTCAAGGCCCAGCGAGCCATTATACTCCGTCGCTGGGTACTTCTGGATCTTCTCTTGGAGATATGGATAAGGGGTCTCCGAATCCAGGACAAAAGTGAGGTCGCTGTTGATGTCCTCGCGTTCTATAAGCTTTTGTACGCCGGCTGCGAGAGCCGGAATGCCGAGCTCCTGGAGGGCATCACGCGTAGCGGCAAGTAGCAGTGTGATGGTGGTAAGCCTCTGCTGGCCATCAACGATGTAGAGGAGATCTGGCATGCTCTTCGCGCGATAAAGCACAAACGATCCAATGAAGTAGTCTGGATCATCAGACGTAATCGCGTCGTTCCAGAAATCCTCGACATTCTCGCGGTCCCAGGAGTACGGGCGCTGAAACCGAGGGATCTTGTAGAACGCTGTCTCCAGAAGGTTCTTAACGGTAAGATCAAGCGGTTTGATGTCCATCTGACAAGAGCTCTCGGGGCCTCGGAGCCACCCCGCCGTGGAAGGATGTCCCGTGGTGGAAGGTAGCGCGACCGTAGGTGGCAAGCAAGCGGTCCGATTTTCGAGCCAATGGGCAAATTCGGCAGTCCCACAATGGATATCTCTTCGTGTGACGAGGTCATGTCCGATGACGGAGGAAGGAGAGCGGCCGGCGTGCGACCAACCCAGCCCTACCTCAAGGAGCGGCGAACCGTAGTGCCGGCGGCCCCGGAAGCCTCCTGGCGTTGGAAGCCTGACGCAAGCTGGTTGTCATTAGTGGGCCGATCCACTCGGGTGAGTCCGGCGCCGGGTCCGGGACGATGCCGCCGGCGGGCTGCATGACCCTGAGCCGTCCCGGTCGATTTCCCGTGAGCACTCATCTATGATCGCCTGATAGTGGGTATGATGGCCTGAAGGCAGGCACTCAGGGGGGCGGAGCCGTGAACCGCATCGATCTCGAAGGCAAGCGGGCGGTGGTGACCGGCGCCGGACAGGGCATCGGCCGGGCGATCGCCGAGCGGCTGCTGGCCTCGGGCGCGGCGGTCGCGCTGTGGGATCGCGACACGGCCACCCTCGAGGCCACCCGCG
>JBOGJG010000071.1:0-1430 GCA_050747825.1 Acidobacteriota bacterium | reverse complement strand
GCTGCGGTGAATACGTTCCCGGGCCTTGTACACACCGCCCGTCACACCACGAAAGTGGGCAACACCCGAAGCCGGTGGCCCAACCCTTTGGGAGGGAGCCGTCGAAGGTGGGGCTCGCGATTGGGGTGAAGTCGTAATCGAGTTGCGACCCTCATCGGCAACGATGAGAGAAAAACTCGGCTGTTTGCTGGGAACCCCGAGTATCCGGCGCTACGGACCGTTCTTTTGGCCAAAAACCACACTACGTGTGGTCAACGGCCAAAAGAGTTTCGTGACAATGCGACCGGTGCGGACAATCAGCAGGGAAGTCGTCGTCAGGGTTACCTCGCCCGGCGATTGACCCCTCAGAGGCCATACGCCGAGCTCCTGGAGAGTGTCGATCTGAGGAAAGAGAGATCGCCTCTGTTGCAACCAGGATGAAGATATGGTCCGTGCCTCATGGCGACATGGGGAATCACACGAACAAGGTAGCCGTACCGGAAGGTGCGGCTGGATCACCTCCTTTCTAAGGAGCATGACTCCTAGTTGAAGCCACTGATCTCTGAGTAGGCAGGCACACTGTTCAGCGCTTAAGGAGCACAGGCGGCCCGCAAGGGCCGCCTTTTTGTGTTTCTGTTCAGTTTCTCTGGAGGACCAACTAAAACTTGTCTCACCCCGTCGATAGCGTGTGTTCATGGTTATGGGAGAAGGACACCCCGGCAGCGAAGAAGAGGCGTACGCGCTTGGATTGTGGTGCGCTGACGGCTACTGGTGGTCGAGCAGTATCGGGCTGACGAACACGGAACCTCAGCTCGTGACGCGATTCGGCTATTACCTGGAGTCAATGCTGGGATCGGATCGAATACGAATGCGAATCTACCTCGTGGAAGGAGATCCCCCCGATCCTCGAGTCCTGTCCATAACGAAGCGAGTAATGGTCAAGCCGCCCTACAAGATGAAGAAGACCGCCTATCAGGTGTACGTCAATTCGCGGCCCTTGCTCCGCCGATTCAGAGAGCTGCGCGATGCCGTCGCAGACATCTCGCCGCAGTTAGTTGGCGCTTATTTTGGAGGTCGAGTTGACGGCGATGGGACGTTGGGCGTTACGCCGAGGATTGCCTACGCGACGCTTCATGAAGCGAATCGCGATCTGGCCTTACTCGCAGCAGCCGGCATGGTGGGAAGCGTCCTGTTCTACAGGAAGGCCAACGAGTACTGCATCTATCTTCACAAGGGGACCCTGCAGCAATTCCTTGATCTGATCGCGCCGTACAACTGGAAACTGCAGAGCACGCGGGCAACCTATGAAAGGTTGCTGGGGAAGCGCTAGTGCAGCGGCGCGAAACGTTCGCGGTGTAATTCGTTAGCTTCCGTCATCGCGGACCGATTCGCCAAGCAGTGGGGTCGTTGAGATATAAGCCGCACGCGCAGTCGAGAGCCTCTTCCGGAGT
>JBOGJG010000070.1:0-2856 GCA_050747825.1 Acidobacteriota bacterium | reverse complement strand
TCTGCTCAGGCGAAATGAAAGCCTACTTACAGCCCCACCTGATTAAGACCCTTTGCCCGCAATTGATCAATTATCGGTCTACCGGCGCCCGTCCAAAAATTTACGTTTCTCGATGATCGCTAACAGTAATCCCAACCCAACTCGTATTTGTCGCGAAATACACGAACAGCACGCGAAAAAAGCCGATTGGGGTTGGCGTTTTTCACGTGGTTTTCGCGATTTTAGCGGCAAAAACCAAACCAGGGGCAACTGCAGGTAGGGCAACTGAAGTAGGCAACTGAAGTTGACTAGCCCGAGGCCTCTGACGTACACTGGTTCTTCACTTCTATCTTTTATAATGGAGCTGGAAATTGAATGTTTAATCTGGGCTTTCCTGAAATAGTCGTCATTTTTATTGTGGCTTTATTGGTCTTTGGCCCGCGAAAACTTCCCGAACTGGGTAAGTCATTAGGCAAAGGTCTTGCCGAGTTTAAACGGGCTTCTAATGAGTTGAAGAGAACGTGGGAAGAAGAAGTCAAGGCGGAAGAAGAAGAGTTCCGTAAATTGCAGCGGGAAATCAACGACGACATTAATAAAAGCACCAAGATCAACTAATACCGCCCACTTCACCTCGCAGTCTTCCTAATGCCAGAATCCTCCAAGAACCCTGTTTCAGATTCATCGGAACAGGTAGAGCCAGAATCCGGACAGGAATGCTCGCAGTCCGAAGAAAAAACTGTTCCCCGCGAGCAAAAACACCCTGACGAGCCCCCTTTTGACGAGGGAGGGCCGCCGCCACCGCCTCCAGCGCCGCCTACATCAGGCAGCGGTCAGCCCCCCGGTGGGGAACCTCCCGAGGAAGAAGAGGAGGAACTGGGTGGCAAGATGACGTTTCTGGAGCACCTGGACGATTTCCGCAAGCGCCTGCTCTACAGTTTTTTGGCCATTGGCCTTGCGTTTGCCGGCAGTTGGTTTTTCATTGACGAGATCTTTTATTATATTTCCCTGCCCATCAAGGACGCGGTTGACCAGCTCACAGTCACCAGACCCGTAGAGCCTTTCACGATCAAAATGAAGGTGGCCTTCGTCACCGGTATCTTTGTGTCGATACCGGTCATCCTGCTTCAACTCTGGATGTTTATCGCGCCCGGACTGTATCGGCGTGAACGAAACTACGTCATCCCTTTTCTGATTTCCTCGACGATCTTGTTCATCGTCGGCGGGCTGTTTGCCTACATAATCATTTTGCCCCCGGCGCTGAATTTCCTGCTGAATGTGATGGGATCCGAGTTCAACCTGATGATTACCGCGATGGAATATTTTGACTTCGTCCTGATGATCATCCTGGGAGCCGGCGCTGTCTTCCAACTCCCGGTACTGGTGGCGTTCCTGTCGATGTTTGGGCTGATTTCTCCCGGTTTTCTATGGAGGAATTTTCGTTATTCCTTCATCCTCATCCTGATCACCGCTGCCGTCATCTCACCCACACCCGATCCTTTTAACCTTTTCCTGTGGGCGGCGCCTATCGTCGCGCTTTATATCATCAGCATCGGCATCTCCTGGATCTTCAACAGGCGCCGCAACAAGCGTCTGCGCGACCTCGGCGTCATCGACTGATCTTATTGGTGACACGCACGAAATAGCGGCGAAAACCCCCGAAAGTAGTGGATTGTCTCCGCAGTCTGCCACCTAATTCAACGGCGGGGTTAATAAAGGGGCGCTCGTTCCCCAATATTCGCCTATTCGCCTCTAATTAACCCAACTTCCACACTTTTTCGGGCAATTTCCAGGAAATTGTGGATCCTCGCGCTGTAAGTCTTTTGTTTTGAACGCGTGTTCATGAAACACCTAGAAAAGTGACTAAAGGTGTGTAAATATTAGGTCACCCCTGCTGGATACAATGCTATCTATAGTGGCCAATGTATATACGAAAGACGACCCGAACGTATAAAGGTAAGACCTATACCAACTACCTGCTGGTCGAATCCGTCCAGACCCCCAAGGGCCCACGCCAGCGCACCATCTGCTCGCTGGGCAGCCTGGAACCCGCTCCAGCCGAAGAGTGGCGGGCGCTGGCCCACAAACTGCAATCGGCCATGCAGGGACAAGCATCCCTGCCGGGCGCTCCGGCATCCATCGAAGAACTGGGTCGAAAGGCTCGCCAGGGAACCAAACGCGCTCAAGCGACCGTATCTGGACCCGCCATTACGGTCCAGCCCGGCCGTGTCGAGATGGAAGAGATGTGCGAGGCCGGCCCGGTGCATGTGGGACACCAGTTGTGGCATCAGCTGGGCCTCGACGCGATCCTGCGCCGTGCAGGATTTTCCCGGCGGGCCTGTACGTTGACGCAAGCGATGATCTTGAACCGTTTGATTTATCCTCTGTCGGAACACGCCCTGTCCGATTGGATTCGGCGCACCGCGATGGGAGACATCTTGAAAGAGAATTTTTCCCGACTCTACGACGAAGCGCTGTACCGCAATCTGGACCGCCTGCATCCGAATCGCGAACAGATCGAACGGGAACTGGCGGAACGGGAGAAAACGCTGTTTGATCTGGAGGACATGGTCTACTTGTACGATTTGACCTCGACATACTTTGAAGGCCAGGCCCAGGCCAACCGGCAGGCCCAGCGAGGATACTCTCGCGACAAGCGAGCAGATTGCAAACAGGTCGTGGTGGGGCTAGTCCTGGACCCCGCTGGATTTCCGAAAGCGCACGAGGTCTTCGACGGCAATCTGCAAGATCGGGCTAGCCCCATTTTTCGCGGGTTGTTGGCCCGCAAATTCATGGGAAGTTACGTAGTCGTAACAGGATAGAGTCGCAGCTTCTGGAATTTTGCAGTTGTTTGAAGGGTTTTCGTTAATTCCGCAAACT
>JBOGJG010000069.1:0-13806 GCA_050747825.1 Acidobacteriota bacterium | reverse complement strand
GTGATTGGTGATTGGTGATTGGTGACAAGAAGATCCACAGAACCATCCGGGAACATGACGAGCCCTTCAGCCGACTCGGCCTCGGGATGCGACGGTACCGTCGGGCTGAACGCCGATCAATTCGGCGGCCTCCTACTCTACTGGCTCAATGAGACAGGTGGCGGGAAATAAATTCTTTGGCCAGCCGGTAGTGCTCGAATTTTTTTTCGGCTTCCCGGAAGCGGCGGTGGTGGACCTGCCGGCGGCCGCTGCAGACTTCGTCTCCAAGAAAGGCGTGCAGCATTTCGTGATAGAGGACGTACTCCACAACGTACTCCGGAACCAGCACTGCGTCCAGCCGCCGGTCGATGACGATTGTCTGATGGGCCGAGTCGTAATGCCCCAGAATGCGGCGATTTTTACGGCGGCTCCAGGATAAAAAACGAACACGCACCTGATTCTCAAAGTAGTGCTGGTTTAGTCGATCAAAGACGGTCCTCAGATCGTAGATCCGGCCACTCGACTGGGTCAAAACCTTGCGTCCACGCTGGCTTCGCATCAGATGAGCTTTAGCCTGAATATCGCGGCCGAAAATGTAATTTCGATAGCGGCGGCGATCGTCCTCAGGCGTCCGCTTGCCAAACAATTTATGCAGCAGAATAGCCAGAACTGCCGAAATAATCTCGAGTGGGGCCTGCCTCAGAATGTCGCTGATGCGAACAATGATCCTGCCCTGCCGTATGCGTATGGTGTGGTTGAGATTGCAGTAGGGATAAAACCGGATGGAAAAGGACGGAACCGGCTGACCTTTGAGAATGGAGTAATGGCGGATGAAGCTCTCTTCTAAGGCCGTTTGGGACGTTGTTGTCATGGAACTGCGGAGCTTCTTAAAAAGCGAATGATCTCTTCGGTGTTCGCTCCGGGCTGGAAAATTTCCGTCACTCCCATTTCTTTTAAGCGGGGAATATCCTCATCCGGAATAATTCCGCCTCCGAACACCAGGATATCTTCTGCCTGGTTCTTTCTAAGAAGCTCCATAATTCGTCCGAAGAGGTGCATGTGAGCGCCCGAGAGAATGGAGAGCCCGATGGCATCCACGTCCTCTTGGATGGCTGCGTTGACGACCTGCTCGGGAGTCTGGCGCAGGCCGGAATAGATGACCTCCATTCCCGCATCGCGCAGGGCGCGCGCCACCACCTTGGCGCCCCGGTCGTGCCCGTCCAGGCCGGGCTTGGCGATGAGAATGCGCAATTTCTGCTCAGAAGGAAGGCTCGTCATACGTGCCGAATACCTCCTTCAGTGCATCGCACATCTCGCCCAGGGTCGCGTATTCCCTGACAGCCTGGATTAAGAAGGGCATCAGATTTTGATCCCTGCGAGCCGCCTGCTGAAGTTCCGAGAGGGCTTCCTGGAGGGCGCGATTATTACGCCGATTCCGCAGCGCTTTCAAGCGACTGGACTGGTGCTCCTGGACCTCTGGACCTATTTGCAGGACCTCCAGAGGAGGCTCATCTTCCAAAACAAAGCGGTTGACGCCAACGATTGTTTTATCTTTGCTCTCGACCGCCTTTTGATACTGGTAGGACGCTTCCTGAATTTCCTTCTGGGGAAAGCCGCGTTCAATGGCTGCAATCATGCCTCCCATGGCGTCGATCCGGTCGAAATAATCCCGGCTGCCGTCTTCCATCTCATTGGTCAGGCTCTCGACGAAATAGGAGCCTCCCAGAGGATCGGCCGTATTCGCAACGCCGCTCTCATGGGCAATGATTTGCTGCGTGCGCAAGGCTGTGCGTGCTGCTTCTTCGGTGGGCAGCGCCAGGGCTTCGTCCAGAGAATTGGTGTGAAGTGAGTTGGTCCCTCCCAGGACGGCAGCCAGGGCCTGGAGGCTCGTCCGGATGATATTGTTGAGCGGCTGCTGCGCGGTGAGGCTGCAGCCGGCAGTCTGAGCGTGAAATCGGCACATCCAGGAACGTTCATTCCTGGCCCCGAAGCGTTCCCTCATCACATGGGCCCAGAGGCGGCGGGCAGCCCGGAATTTGGCAATCTCTTCGAAGAAGTCGTTGTGCGAATTGAAGAAAAAGGAAAGCCGGGGAGCGAACTGGTCCACATCGATGCCGGCGCGCCGGCACCATTCTGCGTACTCAATACCGTCCCGCACAGTAAAGGCCAATTCCTGCAAGGCCGTCGATCCCGCCTCCCGTATATGGTAGCCGCTGATTGAAATAGTGTTGAACGAGGGAAGGAATTCCGTACAGAAGGCAATCGAATCCACGATCAGGCGCATGGAAGGATGCGGGGGGTAAATCCATTCTTTCTGAGCGATGTACTCCTTGAGGATGTCGTTCTGGAGAGTTCCCCTGATGCGGGCAAGATCCACACCCTGCTTTTCGGCCAGCACGATGTACATGGCCAGCAGCATGGCCGCGGGGGCGTTGATGGTCATGGAAGTGGTGACCTGATCGAGGCGAATTCCGTCGAACAGGATCTCCATATCCTCGAGCGAATCGACGGCAACGCCGCATTTGCCCACTTCACCCTCAGAAAGCGGGCTGTCTGAGTCCAGACCCATCAGAGTAGGCAGATCAAAGGCCACGGAAAGTCCCGTCTGTCCCTGCTCGAGCAGAAATTTGAAGCGCCGGTGAGTCTCTTCGGGAGTCCCAAAGCCGGAGAATTGGCGTATCGTCCACAGCTTCCCGCGGTACATGCTGGCATGGATACCCCGGGTGAAAGGGAATTCCCCGGGATCTCCGAGGTCTTGGTTGTAGCTGAAACCAGGCAGGTCGGCTGGAGTGTAAACCCGCTTGATGATTTTACCGGAGACTGTGGTGAAGTCTTGTGAGTGTTTGGATGGCTGCGAAACCTTGTCCCGGGTGGTAGACACGGCTATGGGTTTGAGTTTTCTACCTCAATGGCTTTTTTGAAGCAATGCAGGGCGTCATCCCGCTTGCCCTCCTTCTCGAAGGTGAACGCTTTCTGCTTGAAGAGTTCAGCCTTCCAGTGACTGGAAGTAACGGCTACCAAGGCGCCGTCGATGACTTCATGAGCCAGGTCGAATCTTTGTTCATGCCTCAGGGCGGCGGCTATATGATCCGCGCTCTGGAAGAGCAGGTTCTCCTTCTCTTTGGGGAACTTGAGGTCAAAAAGTTTTTTGGATTCAGAAACCGCCTCATCGAATTCCTTTTTCTCGATCAGAAGCATCACGACCTTGTAGTGAGATTCCGCGACGCTTTGAACTTTCGACCAGTTTTTGTCTTGGGCGAAGCTCGATACCGGCGAATTCAACAGAAGAAGGAACAAAGGAAAAAATCTAGACATTACAGGACTACTCCGGTGAAAAGGGATTATTCTGAGCATCAAACGTCTGCCTGGCGAATGGATTTGGAAAGACTTCGTCCAGTTTTGCATCGTGGCTTACGGTCATCATTTGGTAATGCCGGCGCTCAATTTGCTCGCGGGATTCTACCCATGAGTTAAACCTGGCTTCGACATTAAGACTTTGGTCCGAATTCCAGAAAAAAGGAACGGCGAAGCCGACTGCCAGCGCAGCAGCCACGGCTAAGGGGACCCAACGGATACTAAAAAGAGAGCGCAGGTCAAAAAAAAGCTCCGCCTTGGGCTTGCTTACGATTTTGGATTCGATACGAGTCCAAAGCCCAGGATTCAACTCGATACCGGACGCGAACCGATTCAGTACTTCATAAGAGTAAAAAAGAGAGCGGTATTCGCCATCGCATTCGGGACATGAATCGAGGTGCTTTTCAATCTGCTGGACCTGCTCCTGAGGGAGCTCCTGATCCATGTAAGCAGTCAAAGCTTCAGACCAAGTTCGACATTCCATAATTCTCACCCAAATATTTTTTGATTTTATCTCTTACTTCAACTCTCGCCCGGTGAATGTCGGATTTAACTGAGGCCAGCGAACGGCCTACAATTTCACTGATTTCCTGATAACTCAACTTGTGAATGGCTGACAAGACGAACACCCGTTTGTATTTTTCCGGAAGCTCACTGATGACCTGTTCAATTAAACCTTCCAGTTCCTCGGAAAGGACACTTTCCTCAGGACTCTTGGTTGGTGTCGCTAATTTTTGAAAGTCGGATAATTCAGCCGATTCTTCCTGATCGATCGACTCCATGTGGGGCGTCTTACCACGGTATTTCTGGTAGACGTTATTTTGTGCAATGCGGTAGAGCCAACTCTGGAATTTTTTGTTTTCCTTCAGAGAGGTCAAGTTCCTGTGAACCAGAATGAATGTGTCCTGCATCAAATCTTCCGCTTCTTGCTGAGACCCGGTCATACGGTAGATGTAATTCAAAATCTTTTTACCGTAATACTCGTATAATTGCTGAAAAGCTGCAACATCGCCTTCTTTAGCTTGAGAAACGACCTGGTCCAGTTCCTCAGGAGACAGAACAGGTTGAGCTTTCTTGCCAGGCTTCTGCCTCTTATCCTTCTGTTGTCTCACTTTTATTTGATAGGCTGCTATATCAAAAGTTGCAAAGTATAGGCGGTATTTTAGTAGATGGTAACGTTGTATTTCTTGAAAAGATCTTCACCTTTTTGCTCCATTAGCTCCTGCCTCTTTTGGTCCAGTAATTGTTCGGTGATCGGGGCCTTGACCTCTTCCAGTTCTGTATAGCCCGCCGGCTTCTTCTCGGCAACTCGAATAAGGTGCCATCCAAACTTAGTCTGGACGGGGGGGCTGGTGGCGCCCGGTTCCAGAGAGAAGGCTACCTGTTCGAACTCAGGCACCAGCCGGCCGGGGTTGATCCAACCCAGATCACCACTCCTACTGCCGCTCACGGGGTCCTTGGACTTTTCACTGGCTAATGTCTCAAAACTGGCTCCCTCGGTGAGAGCCTTCTGGATCTCGTCCGCTTCTGCCTGGGTTGGGACAAGGATGTGGGAAACCTTGATCATGGCAGGACGCTTGTACTCTTCCTTGTGGGCGAGATAATGCTGCTCTACTTCCTGCTCCGTCACCTCTGCGGATTCACTGATTTGAGTTCTGATCTCTTCGGCTAAAAGCTGGGTCCTGAGAAAGTCAAGGCGTTCCTGAAACTCCGGATCTTCATCAAGATCCTGGCTTTTCGCCTCCGCTGAAAAGGCCATGAGCTGCATCCAGGATTTAACGAAGATTGTTTTGGCCTCGGGATCAGCCACCTGCTCGCGTGTTTTCTGGGGCAGCATCTCCAGCAGTTCATTAAAATCCTGCTCGGTGAGCTGATAACCTTCCATTTCGGCCAGGACCGAAGGCGGCTCCTGAGCCCAGGTGTATCCCGCAATCGTTATATACATCAATATTAATAAGACGTTCTTCATGAACTAAATACCTCCAGGTATAGATTTTAAGAATATCAGATTTGGTCTGGCCAACGAATCACACTAATAGCACGAATGAAAACCGGGTCCGCTCTATCAACGGTACTTCTCTTTTTTCAGCACTTTCCTGAGACGGGGCAACGGATAAGTATTGATTATGTCATCGGGCCCCAGCCAGCCGCGCCTGGCCGTATAGATCCCATATTCCATGTAGCGCAGCATACTGCGGTTGTGACTGTCAGAATTGATCGATATGAGGGCGCCCATGTCCCGAGCGGTCCGGCAGTGGATGTCGCTCAGGTCGAGCCGGGCCGGATAGGCATTGATTTCCAGGCAAACTCCACTCTCAACGGCGGTACGGATTACCTGTTCCATGTCCAGAGGGTAGGGCTCGCGGCGTACGACCAGCCGACCGGTGGGGTGAGCCAGAATATTGACGTGGGGGTTTTCGATTGCCCGGCAGATCCGCAGCGTCATCTCCTTGCGAGTCATATTGAAGCGGCTGTGAATGGAGGCAATCACCACGTCCAGGTAAGCCAGAGTGCTGTCTTCAAGGTCCAGCTTTCCGTCAGCCAGGATATCCACTTCAATCCCCTTCAGGATTGTGATACCCGGATTACTGGAAGAAATTCGGTCCATTTCCTCGATGTGCAGCATGAGCCTCTTCTCATCGAGCCCGCGGGCCATAGCCAGAGCTTTGCTGTGATCGGTGATGGCGATGTACTCGTAGCCCGCCTCTTCTCCCGCCCGGGCCATTTCCTCGATGGAATCTTTTCCGTCGGTAGCAGTGGTATGCATGTGCAGGTCGCCGCGAATGTCTTTCCGCTCCACCAGTCGAGGTAATTGGTCCTTCTCCGCCTTTTCGATCTCTCCCCGGTTTTCCCGCAGCTCCGGCGGAATATAGGCAAGGCCCAGCAAACGATAGATTTCTTCCTCGTCCTGGCCGGCGATTTTTTCTTCCCAGTCCGCGCCCTCCTCGCGGGCACGAAAGAGGCCGTATTCGTTGATTTTGCAGCCCATCCGTTTAGCCCGCTCTCTCAGGGCCACGTTGTGAGCCTTGGAACCGGTGAAGTATTGCAGGGCCGCTCCGAAAGAATTATCGTCCAGGACACGCAGGTCAGCTTGCACTCCCGGGCGCAAGAGGACGGAGACTTTGGTCTCGCCTTTAGCCAGGACCTGCCCGACATCGGGATGGCGGCAGAAAGCTTCAATCGCCTCCTGGGGTGACTCGCAGGTGACCAGGACGTCGATGTCGCCGATGGTCTCGCAGCGCCGGCGTACGCTGCCGGCGGCTGCGATGCGTTTTACTTCCACCGATGACTTGAGATAGTCAACCATTGACTGGCTGACTCCGAGTCCGTCATCCAGCCTGTAGCGACCCTGACGGTTCCTGAACTCCTCAATAGCTTGTAAGATCTTGGCCTCGCTCTTTTCCCCCAGGCCGGGCACCTGGCGCAGCTTCTCGGCTTTGGCAGCGGCTTCCAGTTCGACGAGGTTGGAGATCTGTAGGGTCTTCCAGAGCAGCGCAATTTTCTTTGGCCCAAGGTTCTGCAAGTGGAGAAGGGTCACCAATGAGGCGGGGATCTGATCTCGAAGCTCCAGATATTCTTTGCATTCACCCGTTTCTGCGATCTCGCGCAGCTTGGAAATGGTTCCTTCGCCGATCCCGGAGATTGCTCGCAGCCTGTCCGGCTCCTCGGTCACAGCCTGGGCAACGCTGAAGGGCAGGTTCTCAATAATCTGTGCCACGCGTCGGAACGATCGGATCCGAAACGGGTTTCCTTCCTGAAGCTCGAGAATATCCGCTATCTCGCTGAAAATCCGAGCGACATCCTTGTTTTCCATGCAGGAATGTTATCGGGCCCGGGGGTAATCTGCGCCGAGTGCGTCCTCATCGCCGCCGGCCAGAATTCTCACGACTTCCTCATGGAAGTAATCGGTCTGGGAAGCAACCAGCGGATGGATCCGTTTGTCGTACATCTCGCGGCTTCGGTCGAGGTCCCTTTTCAGGCGACGGTAGAGGTCTTTGTGATCGCGCCCTCTTTGAATTTCGTCTTGGTTGTAAAGCTGGACCTCGGAAATCAGAAGCCGCGCGAAGCGATGGGCTTCGTTGTGCAGGTGCTCGTGCTCGTCGGGCGGGACAGCTTCGGAGGGTGATGTCTCCGGCGGCGCGTTTTCCGCTTCAGGGGCTTCGGTCACGAGGGAGGTCTTCTGGCCCTGCTCCTGTGACTCGACGAGCGTCAGACTGGGCTTTTGCTCCTGGCCCGCCTTTTCTACGGCGGCTTGGGTTCTATCGATGACTCCTTCGGTCCGGTCTTGCAGCAGTCCCTGCAGGTAATTGCTTTTCAACACCAGTACGGCCACATGACTGAGCAACTCCAGTGAATCGATTGGAATCGGTTCTTGGGAGTCGCCATAGAAGACCACAGGAGCCTGATCGCCAAAGACCAGCGGTACCACGACTACAGCCCGGGGCAGGTCTCCTGCTTGCGTGACCCACGGCCAGAGAAAATCCCCCTCGGCCGGTTCTTCCCGGTAAATGATGCGCCTTTGGCGCCCCGAGCGGACGATTGGATCGCCGGGATCCTCGACAGTGGCCGCTTCTACCGTTTCGGAGGGAAAACCGGCGCTCTTCCAGATGAGATACGCAGTCTCTGCCTGCAGGAACAGTATTCCTCTGTGCACAAAGAGCTGGGCTTGCTGCAGGTATGTGTCCAGGATTTCCTCCTGAGTCGTGGCCAGCGCCAGCTTCTGGATAATAGCGTTAATTGTGGCGAGATCCAGGCCAGGGGCGCCTTCTGCCCTGGCCTGACTGGAACTGACCTGGGATTCGAGCTGATTGATATGGCGATGGATATCGGCCAGGGAGGTTTTCAACTGTTCCAAACCGGCTAGGATCTCTCCCTGTTTTACTCCTGCCATCCTGCTCTCCGAAGGCTAAATATAGAAGCCCCATCGGGTTCTGTCAACACGCCGGCACACACACGGCCACTGCAATCGTAAAGACCTCCTCACAGGCGCGCAGTGACTCCGGTCACCGATCGGAAGTGAGGCGAGGCTGGCCCTGGATTGCGCTCAGGAATTGAGATTGCAGGTCACCAAAGAGACCGAAGGTGATGAGGGGGATGCTGCTGGAGATTTCGATATGGCCGTTGATCTGCTCAAAAGCGGAGCCAAAGAAGTGGGGAGAGTTCAAGAGGTCCACAACTCGGTGGCCGGGAGGGATCAAAAGCTCGGTTTCGGCTGTCTGCCGTCCCTCTTCATCAAAGGCACGGACAGATACTTCGGCTCGCTGGTCCCCCAGGTTTAAAATCGCAAAGCCGGTAAACAATCCCAGTTGGCGCGATTGGGCGACGTGCAGAAAGAGAGTTTCTGGATATCCGCCTTCGACCAGTGGCAAAATCGAGCGGGCCCTTCCTTCATTGACAGCGAAGGAAACCGCACCGATGAGTTGAGGTTGTTCCTGAAGAAGTCCTGCCAGTTCAGCGTATGCATCCAGTTGCAAATATCCGGTGAGGGGCGAATGCCCCTGGGAGTTCAAACCCAAATCGAGCAAATCTGCCAGATCACGGACGAAAAGCTGCCTGGATTCAATCTCGAATTTGCGAGTTCCCACAAGCCGCGAGTTGTCATCGAAGGCCTTCAGCGTCGTTGTAACTCGGGTCGGGCCTGTGTTTAAAAGGCGGATTTCGGTGCTTCCCAGCGGACCATCCAGATAGAAATGAGGAGCCGCCAGGCTTTCAATCTCCGCCGGAACCTGCGCTGTCAGGGCTGAGAAACCAGATGGCCCCCCAAAAAACTGGAAGCCCTTCAGCGGCACGCCGGCGACTACTTCGACGTAACCATCGTCGAGCTGGAGGTCATGCCCAAAGATCTCGGCTAGCGACCCAACGAAGGAACCCGACGCAGCGATGGCAATGGAAGCTTCCCTGAGCCGGTTGCCACTGCGATCAAAAAGATAGAGCCTCACATCGGAATCAGCCGCCTTGTCCGGATTAAAGAGAAACAGAAGAGTGGACTCGCCACTGGTCTGTATGGCCAAAGGAAAGAAGAGAATGGATGATGTTTCCAATTTCCCGCTCACGCCATCCATCTTTCGCAGGGCAGTATCTCCTACCATGAAGAAACCTTGAATCGGGCCTGCTGCTCCTTCAGCCATAAGGGAGACGGCATCCTGTCCGGGTTCCACGATATGGCTTGTCAGGAATGCGCTCTGCGCTCTTGCTGCCAGCGGATTTTCCAGCTCTAGCTGCATGATTGGCTGGCCGCGGGCGTCCATCCCTGCGATTGTCACTAAGTTATCATCGGTGCTGGGATTGACGATCGCTACCCCCACGAAGGTGCTCTCGAATGAATCTCTCTGCTCCAGCGAAACCGGGAAAATTAAGTCTGATGGAGCGCCGGCTTCCGGGTAGGTGCCGGCTATGTGGTCCACAGACACTTCGTTAGACACAAAATCAATTCCCGAGAGAGTTTCTCCGGCTGAAACCGTGATGATTGTCTTTTCATCAGGGTCGTCAGTTCGGGCATCCGACTCCTTCGATCCATTGTAAAAATCCTTGATATATCCGGTGAAGCTCTCCTGGAAGGGACTGATCGCGCTGGCGCCATTGAACTCCGGGTGGATGGGTTCCATGTAAAGAACATAGTCCCCAGGCGCCAGACCAGGAAGCTCGTAGGACGCATCGCCGGTTTTCAAAAAGTCGGATAATGCCGACACGATACCCTCGGGAATGGGAATTAAGTCGCCCTCCATGGTGCGCCTTACCGGGATCGCGACAATGTGGGCTCCCGACAAAGGCTCCCCGCCATGCAAGACTCTCCCGCGAATGGAACCGGTGTTGCTCGGGAAATCCAGCTCAGGATAGAGCCACGAAAGCCACGCTACATCATCCTGCATTGGCTGCGCCGCTCCCCCAGACAGTAAATAGGGGTACATAACGGGAATAAAGCGATTATCGGCCTGGCTGGTGTTTTGAGCCAGAACATGACCTGCCTGAGTGTGGCCCAGTCCTATGAAATGCCCGATCTCATGCAGAACCGTCAGTCTCAGCAGATCATCGGTGATCTGGCGGCCGTTGAGAATGACCCAGCCGGAGAGGTAGTGTCCCGATTCTGAGTCCACATAGCGCGCTCCCGCGAATCCCAGAAGGTATTGACTGGACCCGGAACCCAAAAGACCTTCAATAATCGTTCCATCTGTATCAAAAAGGATGGGATTCTCAGCTCGTTCCTTCCCGGCGAAAAAGGACTGGTAGTTGTGGCCCTCGATATTCTCCTCAAGATATCCGAGGTCATTGAAGCGCAAAGAAGATGACGAGACCTTTTCCCAAATCTCAAAAGCCCAGCGGACGATCTCGCCCGCCTCATCGCGCGAAGTGTGCCCCAGCGGTCCATTGTCAATTGTGAAATTGACAGGCCTTGCTGCGTCCCAGCGAAAGGCTGTGCCCTCAATGAGCACGCTATTAGGCCCGCCGGCCCAAAGCAGCCCCTGGAGGGCGATGAAGATGGTCAGTACTCCGGGGGCCTGCCTCATTTGAGCCCCGGTCCCGATCCTCTGTGCGAGAGATCTATCTTCCTCACGATTTCCTGAAAAGCCTCGAGCGGGATCGGTCTTTGCTCCCGCATAGTGCGGGTCTCCTGGGCTGTAAGGATCGAGTTCTCCAGCCGGCCCTTTCCGGTGTTGATCAGCAAATTCCGGTTCATGACTGCGTTGATCACACCGAGTCCATGCTCCGTTGTGTTTACCACCTGGAAAGCTCCCTGTTCGAGGCCGACGGGGCTCGTCAATCCCAGCCGGCTGGCGGCGTGCAGGAAAAGCAGGGATTTTTCCCCCAGCCTGAACTGAGGGAGAGACAATCCCAGGCCGTGGCGGGAATCGATCTGGCGAAAAGTCACCGTCTCACCCTTGCTTACACCCTTGAGTCCGCGCAAAACCTCGAAAGTGTATTGCAAAATTGGAAGACCGGTGACTTCGTCCAGATCGGACTCAACCGCCACGCATTGGCCCAGGAAGACGTTTTCGGCCGCCTCCACCATCTCGAAAAGATTTACGGGACGCACAGTGACAGCGCCTGCGGAGGAAATCGCCACTACGAACATTGAAGCTAACGCCAAAGCCGTTCTCATTTCTCACTCTCACTCTCCGTCGACGCAATGGATGTGCCAAAGCAGTAACCGACTGATTAGCAGCGGCTTAAGATAAAGAAGGTAATTTTTGGCCCAGAATTTGAGCTGTGGAGAGGGGAGGAATTCCCTGATGAGGTGTCCAGCTCAAAAACTTGCAGGCTCATCTGGAGTGTGCTAAACGGAAGTAAATGGGTAATTACTGGCTGATGGCTTTTTTTGCCCTGGCTTTTTGGGGAGCCACCTTCAACAACTCCTGGGAGGCAAGCCTTCGCGTGATGACCTTTAATTTGCGCTATGCGAACCCGGCTGACGGTCCCAATCGATGGGAGGCCCGCAAAGATTTTGTCATTGAGTCCCTGGAGCGCTACGCCCCCGCAGTCATCGGAATTCAGGAGGGCCTGGGCGGGCAAATCGAGGACTTGATTTCGGGATTGCCACAGTATCAGGCTTTTGGGCGTGACAGGAGCGGCCAGGGGAGCGACGAGTATTCGTCCATCCTGTATGACAAATCCAGGCTAAAGCTGATAGAAGGGGATACCTTTTGGCTCTCCGAGACTCCCGAGGAAGCAGGCAGCCAAAGCTGGGACAGCTCTTTGCCTCGCATTGCCACCTGGGCGCTCTTTGAGGGCGTGCACGGGCGCCGCTTCCTGGTTCTGAACACTCATTTCGATCATCGCGGCCAGCTGGCTCGCGTGCGCAGCGCCGAACTGGTGCGTTCGAAGCTCGAGGAGATCCACCCGGAGGCGCCTCGGATCGTCCTGGGTGATTTCAATGCGCTGCCGGAAAGTGACCCCTACAAGGCTTTGGTTGGCAACAATAACCTTAGCGACGCCTGGACGATCGCCAGGGAGCGCCGTGGACCTGAATTTACCTTTCACGGCTTTACGGGACAGGGCGACGTAAACCTTCGAATCGACTGGATCCTGGTAGGATCCGATATCCAAGTCAAGAGCATTACCAGCATTGACGATCACGACAATGGGCTCTATCTCTCCGATCACTTCCCGGTCATGGCTGACCTGGAGATCAGGTAAATAGCAGCGCAGCGCACGGCCATCAGCTCAGGCAGGGCTCGTAATAGTGTTCATCTATGTTTAGGATGAACTCAACTCTAAGGTAGCTATGTGTTTAGCGATTCCCGGACGAATTACGGCACTGTCGGAAGACGACCCTCACTTGGCAACCGTTGAAGGTCTCCGGGGTGTCGGGCTTTTGGCCAAAAAGGAAAACTCAAGATCTGACCCCCATTACGGCGCTACCGATGTTGGCGTGATAATCGCCTCAGTATCTTCCACTTCTCCAGTCAGCTCTCGAATTTGTCCGGGGAGAAGGCCGGCCAGGGCGGCTTCCCTCTGCAGTGTGGCCAGGGCGGCTTGAGCCGCCTCGATCTCGAGGTTGCTTTGGGTAATCTCCTGCAATGTCTGCTGCAACTCGGCCTGAATAGCTCCCTGAGTGGAGCCGTCGTCCTCGCTTAGAAAAGCATTTCGCAGATTATTCATCCTGAGCTGAAGGACCAGCCCGCGATTGATGGCGTTTTTCAGATTTAGGCGCGCTTCGGCAAAAGCCTGTTTCCAAAATTCGAGATCAGGCGCATTCTGATCGACGCCTTGGACTTCAGTGGGTTCGGGACTGGCGGCCGGATCATCTTCCACTTTCACATCCGTCGAAGGCGCCGGACGAGCAGACTTGCTCACGCTCACCGGAGCATTCTCAAAGGTCTTGAGATCCTGATTGGTGATCACCCGAACCGGACTCCTGTTTGCAGCCTTCTGCTCCCGGGTCCTGCGAGCCAGTTCGACCAGAGACGGCTGACCGCTGACCGCTGACCCCTGACCGCTGACCGCTGACCGCTGACCGCTGACCGCTGACTCCTGACCGCTGACCGCTGACTCGGATTCCTGTGCGATGATAGATTTTGGGGTAAACCCTAGAACAAGAAAGATGAGCGTAAGACATTTTGTCATAGAACCAGTATAAGACTTTTTAACGAAACAAATGAGATCTGAGTCACAATTTTGTGGAATTGGCCGCCAGCGGTCAGCTCGCTTCGCTCGCGGTGGCAGTCAGCGGTCAGTGGTCAGCGGTCAGCTCGCTTCGCTCGCGGTGGCGGTCAGCGGTCAGTGGTCAGCGGTCAGCTCGCTTCGCTCGCGGTGACAGGTGGCGGGTGGCAAGCTCGCTTCGCTCGCGGTGGCAGTCAGCGGTCAGCGGTCAGCGGTCAGCGGTCAGTGGTCAGCGGTCAGGGGTCAGCGGTCAGCGGTCAGCGGTCAGTGGTCAGCGGTCAGCGGTCAGCCGGTCAGCGGTCAGCGGTCAGCTCGCTTCGCTCGCGGTGACAGGTGGCGGGTGGCAAGCTCGCTTCGCTCGCGGTGGCAGTCAGC
>JBOGJG010000068.1:0-1607 GCA_050747825.1 Acidobacteriota bacterium | reverse complement strand
GCGTAGTGGGTGACCCAGGGGCCCGATGCTCCTTTCCCGGGCGAGCTGTTGCGGATCGTGTCCACTTCCCAGCGCCACATCCACTCCCACTGCACACCCCCGTCCTTCAGGCGCACGATGCAGTAGAACGCCACGATGTCTTTATCGCTGCGCGGATCCGGATCCTGGCTGGGGATATGCTCCAGCTTCTCGGCGAGCCCCTTGGCGAACGTGTACTTGTCCTGGCGGTAGACGACCTCGGCTGTAATGGAGGAGATCTGGCCGCTGTTGCGGGCCAGCTTGACTAGGCCTTTATAACCGGGGATGAGCTGGACACGCTTCTTAAAGGGTAGTAGGTAGGCCTCCCCGACCACGTTATCGGGCTCCAGGCCCAGCTGAGCGGTCTGAATAACCGCCCCGAGCAGGGAAATGGTGCTGCACTCCAGCAGCTCAGGCGTGCGCTGCACGGACGTCATGATCACTCTGAGCAAGCGGTCAACGTCCATGTGCCTCGGGAGGGCCTGGGCGATCTGGCCTCGGGATTTGATCAGGGTGGTGCGGATGGTGGCGACTTGTTGTTTGGTCTTTTCGATTGCCGTACTCATTGCTTTGGTTAACCTTTCATTTCGATTTTGCGGGTGGAAAAACACGCTTCGTAAAAGTTGCAACGGGCGCACTCGGCCCGGTTTTCGGTCATGGGAAAATTCTGCGCCCGGGCGAGGTTTTTCTCTGGATCGTCCAGGAGCGCGTAGAGTTCCATGGCCGAGCCATGGATCCGGGCGCGGATCCCCTCGATCACCTGCTCGTTCCAGAGGGTGGAATTCAGGGTACCCTGCGTCAAATAGACGAACTCGGTGACCACGCGCTCCAGGGGGTAGCCCCAGGCCGTCATGGCGTAAAGCGTGTAGATGGCGGCTTGTAGGGTGTCATCCTCGGCGGGCTTGCCGGTCTTCCAGTCCCAGATAATGGCCTGATCTTCGGAGGTGGCCGCTGCGAAATCAATCCGCAAGCCGACCTTCAGTTTGCCCAGCTGAAAAGACTGGAACTGCTCCAGAGACTTCCACCGCCCGGGTCCGCAGGCCAGGATGAACTCGAAGGCGCTGGATTCCCGGAAGTAGCGCAAGGAGTTCACCACGCGCTGCTTAATCAGCTCGGTGAGGCGTTGCTCGACCGGCTGGTCGTAGTAGTGCTCGAACAGATTGACGGCCCCTTTGGGGTCGGACTTCCAGGCGCCCGACTTGGACTGGACCCAGCCGACCCTGAGCGCCTCGATAGCCGCCGGCTCTATCAGGTCAGCGCTCTCGCCCGGATCCATGCCGGCGGCGATGCGGCGCAGGCAGTTCTCGATCTGGCTGTGCACGATTGCTCCCGACCAGGTCCACAGGTTTTGCATCTTGGAGAGGCGGTAGCAGAGCTTGGTCAGTTTGTCGGCCCGTGCCTCCCAGCCTCCCCAAGAGCGATAGGAGGCCAGGTAGTAGCGCCGGGGGCAGGCCTGGAAGGCTTTATGGCGGGAAAGCGACCAGGAAAAATCATTTTTAAGAGGCGGCATCTTTCCCCGCTTCCCGCAAGAATTGCAGGAGTGTTTCCGCCTGCGTTTGGATGGCAGCGTCCCTGGCAGCGGCCCCGGC
>JBOGJG010000067.1:0-14872 GCA_050747825.1 Acidobacteriota bacterium | reverse complement strand
CAAGGCGCGAGGAAGGCGCCTATCGGGAATAGGCAACTGACGAGCAACGCTGAAGACGGGTCAAAGCGCCCCAGCCCTTCGGGTCGCGGCGGCACTGGCGCTCGCGACGATAGCGCACTTATTTATGTTACGAAGCACTAGATCAATCAGACTGTTTTGAACCTCGAACCTTCATATGCCCTCCCTCTCTCTCCACTCCCTCCCCTTCCACGATCGTGATGTATTGATCGATCGGCAGGTCGGTGAACCTTTCTACTTTGCCGCTCGGCTGAGGCCACTTGATTTCCAGCCAGTCAATCGTTGTGGCGGCGCCCAAAGCCAGGATTTCGCGAGGGTCATGCGAGGAGAGATAGCTGCCTCCACTGGTCTTCAGGCGCCGGCTCTGAATACCGCCGGATGACCAGGTGATCATCGCCCCGATAGCGTCGCGATTGCTTTCAGTACCCACCAGCCGGACACCCAGCCAATGATTCCGCTCTCCCGCGTTATTTCGCAGCAGCACGGGCGCTTCGCCGTTATTGGCAACCACGACATCCAGGCGGCCATCATTGTTGTAATCACCGGCGGCCAACCCGCGAGCTGGAAACATCCGCTTAAAGATAGGGCCTGCTTTCGCGCTGATCTCATGCAGTCGTTTTCCATCATTTTCGAAGATCAGGAGCGGCATCTTGTAAGTCACATTGGTGGCATATCGGTCGATCATGTCATCCGGGTGGCCATTGGCCAGAAACAGGTCAATGTCTCTGTCCAGATCGAAATCGAAGAATTTCAGTCCCCAACCGCTGAGCAGACGAGTCGCCTGAGCGACTTCGTTGGCATGGGCGACATCGCGGAAAGTCTCGTCTCTGTTATTCCGGTACAGCGAGAACATTTCCTGATCGACGTTGGCGACGAAAAGATCCTGCCAGCCGTCATTGTCGAAATCGGCGGCATCCACGCCCATACCGGACCGCGGCTGCCCGTTGGTGCTGTAACCGACCTCCGAGGGCAGGCCCGCTTCTTCCCATTGATTTTGGCCCCTGTTCACAAATAGAAAATTCTGGACGGTGTCATTGGCAACGAAGAGGTCCATCAGGCCGTCATTGTTGATATCTGTGGCTACCACGCCCAAAGCCTTTCCAAGGGCGCGCTCAATATCCGTGCCTTCGCTGACTTCACTGAAAGTCCCATCTCCCTCATTGTGAAACAGGAGGCTGGGGGTAGGATTAAAAACCCGTGGAATACAGTAATAGTGCTTCCCCAGACGGTTATCCCCGCAGAAGATGTGTTTATTCAGTCCGTATTCGACAAAGCTGCACACGAATAAATCCAGCTTGCCGTCATTGTCGTAATCAAACCAGACGGCGCTGGTCGTCCAGCCGGGAGCGGCCACTCCGGCGCTGACGGTCACGTCGCTGAAAGTGCCGTCACCGTTATTCCGGTAAAGGATGCACCTGCCGTAGGCCGTGATAAAAAGGTCGGGGAAACCGTCGCTGTCGTAATCTCCTGCGGACACTCCCATACCGAACGTTCCCCCTGGCACACCGGCCTCATTCGTCACATCAGTGAAGGTACCGTCCCCATTATTTCGGTAGAGAGCGTTGTGCAGCGGCTCCTGCGGCGTGAAAAAATCGCAGGATCCATAATTGACCAGGTAGAGGTCCACCCAGCCATCATTGTTGTAGTCCAGAAAGGCAGCGCCGGGCCCCAGAGTCTCAGGAAGGTAACGTTGCTCGGACATGGCGTTCTCATGTACCCAGGTGATTCCCGAAACCGAGGCAGGAATCTCTTCGAAAATCGGTTTAACCGACAGGTCCGATTCGGAAGCCCGCACCAAAGACAACCATGCGGCAAGAGCGATGGGGACCAACCCCGGGGGGAACTTGACACTTCTCATAAGGCGTTGAGGCAATATAGCATGGTTCCTTGGTTCTTTGGTTCACTCAACGATAGACTGTTCCTAAAAATAGAGCCGAAGAGCTCATAGGGGCCGCAACCGTGAGGGAGTGGCCCTTGCTGAGTAAAGCGGACCATTAGGAACCAAGCAACATGATCGACGCGGCAATCTTTGATATGGACGGCGTGCTGGTAGACAACGTGAGCTATCACGTCCGGGCATGGCGGCGGCTGGGAGAGCAACTGGGAAAGGAGCTGAGCGAGGAAGACATCAAGACGGTCTTCGGGAGGCGCAACCGCGAAATGCTGCCGGCGCTCTTTGACCGCGACTTTTCCGAAGAAGAGACCGCCAGGTACTCCGAACAAAAAGAAGAAGTTTACCGGCAATTGATTTCGCCTGATCTCAAGCCAGTTCCCGGACTGCTCGACTTTCTCTCCGACCTCAGAGGACAGCGGGTTCAAACGGCGGTCGCTACCAGTGGTCCTCCGAAGAACGTGGAGTTTATACTGGGCCGTCTCGGCATCGAGCCCTATTTTGATGAAGTGGTGACCGGCGCCGACGTCACCCGGGGGAAGCCCCATCCCGAGATCTTCTTGACCGCTGCCAAAAAGCTGACCAGGCGACCCGAGCGGTGCGTTGTCTTCGAGGATTCACCTTCTGGAATCGAAGCGGCTCAAAGAGCGAATTGCGCCTGCGTGGCAGTGGCAACCACCCATTCCGTGGAAGAACTCGCTAAACTCTCCCCCGACCTCATCATCCTCGACTTCCGGGGACTGGATGCTGCTCAGATCAAACAGATGGGAAAGTTGGACTAATGCGGTGGTCCGAGATCTCGGCCTTTCTGGACCACCGCAACGAGACGAACACAAATTTGGCGCTTACAAAAACTTGACTATACCTAGGGCTTCGTAACATAAATAAGTGCGCTATCGCTGGAGGCGATATGAAGATTCGGAAATTCGGGCGATCTTGCGTTGCAGCGTCGATTTGTTGGACATCCAGCCCATGGGGTGACGCACGAACGTGCGGAAGCTCTGGGGGTCGACCAGGTGGAAGGCCAGTTGTTCATAGCTGAAGCCATGCAGCTGCTGGGCAATTGCGGCCCGCAAGACGAACTCCCCACTGAGTCCGCTCGCGCCTTTTTCCAAGTCGGCATTGTCACCCAGGTCGTGTAAAGCCAGTTCTGAGATTCGCGGATTGGCATCCAGGATCTCGGAGCTCTTTTCCAATTCCCCATTCGCGACCGGCGCGGACGTTCTCTGCGGGACCTCGATCTCCAGAACCGAATACTCCGTTATCCTCTGAGCTATCTCGTGTACTCAGATTCGTTCAATCGAATGCCGGATATCGGCCAAGAACTATATGTACCACCGTCTGTGGGAAGTCCTGAGTGGAGAAGACAGAAGCGCTGCCTTCGCACATCTGTCAGATGTCGACCGAGTCGCGATACTCGAGATCCTGCAAGACACAAAACCGGATTTTGCAGATTGGCTTGCGAAACGCTGAGCACTCCGGCGGTTGTTCGCAATCCAACAGATTGCCGACATAAATCGTTATGGATACCGGGACTGTAACGGTTCAGCCCTCTTTCACTCTGTATTAGCGAAGAACAAAAGGAGGATCTCAAATCATGGTCTCAAACCAAAATAGGCTCGATTCGTTGCGGCAGGTGCTACGGCTGACTTACGGGTTAGTTCCCCTCATAGCCGGTCTCGATAAATTCTTCAATGTCCTTACAACATGGGAGCAATACGTCAGTCCCACGCTTGCACAGTTTCTGCCGTTCAGTGCGTCGGCTTTCATGCAGATCGTCGGCATCATTGAAATCGCTGCCGGAGTTGTCGTCCTCTCCCGCTTTACGACTCTGGGAGCTTACGTTGTCTCCGCATGGCTGACGTTGATCGCGGTGAGCCTCATATTCTCCGGACACTATCTTGATGTTGCGGTCCGTGACCTCGTGATGGCAGTGGGCGCTTATACCCTCGGTGTTTTGACCGAAGCACGCGAGGAGAGCCGGTTGAACAACTCGTCCCAAACCGAGGACCACCTCCCTGCTTCTGCCTGAAAGACGAAATGGTCCGCGGCGGGCGGCTGAGCAGCTTAAATGGAGAACGGTAGGCGGCGCAGAGTGCGCGTCGGCGATGTGTACGATGAAATCAAGCGGTCGATCGAAATTGTAAAACCGCAACTCCTTGTGATGGGAACGCACGGGCGCCACGGCGTCGAACGCTGGTTCATGGGCCCAACGACCGAGAAGCTCCTGCGCCACAGCCCGGTTCCGATTGTCACACTATCAACTACGGGAGAACGGTCACTCCCTGAGCCACGGTTCCGTCGAATCGTGGTCGCCACGGATTTCTTGGACGGTACAACGGAGGCATTGAAGTATGCATTTTCGGTTGCACAGGAGAATGAATCGCAGATCATGCTGCTTCACGTTGTCGATTATCCGACTGGCAGGTACCGTAACTCGGTGGTGAAGGAAGTTCGAACGCAACTTGAAGATCTTGTGCCCGCAGAAGCGAGAAACTGGTGTGACGTACTCACCCGGGTCGAAAGTGGAACATCCTATCGAGTAATTCTAAAGATGCTGGAAAAGCAGAATGCGGATCTGCTTTGATGAACATACACGGCAAAGGCTTGCTGGACCGTGCTCTCCTCGGGAGCACCGCCGAGCGTGTGGTGCGACGGGCGGTGTGCCCAGTCATGTTGATTCCTCCAATGAAGAAGAAGCTGACGAAGAGAAGGCGCACGGCCGAGAAGCGGGCCGCGGCATAGCAGTTAAGTGGACAGGAAGCGATATCCCCTCCTCGCAGAAGAGGAGGGGAATAATTTTCGCTCGATATTCAAGGAGACGATATGAGCTTTTCACAAGTGATAGGGTTTTCCGGGACAGCATTAGTAGCTGTAGCTTACATACCCCAAATCCACCACTTGATAAGAGAACACTGCTCAGCGGGTATAAGCATCAAGGCATACGGTCTTTGGTTCGTGGCCTCTCTGCTGTTCTTGATTCACGCAACCATGATCACGGATGTGGTCTTCATCGGTGTGCAACTCGTGAATTTGGTGGCAATCAGCATCATCGTGGTCTGTGCGAAGAGTTACGAGAAGCAGGTTTGTGAAACCCATGCGTCGGTCCGCGTTTCGATTCCAGCTCGATCCATCGCGGGATCTCGTTGAACGCCGATGAATGTTGGCAAACAAAAAAGCGCGGACCTCGTCAAAACGGTGATTCATCCAAGGATCTTACTTTGGATTGCCTGACAGGATTCGCTCGAGAACTCGTGCAACGATCCGGTCGCAGCGGGCTCCCAGGAACTGGAAGGCCTCACTCCCGTTCGCTCCAGCCAGCGAATACAGCTCGCGCTGGAGAAGCGCGCGTGCCCGATGAAGGCGAGTCTTCACGTTTTCTTCTGTGATCTCCAGGCATTCCGCCGTTTCGGCAGTACTCAATCCCTCGATTTCCCGAAGCATGAAAACAGACCTGTAGTCGTCGGACAGCGCGTCAAAAGCTTTTTCGAGCACCATCCTCAATTCACCATTATAAGTTTGCTCTTCCGGATCGCGTCCTTTAGATTTCACGTCCAGACCCTGGCCCTCCAGAACAGAAATACTATCGACTTTTTGATAGTCGACGCGGCGCACACGGGCGTAGGCTTCGTAAATTGCGATCTTCGTTAACCATGTCGAAAATCGCGCACGGCCTTCGAACTGATTCAGATGTTCGTAAGCCCGAACATAAGCATCCTGAACGATATCCTCGGCCTCGAGGTCATTTGTGACGATCGAACGCGTCACTCGAAAAAGCCGCTGGTTGTAACGCCTCATGATAATTTCAAAGAGCGCCGGTTCGCCTCCGATGACCATTCTCACGACTTCTTCGTCACTTAGCGCTGCGTTCTTGACCGCGACTCCGATTCCATCGCCCATAGTTTTTAAGATCCTCCGTAATATAGAGTCCCAACCTTCAAGAAGGTTACACCTTTTCTGAACATTTTTCTTGCTTGGAAACCGTACGGATCTCGTACGCGCCGTATATCAGTAAACACGGAATTCAGGCTGACAACGGAAAAGGCAGGGCATACAATGAGAGCATCTAAGAACAGACTCTACCCTCCCTGGCGGTCGCTGCATCGCCGGTATCGGCATCCTGACCAGATGAACGCGAGTGGAAGGTTCTGTCGTCATGGCATGGCTCGCGGCGGTCACTGCGAACTTTGTGTCCACCGGTCGATTCTTCAACATCGACGGGCGCGATCGCATTGTGACCGTCGCCGCGCACACACGTGGCGCCGTTGACCGAGGCCGCCGCGGAGCCAGCAACGTCAACTCGACCAAGCCGCACTACAAGCGCATAACGCGTCTGCATCAACGTAACGGGAAGAAAGCGAGGAACAATCATGAAAAACCTGAAAGGCATTTCGAAAATATTCTTGATCGCAGCAATCGCGGGCATCTTGGGACTGCCGTTCGCGATCATGAGCCAAAGCACGAATTCCGGTACGCGCGACCGCGATTTTGATGGAGTCATTCAAAAGAATGCACGCGAGCTCTTGGAGCAGGGCCGGCAAATATTCCGATTCGATACATTCGGAGACGAAGCGTTCTGGGGAGACAGCCTGAAGCTTCATCAGGCGATTGCGGAATCCAGATTCGGCGGAGTTGGCCCGGGAGTCAGCCCACGCACGGCCCTGGCGGTTGGCCTGAAAGTCGATTCGGAGGCCTTACCTTCAGACCTTGTTCAAGCCATCCGAAGGGGACGTGTCGATCTGGATGACCCCGCAAATACGTTAGCGTTACTGCCACGGACCAACTGTATCGAGCGACACGCCGTCGTCTGAGCGTGCCACCGAATCCTGTCCCCGTAACACTGGGGACGTCTTTTCGCTCAAATACCTTTCAGATACTCGACGAGATCCCTCTTGTTCGCCTCGCTTAGATTCAGTTTGAAGTGCGCGTCATAGTGGTTCACTACGTCGAGCAAAGTGGCGAAGCGCCCGTCGTGAAAGAAGCCGCCCTTCTGGTGAGCCCAGAGTCCAGCCAGAGGTGCCGTACGGTACATGTGGGTCGGCGAACGGTCGGCCTGGAACGAGTCGATGCCGATCTCGCTAGGTGTATGTAGATTCTGCCCGGGTTCGGTGTAGAGCGGCGGGACGTGGCAGGATGCGCACTTCGCCGCACCGTCGAAGAGTATCTTGCCCCGGTCGAATCCAGCTTGGTCAAATGACCCCGCCGGCGCCTTGGGCGCGGGGATCGAGAGCTGGTAGAAGTGTAGTGCCGCGAGCTTCGCTGTCGCTCTGTCGGACACATTCCGCGTGTTTCCGGAGCCAGTCCTTGCCGAGATGGGATATTGATTCTTGTTGTTAAAACGCGAATCGACGAACGTCGCCGCGCCGTGCATCTGGGTTCCCGCGACATAAGCGTTCCAATACGGGACCGATCCGAAGCCGGTCCAGGTGCTGAGGTTCACACCGGCAAGGCCGAACGCTGGCGGGATGAGCGTTCCCGCCTGCTTGCCGTCGGGACGAAAACCCTTGCCGTCCTTGTCGAGCTCCGCGTCATAGCGGCCGGGGCCCCAGCTGACGAGGACCTTTTTCACGGTTTCCACATCGACGCCGAGGAGGTCCGTAAACGGCTTAAGGTTTGGTGCAAGCGACACGATCGCACCGACGTTCAAATCGCGGTTAGGCCAGCCGTCGAGCCGCTTTCCGATACCGGGCGCGAACGAGTCGTCGACGGTCGAGTGGCAAAATGCGCACTGGATGCCCATCGACTTGACGCTGCCGTCAGGGTTGGTGAAACCCGTGACGCCGACGACAGCGTTCAATTTGAGAAGAGCAATGGTGGTCGCTGGATCGTCCAGGTTAACTTCGCCTCTCGTGAGCTGCTGCTTCAAAGCGTCGGGCAGCGCGTCCGCGTCAACCTTAAGACCGATGGACAGGGCGGTTTTCGGCGAGACGCCGGGCCCGACTCCGCCATTCTTCTCGCCCGCGATAGCTCTGTGAAGCTGGAGCGCATCACCCCAGAAGGCCTCACTCCCAAACGTGTCGAAGCGGAATGTCATCCTGCCTTCTTCGAGCATCCTCTGCCCGTAGCGCGCGATCTCGCCATCGAAGCCTGTCGGAGAGGTAGGAGCAGCGGCGGGTTCAGGTCCAGGTGCAGGGGCAGCGCAACCATTCATGGCCCCGAACAAGACAGCTACTCCCAACGTTGCAAGGATTTTCGTCATCGGCGCCATCAGACCCTCCTCGTCCTTGCGCTTCTCTTCCTTGCGGTCGTACTGAAAATCTGAGTCAAGCTCTCTGCCAGAGTTTTGACCGTTTGCGCCGAATATCTTGTACGCACGCCGCATGGTCCGGGTGTGTATTTTGTTTAGTCGATCAAAGATTGACACTGTCCTTTTGATCTGAAATGTGGCCATATGTCGCTCCTTTTGCTGTTCATGTTCATTCTTAATTGGGTTGGATTCCGTTCGTCTCTCGACTCGAGCATTCCGCCGAAATTCACGCGCCCTCGCGAGGCGGCCGGCGAGACCTTTAAAAGAGCGGATACGCTCGTGACACTCAATAGTCTGACACTTATGGAAAAGACAACTCCGTTATCAAATCAGCAACAAGGTCCGGTAGACCCGCTTCAAGTCAATCGGCGTTCCGTGTAGCGCTGCGAATCATCCGCAGGCGGTCGACCATCATACGAATGTGGATCTTCACCACGTTGTCCTCCTCGTTAATTCTGAAAACAGTTTGGACGGTTTCAACAGTTAGGACAATTAAATAGAAGGCAGGACATCGTTGGACAAACCCTTAGTTTAGGGTCGCGCGCAGTCCATCCGTTGCCTTGTCGATGCGGACGATAAGCATTCCGTTTCTGCACTCCGCCTTCGCGGAATCCGGATTTACCATTCGTGGAAGGCGAATCGAACGGAACAGATGTCCGGATACGAACTCGCAGTTGTGAACGGTGCCTTCCTCATGCTTGTGGTTGTGACCCGTCTGAGCTTTGATCAGCAGGTCTTCTGGCGAAGGGCGGCGCGTGTCTCGCGCCAATTCCTGTAGATAAAACCAAACCATATCCTTCAATTTATCGACTGTCTCTTGCGCATCGGTAGCGCCCATAATACTTCCTGTAAGAAATAAGGAGACCTCAATGATCACCATCAATTGTGGAGATGGACGGCGGAACCGTCACGGCACACAGCGCAACCAATCTGGACCGAGCGACTCTGTAAGGTAAGGAGGAAGATTATGGGAGAACTGACAAGAGTGGCCTCAGCGAAGGATATCGGGTCTGGTCAAGCCATCGCCGTCGAAGCTAACGGGCAGCGCATTGCGATTTTCAATGTGAATGGAGCGTTCCACGCGATCAGTGACACGTGCACCCATCGCGGGGGGCCGTTGTCGCAAGGCAAAGTCGAAGGCTCGACCGTGACGTGCCCGTGGCACGGCGCACAATTCGATATTCGGACGGGAAACGTCTTGACTCCGCCCGCCCCTACCGGAGTGGCGAGCTACAAAGTCGTCGTCGAGGACGACGAGATCAAGATCGAGTTGTGATTCGATGAGCAATACAATACGGCTCAAAGACAAAACTGAAGTGGCTGAGGGCACGATGGCCTACTATTTTGAGCGGCCGACAGGCTTTCAGTTCGAGGCCGGCCAATTCGTGAATCTCACGCTAATCAATCCTTCGGAAACAGATGAGGAAGGAAACAGGCGAAGCTTTACCATCGCGTCTGCGCCCTACGAAGACGATTTAATGATTGCGACGCGAATGCGGGATACCGCTTTCAAACGCGTGTTGAAGAACTTCGCTGCCGGTTCCGAGATCCAGATGGAAGGGCCGTTCGGCGGTCTGACACTCCACGAGGACGGGTCCCGGCCTGCAGTGTTTTTGACGGGTGGTATCGGAATTACTCCCTTCCGGAGCATCGCGCTGCAGTCAACTCAGGAAAGATTGCCGCATCGGCTTTGGATGTTTTATTCGAATCGGCGGCCGGAGGATGCGGCATTTCTCGATCAACTCACGAAGCTTCAGACGGAGAACCCGAACTTCAAACTTATCGCGACAATGACGAATGTCGCAGACTCGCTAAAACCTTGGAAAGGTGAGACCGGATACATTGATAAACAGATGCTTTCGAAGTACATCGGCGAACTGGCTGGTCCTATCTACTACGTTGCAGGTCCGCCAGCGATGGTGGATGGCATGACGAAACTCCTCAGCGACGCCGGACTCAAAGCAACTGATATACGCTCGGAAGAGTTCTTCGGGTACTGACTTTGTCGAATTAACCGCGGAGGAGGCCGTCATGGCACAGCCAATTGTCGGTGTCGATCTCGGCGGAACAAAGATAGAAGTCGCGCTGGCGGATCAGAACGGCAGGATTCTGGCCAGGCATCGTACGCCGACACCTCCTGGGGCGCCGCCCAATAGCGTCATCGCCGGAATTCTCCGATGTGTGAAAGAGTGCCTCGATGGCAGGAAGGCGGCGGCGCTGGGCATGGGTGTGGCCGGACAAGTGGACGCGGCGAGCGGCATTGTCCGGTACGCACCCAACCTGAACTGGCGCGATGTTCCGCTTCGTGCGGAGTTGCAGGAGGCGCTCGGCTTTCCAGTCCTCGTTGTGAACGATGTGCGTGCGGCTGGGTTCGGCGAATGGAAGTACGGAGCAGCGCAAACGGCCGAAAACATGGTCTGTCTCTTCATCGGGACCGGTATCGGAGGCGGGATCGTCGTCAAAGGCCAAATGTTGGAGGGTTGCAGCAATACTGCAGGAGAACTAGGCCACGTCACGATCGTCGCCGGCGGACGGCCGTGCAAATGCCCTAACCTTGGTTGCCTCGAAGCTACCCGTCAGAAACTCCCCGTGATGGACCCGGAACAGTATCCCATTTTATCGGGCGTGGCCCGCGGGGGATACATTCTCAAGGACGCTGAAAGCGGGAAACCGGACTTGATCCTGATCAGTACAGGATCTGAGGTGCAACTTATCCTCGCTGCCAGGGATAAGTTGCTCGACCAGGATGTACAAGCGGGTGCAATCTCGATGCCGTCGTGGGAGTTGTTTGACGCGCAACCGCTGGACTACCGCAGGCAGGTTCTGCCCCCCGAAATTCCAAAGTTGGCGGTGGAAGCTGGGGTTTCGCAAGGTTGGCGGGAATATGTCGGTGACAGCGGCGACATCATTGCCCTTGATCGCTTTGGCGCATCCGCGCCTGGCGAAGTCGTGATGCACAAGCTGGGTTTGAATGTAGAGAACGTCGTTTCCCGAGCGATCGGGTTAGTGAGGAAAAGATGAGACGGTTAAAGGAGAGTTCCAATCCGTTGCACCAACTCCAGGATTACGGTCAATCCATCTGGCTGGATTACATTCGGCGCGAGTTCATTACAAGCGGTGAACTCCGGCGGCTTGTCGAAGAAGACGGGCTGCGAGGTGTGACAAGCAATCCCACCATTTTCGAAAAAGCCATCGCCGGAAGCGCGGACTACGATGCCGCGATTCGCTCGGCGGTCGCCTCGGACCCTGACGTCCAACCCCGCAGTCTCTTCGAGCAAATCGAAGTAGAGGACATCCAAATGGCGGCGGATGTTCTTCGGCCGGTCTTCGACGCGACGGATGGCGCCGATGGTTTCGTCAGCATCGAGGTATCACCTTACGGAGCCCAAAGCACGAAGAAGACGATCGCGGAGGCGCGCCGCTTGTGGCGAGTAGTGAATCGGCCGAACTTGATGGTCAAGGTTCCTTCTTCAAAGGTCGGAATACCGGCCGTGGAAACGCTTATCGCTGAGGGAATCAATATCAATATCACGTTGATGTTCTCGATTCGCCACTACGAGGCCGTGGCTCAAGCATACATTCGAGGGCTCGAACGCACGGCAGATCTCCAGCGGATTTCGTCGGTGGCGTCATTCTTCGTCAGCCGTGTGGACACGGCGGTGGATCGGAGGCTGGAAGCGATCGGAACTCCGGAAGCCCTGGCGTTGCGCGGGAAGATCGCGATTGCAAATGCCAAACGAGTGTACAAGCGGTTCAAAGAAATCTTCCTTGGGGAGCCGTTCGCTTCCTTGAGGCAGCGAGGCGCGAGAATCCAACGGCCGCTGTGGGCCAGCACCGGAACGAAAAATCCTTCGTACTCGGACCTGCTCTACGTGGAATCGCTCATCGGCCCCCACACCGTCAACACAATACCCCCGGCGACCATCGATGCGTTTCGCGACCACGGCAAAGCCGCGATCACTGTAGAACAGGACATTAGCGAAGCCGAGGCGGCATTGGCGCGCATTGAAACACTTGGTATTCGACTCGACGAAATCGCAGAAACGCTTGTAAGTGACGGCGAAGCCGCGTTTGCCGCGTCGTTTGAGAAGCTCCTTACAGCATTAAAGGAAAAGCGAAAGCTGCTGGTCACGAACCGCCCAGATGCTCAGCTTTTCAGCCTCGGAGTCTTCCAAGCACCGGTTGCGAAGCGCATTCAGGAATGGCAAGAACAGTGTCTGGCCCGGCGAATGTGGACGAAGGACTACACCATCTGGTCGGCGACGCCCGCGCCCGAAATCACAGATCGTCTCGGATGGTTAACGTTGCCCGAGATGATGCATGAGCACGTCGATACATTGAAGGCCTTTGCCGACGAAGTGCGCACCCACAGATTTCGGCAGGTGCTGCTTCTGGGCATGGGGGGATCGAGCCTTGCCGCGGAAGTCTTTCAGAAAGTCTTCAAAAACGCTCGCGGGTATCCCAAGCTGTTCGTCCTGGACAGCACGCATCCCGCGGCGGTTCGTACTATGGAGAAGCAGTTGGACCTCGCCCGCACGCTATTCCTGGTGTCGAGCAAGTCTGGCAAGACACTCGAGCCGCTTTCTTTCTATCGCTATTTCCGAGAGCGCGTCGGGCAAGCATCATCCAGTGCCGGACGGCAGTTCGTTGCGATCACGGACCCCCACACGTCATTGGAGGCGCTTGCTCGTCAGGAAGGATTCCGCCGCATCTTCACAGCGCCGGAGGATATCGGCGGCCGCTATTCAGCACTGAGCGTCTTCGGTCTGGTTCCCGCTGCCCTGATTGGAATCGATATGGATCGGGTGCTGGACCGCGCCTGGCGAATGGCTGAAGCCTGCGCGTCGTGCGTAGCGGCCCCGATGAATCCGGGTCTTTCACTGGGCGCGGCGCTTGGCGAGCTTGCTCGCGCCGGCCGCGATAAAGTCACTTTCATAACATCGCCGTCCATTGAATCATTCCCGTACTGGATCGAACAGTTGATCGCTGAGAGCACAGGGAAGGACGGGAAAGGCATAGTACCCATTGCCGGCGAAATGCTGGCGGGACCGGAGTCCTACGGCGTGGATCGCGTCTTCGTCTCCATCGGCCTCGGCCGCGACAGCGACGATATCTTGAACGGTTTGGCAACACTCGAAGCGGCCGGCCACCCCGTTATCCGAATTCGTCTGTCGGACAAGGTCGATCTCGGCCAGGAATTATTTCGTTGGGAAATGGCTGTCGCTGCCGCCGGCTCCATCGTAGGAATTCATCCGTTCAACCAGCCCGACGTAGAACTGGCAAAACAGCTCGCGCACGATGCCATGTCCAAGAGTCTGGCTGGAGATGCCGGAGAACAGGGGATTTCAGTGCGCGATACGAGTGGGTTGAAACATGCGGCGCAGGAGTGGCTTCGCCAGACGCAGGCGGGCGATTACATTGCTATTCAAGCCTATCTGAATCCAACTACCAGAACGATTGCTGCTCTTGAGTCGTTGCGACAACGCCTTCGCGACCGCACCAAACTTGCCACGACATGCGGATTCGGACCACGATTCCTGCATTCGACGGGACAACTCCATAAGGGCGGCCCGAATACTGGGTTATTCCTTCAACTCATCGACGAACCGGTAGAGGATCTTGCGGTTCCCGGTGCTGGCTACACCTTTGGTGAGCTGATTCGAGCCCAGGCTCTCGGCGACTATCAAGCGTTGATGCAGCCCGGGCGGCGCGTACTGCGAATCAACCTTGGTCGTATTGTGCCGAAGGGGCTTGCCGGCCTGGAAGAGCAGCTTCATGGCTGAGGTGACCGCGCTATTTTGGGACGTTGGCGGCGTGCTACTGAGTGACGGCTGGGGCAAGCACAGCCGCCGCACAGCGGCCGAAACATTCGGTCTCGATTGGGAAGATTTCGAGAGCCGTCATGAAATGATCGTCACGGCATTCGAAATCGGCCGCGTCACTCTGGAACAGTATTTGCAAACGACTGTCTTTTACCAGCCGCGGTCATTCAGCAGGGATGAGTTCAAAGGGTTCATGCTTGAGCAGTCCAGCGCGCGCATGGAGGCGCTCTCACTCGTTGAACGTTTAGCGCAGAGTAAGAAATACCTGCTGGCGACGATAAACAACGAATCCCTTGAGCTGAATCTTTTTCGTATCCAACGGTTTGGTTTGAGGAATTACTTCACAGTGTTTTTCAGCTCGTGCTTCCTGGGCGTAAAGAAGCCGGAAGAAACAATTTTCCGAATCGCGTTACGGGTGACGCAGCGCGAATGCAAAGAGTCCATCTTCATAGACGATCGAGCACCAAATCTCGAATGCGCGCGGAGCTGCGGCATACACGCAATACTTTATCGCGACGCGACTCAGTTACAGCGCGAACTCGAAGCTATTGGTATTGAGATCTAAAGGGAGTAAATCGTGCAACTCGGAATGATCGGATTGGGCCGAATGGGTTCCAGTATGACCGAACGATTGGTACGAGCCGGTCATCGAGTGATCGGATTAGATCGAGATCGGCAGGCCGTCGAACGCGTGATGAGTGCTCGCCACGGCGCAGCGAATCTTTGTAATAAGAATTGCCCCCATCAATAACGGTATCTTCCGGGCTGGTCTCGGAAGAATACTGGCCTTACCAGAGCAAGCAGAAAGCATCCCCGGGGAAGGGTCAAGAGGAAGGAAACTACCTGGAGCGGATTCGAAAAGTCCTCCTGGATCAACCCTGCCTTCGCTTCGCC
>JBOGJG010000066.1:0-3220 GCA_050747825.1 Acidobacteriota bacterium | reverse complement strand
CAGCGGCCTTGCGGTCCGAAGGGCAGATCGTAAATCCAGGTCAGCTTGAAATCGTGAGGCACGTGAAATGAAGTCACCGAATAATCAGCCCCTCGATTGTAGAAGTTCTGCCCATACTCGCCATAATTCCCAGGACCCGCAGTATCGCCCGTACCCAAGGATTTGGAGAAGGTATAAGCCGCGATGAAGCTCAAACCGTAATCGGAGCGCTTGATGAAGGTGGTTTGCAGGGCATTGTAGCTGGACCAACCGCTATTGAGGCGGTGCGTAGAAATACCTTGAAACTGCGGGAAGGGCCGCAAGGCTTGGGCCACGGTGCCTTCGAAACTCGGGTACGGCTTGGCGATCTCCGGATGGTCCTCAATATTATCGAGAAGCGTATCGCCCAAGCTCAGGTGCACCGGGTCTACCTGATTCAGCGAGGGCAGATACTGAGGCTCATTGAGTCGAGTCCCCTTATTACCGATGTAATTGGCTTCCAGCTTGAGGTCCCAGGGAAGCGCGTACTGAATACCCAGGTTCCAGTTCTGGACGTAAGGAAGCGCATTGGTCTCAGGGAGATACCAGCCTATACCGGTGTTATTGCGCTGAGCGGGGTCGGTATTGGGCAGGGCATCCGTAAAGGCAGGATAAGGATCATCCCATGAATAGACGGGATCTTCCAGGAAGCGGCCCGTACGTGGGTTGATCGGATTGGCCCCGTTGAACCCTGCGGTGTAGGGGAAGCTGAAACCGTCCAGGATGGGAGGTGTGAAATTGATTCCGTAGCCTCCTCGTATAACGAACTCTGGACCGGCAGCCCAGGCAAATCCAATGCGCGGAGAAAGCTGCTTCCAGTACCTCTCCGAAAACGTATTTTGGTCCCCCTCCAGAAATCGGAGGGCTCCAGGCAATCCGTCGGCGCCCGGATTGGGCAGGTCCGGATCCAAACTGGACATGCGGCCGGCCACCTCGTAGAGCGGCTGAGGAATATCCCAGCGAATTCCAATATTCCAGGTCAGCGTAGGCGCCATCTTCCAGTCGTCCTGGAAATAGAAGGAATTGACGTTGGAGCGAATGCCGGTCGTCACCAGAGGTATACCAAGATTGGTGCTCCGGACTTCGCCCAACAGAAAGCTGGCATAGGCGAAACCGGTCTGGCTGGCAAAGCCTGGTATGGCGGTATTCTCGTTATGGAAACGGTAACTTCCCGGAGTAAACGAGGACTGGTTGTTGTTGTAGTAACTGCGATGCTCAAACCCGAACTTGAAGCTGTGGTTGCCGCGCAGCCAGGTGAAGTCATCCGAGATGATGGTGCTTCCGTTGGGGCTGTTGCTGGTCCCTAAATCTCCAAAGTTACGATACCCTCCAGTAAGCGTGATATTGAACCCCTGGAAGACTATCTGAGGAAAAGTCGCCGATCCGACGTTTTGCAGTCCGAGCTCGGTCGCCCAGTCGTTCCCCGAAAGGAACGAATTCGATTGATTCTTGTTCACAAACCGGTTATAGCCGATGGCCAGATGGTTCAACATCGTGGGGCCGATCGTCCAGTCCTCACTCAGCCGGAAGATATATCCGGGAGTAGCCTGAACGCGGTCGCCTGCCATGGCCGGGCCAGGTATCCGCACATTGGCCAACTGGTACGTGCCCGCGCCAAATCTTTTGCGGGAGCGGTCATTGGAAACAAAAGATCCGGAAAGCTTATGGCTATCATTGAGCACGTGATCGATTTTCACGCTGATATTATCGATGATTTGCTCAGGACAGCAGGTTCCCGCTCGCGGATTGTTGTTTAGGAACTCGTTTATAGCGGGCAACGGCACGTCATGCTGCAAGACGTTCCGAGTAATCTGGCTGAACCGCTCCTGAGGGATGACGTTGCCCGGAAACGGATCTCTGATCCAGGTCCCATCTTCCAGTTGCCTCGAGCTGGCAGGGTCATAGATCTGGCCGAAGACAATAGGCCGGCCCAGCGCATCCGTCCCCACGATGGTTCCCGAGCGCTCATCAGTGGTGAAGTTTGGATCCAGCAGCGCAGAAAAATCTCCCTGCCTAAAGGCCGCCACCGGCAGGCTGTCGAATCCTCCAGCTTGCTGATTTAACAATCGATTCCCCTCATAGGAGACGAAGAAGTGAGTCTTGTCCTGGATAATGGGACCACCGAAAGTGGCGCCAAAATTGTTTTCCAGAATGGGGGCCTTTGTGCCTCCCGTACGATTTGATGCCCAGGAGTTGGCGTTGAGCACTCGATTCTTGTGAAACCAGAAGGCCGTGCCGTGATAGGCGTTGGTACCGGATTTCAGTCCAAAATTCACCAGAGCGGTCTGGGTGTTTCCGTACTGGGAAGAAAGGGCGCCGGTGTGAAGCTTGAACTCGCTGACGGCGTCCATGGTGGGCGTGAACTCGTTGTTGCTCCCCCCATTGAGATCCATGCGGCCGATGGAGATGCCATCGATCAAAATCTCATGGCTGTAAGACTGGCCGCCGTTAATGGATCCAGCAAAAGTCCCACCCTGAGTGCCCGGCAAAGAAGTGAAAATGAACTGCTGCAGTTGCCGGGTCCCGTCGCCAACGATGATCGGCCAGGTATGGACTTCCTTTTCGGTGGTGTTGATGCCGATTTCAGACGTGGATTTCTCGAGCAGCGGTGCTTCGCTGGAAACCGTCACCTGCTGGGACACTTCGCCCAGCTCGAGCACAAAATCCACGGTCAAGGTCTGCGCCAGGAGCACTGTAACGTTTTCCGCCACAGCCGTCTTGAAACCGGGCAAAGTAGCCGACACTCTGTAGGTCCCGGCCGGCAGGTAAGGAATACGGTAGGCTCCGGCGTCGGTAGTCAACGCCGTGTACTCCAGACCCGTGTTTTGCTCGCCGGCCTTAACCTCCGCCCCAGGGACCACGGCGCCGCTTTGATCTTCCACTACTCCGGTCAGAGCACCGCGCCCGCTCTGGGCGTTGACAGTCATCGGCACTAAGAGAGCGCTGGCGCAAATAAGCACCACGCTCGCTCGCCAGCTAGACACACGCTTTAACATAGAACCTCCTGTTCTTAACATCATATACTCCTATCTAACGTGTGCCTGGGATAAGAATACTTTCGAATGATTTTCGATCTTTGTCAAGTTTTCTTTGGGTGACACGCACGTATTTCGAACTAAAAGCCGCGCCAGCACAGGATTTGCAAAGGCGTCTGGCACCTAATATACAAAATTAAACCCAGGGGCGTTCTACTCGTTTACCC
>JBOGJG010000065.1:0-1793 GCA_050747825.1 Acidobacteriota bacterium | reverse complement strand
AGCGAAGCGAGCTTGCCACCCGCCACCTGCCACCCGCCACCGCGAGCGAAGCGAGCTTGCCACCCGCCACCGCGAGCGAAGCGAGCTTGCCACCCGCCACCGCGAGCGAAGCGAGCTGACCGCTGACCACTGACCATTAGATTCAAAAGTCGCGACAGTCTCTCTTTCGGTCTGCTGACAAACGGCTATCGAGATCTCGGTCAGCGGTCAGCGGTCAGCGGTCAGTGGTCAGCGGTCAGCGGCCAGCGGTCAGCTGAATCACACCGCTGAATGAGTCGCGATCTCCTGGCCGGCCTCTTCCAGGGCGGCGCTCACACCAGTCCCGAGTTTTGCTCCGGCGCCCAGCTCCAGGAGGCTCAGCTCAATGGCCCAGAGCACGGCGGCCACGTCCAGAAGATCGAAATATCCGAGGTGTGCGATGCGGATGATTTTTCCTTTGAGTTCTCCCTGCCCGCCAGCCAGCTTGACTCCGAATTTCCTTTCGACCTGCTTGGTGAGCTCTCCGGCATCGATTCCTTCCGGGGGATAAGCCGCGGTAGCGGCGCCTGAGGGAGCGCTTGAGAGCAGGCGGAAACCAAGCGCTTGAAGGCCGCGCTGTGTGGCACGAGCCATCAACTGGGCTTCGGCCACGATCGGATCGATCCCCTGCTCAAGCATCTCCAGGCAGGCTTCATTTAAAGCCACCACCAGGGAGATGGCCGGTGTGTAGGCGGTCTGGCCCTTGGGCTGGTTTTTGAGCTCTTTGCGCAGGTCCAGATAATAAGAGGGAATCTTCTTTCGCTCCCCCAGACGCTGCAGGGCCCGCCGGCTCAGGGAGAGACAGGCCAGTCCCGGAGGAATGGCAAAGGATTTCTGCGATCCGCTGATCACCACGTCCAGGCCCCAGGCGTCGGTTTCCACAGGCTGGCTTCCCAGGGCCGTGATGGCGTCCACGATAATGAGAAGGTCTGGGAACTCATTGCGCACTCGCCCGGCGATGGCCTCGAGGTCATGAGAAGTGGCTGTGGAAGTCTCGCATCCCTGGATGAGGAGGGCCCGGGTGTCCGGCTGTTCTCTCAGAGCCTGCACGATCTCGTCGGCGGAAGCAGCCTCTCCGTAGGGCTTGGTAAGTGAGTTGCAGGTGATGCCGAAAGCCGCACAAATTTCGACCCAGCGTTCTCCGAACTTACCCACGACAACAGCCAGAGCCTTCTCCTCGGCGGAAATGAGCGCGCTGACTGCGGCTTCCATGGCGCCGGTGCCGGAGGAGGCCAGGATGAGGATTTCGCTTTCGGTCTTAAAGATCTTCTGGAGATTTTTTCGAGTCTCGATCAGAAGATCTTTGAATTCTGAAGTTCGATGATGAATGATAGGCCGCGCCATCGCCAGTTGAGCCCTGGGCATGAGCGGCGTCGGTCCCGGTGTAAAAATTCTCGTCTTGCGCATTGCAGAATCATACCCAGAAACCGGTGACCGGACAAGATCACGGATTTACGCTCGTGATGCCCATTAAGGTAGTGTCCCGAAATGATAGTGTCCAGGAATTCCTGAAGAGCGCCGGGAATGTCCGCAACATCACCGATGTCGCTCAGAATGCCGCCAAACCGAGGAAACCAGATCGTCAACCAGGCCGATCGCGTCATCCACCAGATCGGTGATCGCGCTGGAAAGTGTGTCAATCCCCCTGTCTGGCGTTCTGCATGTTGGTGGCACTAATTAGTGCTTCGTAACATAAATAAGTGCGCTATCGCTGGAGGCGATTTGACCCGTATTCAAGGCGCGAGGAAGGCGCCTATCGCGCCTCGCCATCAGAC
>JBOGJG010000064.1:0-2230 GCA_050747825.1 Acidobacteriota bacterium | reverse complement strand
GCCCTGATCTCGGGCTGATCATCGCTGCCGCCCAGACCGGCGATGCCCATGTTCTTGGACCAGGTGTAGTTGGCATTGATGTGAACGCCGCCGGAAAAACGGCGATTCAGGCTGGCCTGCATCGCATTGTAGGAAGAGTGGCCGATGGCGGTGAAGAGGGCGGTTCGAGTCCTTCTTCCAAACTTCTGAAAGAAGGGCTGCCCTTCGCGACCGGCTCCGATCACCTGGCCGGCGTTGAGGTCCAGGTAGCCCAGCTGCCGGACCTGGCGGGTGGCCACATAGGCGACCTCACCCACGAAGCCGTTCCACAGCTCCTTCTGCAGGGTCACGTTCCAGGACTGGATATAACCACGATGGACTTTGTCCCCGACGCTGTTTACGGCCACGGCCCGGGGAACGTCGATGATGCCGTTCCCCAGATCGGGGGCCTCGATCAGCGGAATGCCGGTGGTGAAACTGCCGGCCGGAGTAAAGGAGGTTTCTCCCTCGATGTTCAGGGCCAGCAGCATGGGATGGTTGGTGCGGTGAGGACGGGCCAGGCTGAAGGGATCGTTGGTGATGCCGTAGCCGGCGCGGATCACGAAAGTGTCCGTGGCCCGGTAGGCCAGACCGACGCGGGGGGCAAAGAGGTTTCTCCTGATCTCGACCCCGCAGTCTTTCGGAACGTCACCGACTCCGCACACCATCATCTTGTTGTTTTCGAAATCGTAGCGCTCTACGCCGCGATCGGCCCGGGTGGGCATGGGCATATACTCCCAACGCGTCCCGATGCTGAAAGACAATTGGGGAGTGAGCTGCCAGCGGTCGCGGATATACAAGCCGTAGAAGTTCATGCGGGTGTTGTACTCGTCGGGAACCTGGAGGATGCGACCCAGCCGCTGGGGCAGGCCCAGCAGGAAAGCCGCCACGGAGTTGTACTCGTTGGACCCCGGACCGTCCCGGAGGGCTGTGACCCCGCCCCGGAAGCGAAAACCGCCCGAAGCGGGATGATTGGCGCCCGGAAATTCGGGCTGAGTCTGGTTCATGTGCTGCTGGACGATTTCTGCCCCGAAGCGAATATTGTGCTTGCCGCGGGTCCAGTTGGCATTGCCGGCGTACTGGAACTGTGGGTCCCTTCGGTAGTAAGGCATGAATCGGTTGTCGATTCCGACATCTTCGAAGCCGTCGATTTCAATCTGCGGCCAGCTGCCTTCAAACCGGCGCGGGCCATTGGTGCCTGGAATCCCCAGAAAGTCGAGTCCCACCTTTTCATCCAGGCGGGCCTGCTCCGAGCTGGTGTCCTTGCGGGTGTAGCCAAAGTTGGCATCCACTACAAAGGTGGGAGTAAAGACATAGTTGGCGGCAATCGTGGTGCCGTAAGTCCCGCCGAAGGCAAAATGCGAATTGCCGCCTGCGATGGCATCCCCGATCAGTTCTTTTCCAAACACGGTCGGAGCATTCATGTCGTAGCGCAGGATGCTCAGACGACCGTACATGTTGAACTTATCGTTCACGTGCCAGTCCACCTTGGTGTCGAGCACGTTGCGATCGAATGCATAGCTCCCGGTGGCGAAGTAGTTGTTGTCGATCCCCTCAAAATGGGGAGCCGGCATCAAGTCGAAAATCTTCTTGGAAACCGGATGGATCCGCTCTGCGGGAATGATGTTGTTGGGAAAGGGGGTCCTGCCCGAGCCGTCCGGATTTCCCGTGAGCGGGTCATAAATGGGCCGGTCGGAAGCCGACATATCGCCGCGGCGCATGTCCATGGAGGGTATGTCCCTCAGGCTGGAAGCGAAGCGACGCTCCGGGGTAGACTCGAAGCTGGCGAAGAAGAAAAGCTTGTCCTTCTTGATAGGCCCGCCGATGGTCCCTCCGTACTGGTTGACGATGTATTTCGGATTTCTTTCTCCCTGGGGCAGGAAGTAAGGCTTGGCCATCAGGGCATTAGTGGAGTTGTACGAGAAAGCCGAGCCGTGATAGTCGTTGGTCCCGCTCTTGATCTGAACGTTGATGGCTGCACCGCCGGCCAGTCCCTGTTCGGCGTCATAAGTGCCGGTGACGACGTTGACAGTCTGAATGGCCTCCAGCGACGGAACATATACGGTGATATGAGGAAGCCAGATATCAAACTGGCTGGCGCCGTCAATGCGAACGTCGTTCAAGCTGTTTGAAGTGCCGTTTACATTGAACACCAGCGCGCGCGACGGGTTGGTGGGAACGGAATGAGCGTTGGTCGGAGTGCTGAACCCGG
>JBOGJG010000063.1:0-6564 GCA_050747825.1 Acidobacteriota bacterium | reverse complement strand
CGGATCCTCGACTCTATGGACATGTGGATCCGTCCTTGCATCCGGTCGCTGGGATCAGCAATGGACCGACAGGTCCGGCAGCTCAAGCCCTCCCGCGGTATTTGGATCGCACACCGTTGCCGGCTCCTGGGGCGATTGGGTCATGGAAGTTCGTAACCCCTCCCTGAACTTCATAGGCGTCATGCCGCTGACGCTTCATCCGAGCAGCGCCACGAAGCTCGCCCAGTGTTCTACTGGCATCTCATCGCTCACGATGACCGGAGTTATGGAGTTCCAAGATCCCTGAGACTTCAAGAAAGGGGATAACGAGCGAGCCTCAATTTCCAGAAATCAGGAGCAGCGAGCCGACCAGGTGATGCCGTGGTCGCTAGAACAGGCGACTCCGCTCCTGCCGAGAGCGACCACGATTCGATCCTGCGAGAAGGCGACAGCGCTGGCACCGTTCTCGAATAGAGGACTACGAATCCGCTGCCACGAGTCACCGCCGTCGCGCGACAGGTACAGGCCGTCATCTTGACCGTCGTCCACGTGTTGAACGGCGGCAAAGAGTCCCCGACCGGTCCCAAGGAGGGCGACGTCCATCAGAAGACCGGTCTGCCACGGGGTATCCAGCTCCACGAATTGGCTCCCCCCATCGCTCGAAAGGAACAGGCCATTCTGCGTAAAGGCATAGGCGCGATTGCTACGCAAGAAATTCTCGGGAAGACGGACCTTGGGTATCTGGTCTTGGCCGGGGATAGGGGTCTCAGAGCAGATCGAATCAGAGCAGACGAAGACCGTCGCAACCACCCGACCTCCTACACCGTTCAGTCGCAAACCACCGATCAACAAGCGCGGATCAGCCGGATACGCGGGCGCGAACATGGGCTCGAGCGGTCCTGGCAGGGCGCTGACTGGCTCCGGTTCGATGACCTTTCGCTCGTCGTGATAGCGCATCAGGTTCTGGGCGCCGATAAGGATTCTCGGGTCGCCCTCGTGAAACGCAGGGGAGATGGCAACCGAACCGATCGCGAAGGATGCTCCGGCCGCGGCCGCCGGACCGAAGCTCCGCCCACCATCTTCGCTGACCTGTAGGCCGGCCGGACCCATGACGAAGATGCGGGGGTCATTTCCGTCGGGCAGAACAAGAGAGGTCCCAGCCAGTTCCCGGGCCGGGAGACGGCTCCATTCTTCTCCGCCATTAGTGGAACGGAACAGAACGGGTGGGCACGTCGGAAGCCTGCAATGCGCGATCCCGGCCGCGTACACCACACGGCCGTCGGAAGAGGGCTCGAATGCTACGGAGGTGATCCGAGCGTCTTCGGGATCCTTAGTCCCCCGGTTTGGATCGGTCAGGTCCCTAACCGTTCGATCTATTTCGTTGCCTTCGGGGGTGTTTCCGTTGGGGACGCGCGAGTCGCCTTCAACGGCTCGGCCCCCGCCGCCATCATTCAAAGGCTTCTTACGGGGCGAACCCCCGCGATCTTCGTGTCCATCGCTGGCAGCGATACTCTTGAGATTCCTCGCCGGGGGGGCAGGATTCGCCAGGACGCCGCCGGGACCAGCCGTTACCGTCATCCAGAGGGCGAGTAGGCCACTCGCCGCCTGAACAAAAGTGTCCGAGATTGCAAGAGACGCGCGCCCGTCGCGGGCCCCCATACTGCGAATCCGGAGAAGGAAGCCGTTGATCTCACTGCGCATCTTCCGCAACGGGAGCACGATGAGACTCGCAGCACCCTCGGTTATGCGTCGGTACTCGGTGAGCAGCTTCCGCCGTGCTCGGAATAGAAGCTGTTCGAACGCAGGCTTGCTCAGCCCGAGAAGGATGGCTGCGTCGGCTGGATCTTTGTCCTCAAGGTAGCGAAGAGCAACGGCGAGCCTCTGCCTTGCGGAGAGTTCCTTCAATGCAAGGATCAGCTGAGGGCCCTCCTCGCACCAGTATTGGTCCTCACGACCGTGCGGTTCCTTGTCGGTGATCAAGACGTAGGGTTCGGTGGGAGTCTCTCGACCGTCCCTTCGAACGTGGTCTATCGCCAGGCGCATCGCAACAGTCTTCAGCCACGGCCAGATCGGCTCGCTGAAATCAAGCAACCCGGCTCGCGCGTGCAGGCGGGACAGGGTCTCTTGGGCAACGTCTTCCGCGAGAGCCGAGTCACGAGTCAGAGGGCGAGCAACCGCCACAAGGCGCGGGAAGTACTCGCGGAAGAGCTCATCGAATCCCCACTCGGCGCGGGATTCGCGGACATGCGATTGGTCGTAGCCGTTCTGGCTACCCAGACGACTTTTGCGTTTTCCGGAACTCACAGACCCTGCCTTGCCTCTCGGGACCTACTGCCGAGGGTTGGACGATGGAGGTGGGTTTCCTGCGGGTGACTCTCCCTGTTGAGGCATTTGACTAGGTTTGGGGGGAAAGTCGAGCAGCCCAATCCCCCCAGGGCGCGACCTCCCACCCAAAGTTTTCACCGTCCCCGCGTAATCCATGGCCCCTCTCGTGCGTGTTCCTGATGAGAACGGACCGGTTGCGGGCGTCAAGGCCCGAAGGGAGGCGGGCAACTGCGGGTAGCACTCAAAACGGGGCCGTCTTCTTGGTGCCATGGAAATCTCGGATCGGGCAAGGAGGACGAGTGAAGAATATGTTCAGCAGGACGATCATTGGCGTGGCCTTGGTCGTTTCTATGGTGGTTCCGCTCGGGGCTACAGCGAGCGCCGAAGAAGCAGTAGACGCTCCCGAGGCGTCTTTCAACGGCGCCCCTATAGACGGGTGGCAGGTTGTAGGCAACACCGTAAACGCACTTCTCGGGACGACGAGTTGCACAATCTCGGCGTCCACTCCCGTGAACGACGCAAACCTCGTTTCGGGCTCAGGTTCGGTCAACTGCAACAGATCATGGCCGAAACTAACGTTGACGGTTTGCATCCACGGAAAGCCATCATTCGTCAGCGGTGAGGAGGGATGGCAGGAGCTCGGATGCGCGCCCACTAAGGCGGCACTGAATTCAAGCAGCCTTAGTGCAACCGCGACGGTTCCCTGTCAACCTGGACCGTGGAGATATCGCACACACGTAACGTCAGAAGGGTTCAGAACCGATGGAGAACTCGGATTCGCCGCGATGATTCAAAGTGGTTCAGCCCAATACGACTGCTTCCTTTGATCGTAGTAACAGGAAGCTAAACAGGAGGCACGGTCGCCCCCGGGGCACTCTAAGCGTGCCCCGGGGGCGGGCTATTAAAAGGAGGACAAGAATGAAACGAAGCATCTCAAGATTCGTGGCTCTACTGGCTGTAATGGCAGCGGCCATCCTGGTCATTGCACCGTCTGCCAGTGCCGTGGATCCTCTCCTAACGGCAGAGAGCCTCGTCAATAGCTCTCTACTGCCCCCCGGCTGCGACATCACCGTTACGAATCCTTCATTGGTGGGCTCCAACATTCAAGCTAGTGGTCAACTCTCGTGTAACACTGAGCGAGACGCTCTCGTCATCCAAGTATGCATCCAGTATCGTCAGCCGCTCGTCAGCGAACAAGTGACATGGCAGGAGCTGACGTGCGGCCCGCCCAAGGAAAGAAAGAACACAACTTCGGTCAGCGGATCAGCCTCTGCGCCTTGTGTTCCCGGTGAATGGGCCTACCGCGCCTTCGCTACGGGGCAAGTGCTCAAGAATGGCAACGTCCCGCCTAATGGTTCGGGCCTAGCTGTCAGCGGCACCGTAGTCATCAATTGCAAGCTGACATGACACCTCGCGAACACCACCTCTCAAGAACCTCGTTCCCAATCGTGGAACTTCTCTACGCGCACATCATTTTCCACACGGGCCTACTTGGTCGGGACGCAAGTTGCGCTACCGCGAGAGAAACCAGGAGATACAGATGGCACGCCGAATGCTAGAAGCGTGGAGACGATGAAAGAAAATAGAAGTGCCCGAGTATTGGCAGCTGCCTTGATCGTGTCTGCAGTTCTGTCGTCGCAGTGGACTGTTGCAGCGGAGAGAGCCGCGTCACGGAACCGCACAGTGACAACTCTGGCCGGTCACTCGACCTTTGTGACCAGCTCTACGAGCAGGTGGCTGGTGCGTCTGCCTCAGGACGTCGCCACTAAGGACATCTCGACAACCTTTTCGGGCGATGGACGAGTGATCGGGTTCTTCTTCGTCGACGCCAATGAGCCACTCGAACGGGCTGCGATGTTGCATGGCCAAGCCATTGGGCGCTGTAAGAAGCGAGCATGCAAGGCGCGCAAGCCCAATTTCAGGTTCACGTTCCGGTGGAACATTTCGGACACCCTCCCGAAGGGACTGTACGAAGTCTACGTGCTAGCCGACGGAGCGCCCGTCACGTTCGAGATCGACCTTGATGGCTTGTACGGCAGGAAAGAGCTCAGAGGAGGCACCGCGGTCCCGTCGGTCATCGAAACGCTACCCGGTCGCATGAGCGAAGACAATCAAGTCAATGTGTATTCCGCAGGTAACTTCGTTGAGCCCGGAAGGATAGAGCCCGACTTCGGGCTGGTGGGTGTTTGGGCGATAGGAACCGATCACGTGGCGACGGCCTTCGGGGATTGCTACTACTACCCGGGAGATCTCAACACACCGCCCCGGGAAGAGATCGCTTTCTTGCCCCACTGTCCCACCGGTGACAGTTTCGAGCACCATTTCGTCTCGCAAGAACCCCTCCAGGATGACGGGTTCGTCTACGTCTCCGGCAACTTCGGGGGACCCACTGGAATAGGCGGTTGGTATAGCTCCGCGAGCATCCCCGAGGAATACGGAGCAGTGGCTGCATGGGTTGATCTGACCAATTGAAAAATCACAGCGTAGTGCGCCGGAGTATGCATGCCACCTGTGGACAGAGGTTCGTGACGCGCCGAGGCATATGGACTTTGGTTGCGGTCTTTGTTCTTGTCTCGACTCTCGCGCTGCCCGGTGAGGCGGTCCCTAAGGAGCAGTTGAGGCCGCAGGTGTTGGGACGAATAAATGTGATATCCGGGCCCGCCACCGGATACATCCCCGTGCGACTCGAAGAGCGGGCGGTCCTCGACTACAACGCGTTCGCGCCGAGCGGGGGTGGATTCGATCGACTCTTCAGAGAGGGGGGCCCTACTCCCTCCATCGACATCAAGGGCGGAAGTTTCGCCGGGTTCATGTTGACGGACGGCTCCGTGAGACAGTCCGGACCGGTCGTAATGGCCGGAACCTTCAGGAGCTGCAAGACACGGTGCAAACCTGGGGAGATCATGAACTTCAGCTACCCCATCAGCACTGGGAAGACGATAAGCCTAAAGCCCGGCGACTATCGGCTCTTTTTGATCACTAGCGGAGATCGCGCCCGCGTCACCTTCCGTTTCGATAGCGGGCCCACCGGGAGAGTGGCGTTGGGTACCCACATCCCCACACACGCGGACGCGTCGAATTGGTTGGCTCCCGACAATCTCGAGCGGACCGGTCACAACGCAACGACAGCGCACGAAACTCTTACCGATGCGTTCGGGCTCTCCCTGATGGTCGTCGACGGTCCCTACACCGCCGAGGGTATGGGTGTGTGCATCAACGAGGGCAGCACGCCTATTGCCTCTGAAGTATGCGGTGAGCAGAGGAGCAACACTCTCAGCAGGATCAACGCCGGTCCGGTGGGAGGGCGAGCACCCACCTTCGTCATGTTCTATGTAAATCTCGGTATGACCCCCGGAGACTGGTGGCTTGGCGGCTGGTATGTCAACCCCACGCCACCTGATCTCCTGGCAGTATTGACCCTCACTGCTGACTACGATCGGGCTCGTTTACGGGAGTAGATGGACGGCTTCTTTACGATTGGCCCTTCAGCGGTTCGATAGAAGTGGCAAGCTCGGAGAAGTTCGAATAGTGACCTGTTAGGAGCACGCACAGGTTCGAATCGCCCATGGCGTTAGGTCGCTCTAACTAGAGTCCATCCGCGGTCTGGCCGATCAGCTTCCAGGCTGCGGCGACGTGCCGGGACTCCGTGCGAGTCTGTCCGATTGACATCCTCAGCCACGTCACCCTATCCACCTTTGTGTGCGTGAGGTAGGCAAGACCAGATGAGTTGATGCGGGAGAGAATCCGTTCGCTCTCCGCGTTGCCGCCGAGATGCCGGAAGCAGACGAGGTTCAGGTGCTGTGGTTCCATGAGATCGAAGCGGCCGTCATCCCGCACCCAGGACGCGAATTCCCGTGCCAACTCCACGTGTCGTCGGATGTGGTGCCGAAGTCCTTCGGCTCCATAGTGACGGATGACCAGCCACAACTTGAGCGCACGGAAGCGTCGGCCGAGCGCGATCTGCCAGTCGCGGTAGTCAATGACCGCCCCGCTTTCGCTGGCGGGGTTGCGCAGGTATTCGGGCAGGATCGACAGTGCCGATACGAGTGCTTCTCGATCGAAGACGTAGAACGCGTCGCAGTCAACGTTCGTGAACATCCACTTGTGCGGGTTGAAGCAGTAGCTATCAGCCCTTGCCGGCGCTCATCGAAATTCACCAGTGTTGCTCACCGAAATCCACCAGTTGAGGCGGCTCAGTGACGGTGGATCAAGCCTAACCGGGGGTCGTGTCGACCACCCCCTTCCGCACCTCCGCCAGGC
>JBOGJG010000062.1:0-1189 GCA_050747825.1 Acidobacteriota bacterium | reverse complement strand
TTTATTCAATAACCTCGGTTATGGCCCCGGCGCCCACGGTGCGTCCGCCTTCCCGGATGGCAAAGCGCAGTCCCTGTTCCAGGGCAATCGGGGTAATCAACTCCACCGTCACGGCCACATTGTCGCCGGGCATCACCATCTCCGTGCCTTCCGGCAACTGCACCACTCCGGTCACGTCCGTGGTCCGAAAGTAAAACTGCGGCCGATATCCCTTGAAAAAAGGCGTGTGCCGCCCTCCTTCTTCCTTCGTCAACACATAGGCCGTGGTCTTAAACTTGGTGTGCGGCGTGATCGTTCCGGGCGCCGCGATCACCTGGCCCCGCTCCACGTCATCCTTATCCGTGCCGCGCAGCAGAAGCCCCACATTGTCTCCCGCCTGTCCCTGATCCAGAAGCTTCTTAAACATCTCCACTCCCGTGACCACCTTCTTGGTCGTCGGCCGGATTCCCACGATCTCCATCTCCTCGCCCACCGTCACTATTCCCCGCTCCACTCGACCCGTCACCACCGTGCCCCGGCCGCTGATCGAGAAAATGTCTTCAATGGGCATCAGGAAGGGCTTATCGACCTCTCGCTCCGGAACCGGAATATACTCGTCCACGGCCTTCATCAATTCCAGAATCTGCCCTTGGGCCCCGCCGTCTCCTTCCATGGCCTTCAGCGCACTGCCCCGCACCACCGGAATGTCATCTCCCGGAAAGTCGTAGTTGGACAACAGCTCTCTGACTTCCAGCTCCACCAGATCCAGCAGCTCCGGATCGTCCACCATGTCCACCTTGTTCAGGAACACCACGATATAGGGCACTCCCACCTGCCGGGCCAACAGGATGTGCTCGCGGGTCTGAGGCATCGGTCCGTCCGCAGCCGAGACCACCAGAATCGCTCCGTCCATCTGGGCCGCCCCAGTGATCATGTTCTTCACGTAGTCGGCATGACCCGGGCAGTCCACGTGCGCATAGTGCCGGTTCTTGGTCGTGTACTCCACGTGGGCTGTCGCGATGGTAATTCCGCGCTCGCGCTCTTCCGGCGCATTGTCGATCGAGTCAAAACTCCGCACTTTGTTGGTCGGATCGTCCTTGGACAGCACCTGCGTGATGGCCGCCGTCAACGTCGTCTTCCCATGATCCACGTGCCCGATCGTTCCAATGTTCACATGGGGTTTCGTTCGCTGAAATTTCTCCTTCGCCAT
>JBOGJG010000061.1:0-1643 GCA_050747825.1 Acidobacteriota bacterium | reverse complement strand
AGTAAAGGTCCTAGGGTCTTTCCGTCCTTCCGCGGGTAACGAGCATCTTTACTCGTATTGCAATTTCGCCGAGTCCCTGGTTGAGACAGTGCCCAAATCGTTACGCCATTCGTGCAGGTCGGAACTTCACGTTGATCCGCTGTTTCCAGCGGCGCAGACTATCCCTTCACCTCTCTTCTATCGAGAGGGCCGGCGTCTTATGGCGTCCATAGATTTGCCTTGCGACAGGAACGCCATCTCGGCTTTTCGCCTCAGTCGTTACGGGGTCAAGGAGCCGAAGCTCCCGACTTCCCACGGGATCACCCGCTCTTCGAGCTAGGGCTTCCCCGTTATTAGCCGGAATTGCATGAGAGATCGCTCTCTCATGGGGCAGATTCCGTCTACCCGACAAGGAATTTCGCTGAGAACCAAGGAATGTGTATTCCTTGTGTGCCTGTTACTTGTCGACCTATCGAGGGCACGACTCCTCGTTAGGCGGGCCGGTCATTTCTGCCGACCTCCCTGCGTCGCCGCAGGGCTCGGACCATCTCTTCATCTCGTCTCGCGAGATGGCTGGCGTATGGTCTCTGAGGATCCCGCCGAAGCGGTTTCCTGCTGGTTTTCCGGCGTGGTCCCTTGTCGTGACCACCCGCCGTCGGATTGTCACTGCAACTGCAGTACCGAACGGATGCTCCGGGTTTTCCAGCAAACAGCCAGCTGCACTCACTAACGTCACCGTTAGGAGGGGCAGCGCCTCTCGCCTGCAGAGAGGTTTTCTGCAACCTTAGGACGGTTATAGTTCGGCACCGTCATCCCCACATCGCTGCAGGGCCCGGACCATATCTTCATCCACTAGCTTCAAAGTGGAGCTCTGCGTATGGCCTCTGAGGATTCTGTTCGTTCAGCATCGCGATGATTTCGGCATCGGTTCGTCTTCTCTTCCCGCCGCGGTTCATCGGCCCTCTCAACGTGAGGATCTCTTCGAACCCTTCACGGCAGAGATGACGTCTGGCTCGAACGAGCTTCGTGATCTCCTTGAAGATCTGAAGATCTTCCGCCTTCGGGCCTCTCAGGGGAAATCTCTCGAAGAAGGGAAAGACCTTCTCCTCGAGGTGGTCGGGTCGGGTGACTTCGTAATAGAAGACACCGTCTCGACGTCCCCTGATCCTTCCAACCAGCAAAGTGGCCTTCAGCAGCTCAGCTGCGGTTGGTCCAACTTGCGACACGTTGAAGGATAAGGAGATCCGAAGTGGCAAGAGTCGATCTCGTTCTCGAACGATGGGGACATTGAAGCTGCCCTCACCGTCGACGAAACCCGCCAAGTAATGACCGAGGTCATCGGGGATCCGATCAAGCCAGTCTGTAACGAGCAGCCTTTCCTGCTGATTGTCCGCACCGAACGGATTGTCACTATCCATGTCTCCACCCAATCAGATGGGTGTGACACAAATGAGTACCGTCGGATACTCGGAGTTTCCAGCAAATAGCAGAGTTGTTGTCTAGGCGGTTACCCGTCTAGGGCGGCAACTATCAACCATTACCGCCGCCGTTTACCGGGGCTTAGGTTCAGAGCTTCGCTGGGCCGAAGCCCAGCTAACCCTTCCCCTTAACCTTCCGGCACCGGGCAGGCGTCAGAGCGTATACGGCGCCTTTCGGCTTTGCAC
>JBOGJG010000060.1:0-1658 GCA_050747825.1 Acidobacteriota bacterium | reverse complement strand
ACCATCAGATTCACTTCATCCTGCACTCCCCGCTCTTCTATTCCGCGCAGGATATCTCCCAAAATTCCGTCCACCTGCGCCGCGGCTCGCCGGGTCTGGGCTGCTTCGGGCCCGAAATCGTGTCCAGACTTATCGACCTCGCCAAAATATTGAGTAATCAGCGATGGGCGGGAGGAAGGGCGGTGCACCGGCTTGAGCCCGTCGCGCACGTCGGGCAGCGCGCGCCCGATGGTTACGCTCATCGCGTAATCCAGATACGACTTGCGCATCTCCGCTTCGAGATCCACCGGCAGCACTTGCGACTTGGTCGGTGTCGCTGGTGTATGTTCGTCAGCCATGGTCAGCTCTCAGTCCTTGGTTTTTTGGCTGTCAGCTTCTGGCCTTCATCTCTTCTTCCCGCAGAAACTTCCGCTTCGGCATAGGTGGAACCGGCACGCGGCCAAACACCGTGTTCCAGTACGCCCAGGAGCGCGGGTCAAACACTCCTGGGGGGGCCTTTTCCAGGGCCCGTCGAAAATCCTCCGCCGAGAAATACTTCTCTGTCGTCACCATGTCCTGGATCGTTCCATACGTCATCACATGCGCCAAAAACTTTGCCGGATCCTCCAACGACGTCTCCGGCGTGTCGTACCAAACCACGCGCCGCGCAACCCGAGCGAGATCGTCCGGAATGTTCCGTGGTCTCACTCGGACACCAGCCCTTTCCGGGCGGAGAGCACTGGAAGCTTCCGCGGATTCACCCTTTCGGCAGCCGTGGTCAGCCTCTCTCTCGCAGCAGGTTCGAGCCGGTGCAGGTCTCCTTCGCCGTAGAATGTTAGGGCTTTCAGGCTGATAAACGGATTGAACTGCGCCCCGTAGATCGCCTGGCCTGCCGCCAAACCCTGGGCCAAATCCACTCCCGAAGAAATCAGTGTGTCGATGTCAAAGTAGTCCCTATACTCCGCGCGCTCCATAAGCACCGCCAGCTTGAATCCCAGCAGGTCGCGGGCCGAAGCCACCCAGATCCCCGCGCCCGTTGATCGATCGGGGTCGGCTACGCGATTCAATCCCAAGCCCCCAAAAAACGAGACCAGTACCGGGCCACCCCGATCCGCCAAGCATGTAAGCGTGTTTTTTGCGGACTGGACGACCTCGCTCTCGCGCAAATAGGGAATGCTCCTTCTTAGTTCCATCGGGGAAAACGGTTCCGACGAAAAAAAATCAAAATCTTCGGAGCGCCGGTGGCCGAGCCGGAGCGCGATGGCCGTGCCGCCGTAGAGAACAAAATGCTGCGGAGTGGCGGTAAGTTCGTCCCACAGACGGCGCTGTGCCGGTGGCAGAATGTCCAATCGCGGCTCGAAGGTTGCGCTTGTCACTTGTCACTCATCGAGTTTAACTTGCTAGCAGCCTGTCGGACTTTTCCGAGTAGTCATACCTGAGCGGCATTATACGGGCATGGGTAAGGTATTAAAAACAGTGGATCGAGACAGGCCGTTTATGTTCCCTCCTTCGGTACAGGAGTGGCTTCCGGAAAATCATCTGGCCCGATTCGTGGTGGAGGTGGTTTCCAAGCTCGATCTGAGGCCGCTGTTTGTGCAGATTCTGGTTTTGGCGCAGGCGATCGGCTTGTTGAAGTTGGGACGGGTGAGTTTGGACGGGACGAAGGTCAAGGCCAACGC
>JBOGJG010000059.1:0-1991 GCA_050747825.1 Acidobacteriota bacterium | reverse complement strand
ACCGAGACCTGCTCGACTGGGAAACCGAACACAACACGCAGATCAACAAGGTCCGCTATGTCATCGAACAGACCATCGCGAACTTCAAGACCTGGAGAATCCTCCACACCGACTACCGCAGACCGTTAGACACCTTCAACGAAACCATCAGCACAGTAGTCGCTCTCCACTTCTACAAGATCGCCTGTGAATAGCCCTCATACCAACCGATGCACCTGGACAGCAATTCCCTCACATGATCCAGAAAACAGGCTGAACTCGAAAAGGCCGTAGTCCAGCCGGAGGGACTTTTTCCTGCGATCCGACACGCGCTCTAATCCTAGGGCGTCACGAATCTGTTCGACTGAGCTACCCAGACCCACACCGGCGACCTCTCCAGTCAGCGCCACACGTGCAAGGAAGTTGATAGCGATCACTCAATCTTCTCCAGTTGGCTAACACCACGAAGACTGCGAGCTGGAGAGGATTCGGTACGAGCGAGCCTCGACTTCGTTAAATATCACCACCAGGCCATCAGGTAGATAACCGAGATGATCACCTCTCATCTCGCCGAGTGCAATGACAACGCTCGCCGTTCCCGAGAGATCAAGGCGGATTGACCAGAGCGCCTCTGGGCAACCATCGTTAGGAATATGCGAAGCGAAGGCCAAGCCCTCGATCTTTCGACCAAGGACCCTTTTCCATCCATCGGTAGTGCTGACGTCCACCAGTTCACCCTGGCGGTCCTCGGAGTTAGAGTCGCCTGAATCCAGGTTGATCGACAACCCCTCGTTCAGGCCATCCATCTCCCAAGAGACGGCCAGCTTAGCGCCGCCCACCAGCACAATCTCGACGCCCATGTCCACTTCGTGGACTTGGTCGTGCCGGTGTCCGTGCGGCCAACGCCCACCCGAAAGGGGCACGTACCCAACGGACGCCAGCCGCTGCCCCCGGAGCGAAGCTCCTAGGTCGGATAGCAGATTCGATCCCTTCTCAAGCGCAGCCCACGGCGAGATATGTGGCATCGCTAATACCGCCCAAAATATTGGAAGATTCCAGCACTATCGAATGTCGCTCCGAAGCCCTTCTGACCCGGTGCCCCCGGCATGATAAAGCGACTTCCACCTTTGAAACCACCAGAAGTCACAGGGACGCGGGTTGTCGCTGGATTGGTAAGAATATCATCCAACAAATGTTGGCCAGCTCGATCCAAATCCACCCCCGGAACCCTATCAAGTTCCCCTCGGTCCATGTGCTTCTGATAGGCACGGCCCGCCGCAGTCCTTCCGCCCTTTGCCGCAGCCTGACCACTCTGTGAGAGTGCATCAAGGTCAGGCTGACATGGCCCTGTGTTATGGACCAGCACCGGCGCGTTGCCAGCGAGTACATAGTACGTGTGGATGTCGGTGATGGTGAGGTTGTAGGCGAAGTCGGTTCGAGTGGTGCGCAAGTCGATGCCGTCAACCGGGAGGAGTTTGCCAGTGGCGGTGAGGACCTTATCGCCTGGGTTGAGTTGGTCGGCGCGTTGCCACTGGTGGTCGGTGGCGTTCCAGAACGGGTGGTCTTCGGTGGTGGTGATGGTCTTACCGGCGATCTCCAGGTCCACGACTGTGTCTACGTGGACCCAGGTAGCAGTGACCGCACGGGCGCCTTTCTCTCCGGTGCGGGGGTCGCTGGCGTAGACCCGGTCCCCTGGTTTGATTTTAGAGATTGGTTTGGTTATTCCGTTGGCGAGTAGGACCTTGGTGCTGCCGGTGAAGCTGCACGCGGCACCGGCCGCGTTGTCGCCTAGCTTCATGTTGGCGCGAGGGAGATTCAGGGCTTTCTTGGCGTCGGAGAGATCGTCGGCTGCTTTGCCCCAGCCTTTGATGACGTCGGCGATGTCGGTGACGAGTTTCTTGACTTTGCTGAAGAGTTTGGCGGCGGCTTTCCATTTCAATGCGTATTTGGCGCCGATTTTGACGAGTAGGCCGCCGACGAGGCTGGACAGGACGGTGACGGCGGTTTCGATG
>JBOGJG010000058.1:0-18257 GCA_050747825.1 Acidobacteriota bacterium | reverse complement strand
GACCCCTTGCTTGCCGGCGGCCCGCGCGGCCCCCCTTGTGCTATCCTAATGCTGGCTTATGAGTAACCAGAAAGTTCTTGCCGAGCAGCTCGAGATCTTTTCGGCTTATCTAAAAAATAATGGCCTGAAGATGACGCGCCAGCGGGAGCTTATCGCCAAGAACTTCCTGCAGATCGAGGGGCATTTGACCACCGAAGAGGTTTACGGTCTTGTCAAGAAGAAGGATTCGAAGATCGGGTTTGCCACCGTTTTTCGGACCCTCAAGGCCTTTGCCGACTGCGGTCTGGCTCGCGAGATCAATTTAGGCGACGGTACTGCGCGCTTTGAACCCCTTTATAAGAGGCCTCAGCATTACCACCTGGTTTGTGTGGAATGCAGCCGGACGATCGAGTTCTTCAGTCCAGAGCTGCAGCAGCTTCAGGAAAAGATCATCTCCGAATATGATTTCCAGCCGGTGCGCCATCGGCTGCAGATCTTTGGAGTCTGCCAGGACTGCCAGAACAAGCGGGTTTCCGGTTTCAAAGCCTTCGATTCCGATCTGGTGTTTGCCCGCGACGCTCTGAGAATAGCGATGGAGACGGAAAGAAGGGGAGTGCACTTTTATTCATCAGCCTCAGAGACCGTCAGTCACCCTTCCACCAGGTCGTGCTTCCTCCACATGCTGGAAGATGAGAAGACGCACTTGAGCCGGTTGGAGAAGGAATGGGAGCGCCTCATGCACAAGGACAAGAAAATCCTGGACGCGCCGGTGTTTCTGCACTTCGACTTCGACGCTCTGAAGCGGATCTTTCCTTCACGGGATGAGGTCAGGAACAAGCTCCAGGGGGATATCCAGGAAAAAGACGCCCTGGAACTGGCGATGAAAATGGAGAAGGAAGCGCATGACTTCTTCCGCAACTACGCTGGCAAGTTTAACGATACCAAGGGTCGCGATATCTTCCTGCAATTCGCCGAAGAAGAGCAGGAGCATTACGACATCATTAAGGAAGCGTATGAGAAATTGACAACAGACCAACTGACAACTGAGAGTGAAAAGTGAATAGTGAATAGTGAATAGCACTACACTGGCTCACAGGGCCGACATTGTTCGCAATTAAGAACCCGCCCTTCCACTATTCACCATTCACTATTCACTTTTCACTGAGAGCAGTCAGTTGTCAGTCTGAAACCGTAGCGGCCGATTGTCCAGAGAATGCGCGCGCCGGCTCGAAGAACTCCCGACACCGTCCCGCTGATCTTGGACCTCCCGGCCAGACGCTTCTCCCAGGACACCGGCGCCTCTTCCACCTTCAGACCGTTCAAAATTGCCAGAATTTGCATCTCGATCGTCCACCCCCAGGTGCGGTCCCGCATCTTCAATTTCTCCAGGCTGATTCGGCGGATGGCTCGAAAAGGCCCGATGTCGGTGAATGTAGATCCCCATCGCCAGTTGAGCGTCCAGACCGCAAAGCGGGTGCCCCAGCGTTGTGGCGGAGTCATGGGGGAATCGGGCGGCCGCCTCCCAATCACCAGGTCGGCCCCGCTGCAACGGATAGGCTTCAGAAGCCGGTCGATTTCCTCGGGTCGGCTGGAGCCGTCGGCATCGATAAACACCAGAACATCCGGCCAACTGCCCAGATGCTGAATTCCGCGCTGGCAGGCGATGCCATAACCCCGTGGCGCTGCATGGACTACTTCGGCTCCCGCAGCGCGCGCCACCTCTGCAGTTGAGTCAGAGGAATCATTATCACAGACTACCACCCGCCCCGTCCCCGGTTGCGAAGCCAGATTCATACAGCGACGGACGACCTGACCTATCGATTCCTCCTCATTATATGCAGGAATGATGAGTCCGACTTTCATTATATGCTCAAGGGCCGCTCACGGTCGCGGCTCTGTTCGACTATAGGAACTCTCAATCCGAGCCGCGACCGTCAGGGAGCGGCCACGGCCCAGCTTGCGAAGGATTAAGGGCAAGGTCATCGAGATCCAGATCAGGGCATGTTCGATAATGCGAGTCCATGTCCACCAGACTCGTGGATAGTCTTGATACTCGTAAAAGAAGACGAGGTAGTACAGGGCAACTGCCCCAGATAACATCACGGTTGCGACAGCCGCAGCATTATCGAAGCGCAAGACCAGTAAAGCGGCCAATGGAACGCCGTACCAGGGGAAAGGAGAGGGAAGAAAAAGAAGCCAGAATAAGAGAATCCACTGAAAGTCTCCGGCCAGCAGGAGCACCGAGCGAGTGGCATCAGCCGGGCCGGGTCGCGGAGTCGATTTGACTGCGCGCGCAACCGGCACGGCGACGGAGAACGCAGCAATGATGCCGGCCGCCAGCAGGCGAGGATCAGATGCCCACCAGCCCAGCAGTGCAAACACTCCCTCATTCCTAAGCCACTCGGAGGCGTAGGTGCGCAGGCCGGTGGTCAATTGGTCGATCCCTACCCCGTCAAAAGGCAGTATCCCCAAAAACACGACGAGTCCGGTGACGGCGGCAAAGATCAGGGGTGCTCCCGGGCCGAGGCTGCGGCGCCCTAGGAAGATCAGGCAAGCGGGCAGCAATACGATCGGATACACCTTGGAAAGAATGGCCAGGCCAAGGGCGGCGGCTGCAAGGATTATCCAGCCATTCCGTGCCAGCTCAGCCCTGTTTGCGCCGGCTTGATCTGACGCCATGCTGAGCTTATCCCACTGGACGAAGCCCGCAATGGCCGCAATCAAGAAAAAGGCCACCATTATGTCCAGGTGAGCGGAGTTGATCACTTCCTTGAGAACCAGGGGATTCCAGGCGTAAAGTGCGATCCAGCCCAAAGATAGAGCCAGCGACTTCAGGAGCAGGAGCAGGAGACCCAGAGTGGCCATGTCGAAAAGAAGGAAGACCCATCTCTGGCCCATCCAGTCCCATTCTCCGATCAGCCCGCCCGCCGCAAAAGCCACTTGGGCTGCGGGAGGATAAATCGTCGGGATATGCGGGTAGCCGATTCGGCTTAACACGGTGCGCGCGGGTGCGGATTCCAGCTCCAGTTTGAACTCCGGCGAGGCGAACTCCCTTACCACCAGTGGAGAGTACTGGTAAGGATTTTGGCCGTGAAGCAGCGCTTGTCCGTCCAGAACATAGCGGTAGACGTCGTTCTCTTGAATCAGATTGGAGGGCATGACAAGCACCCGGGCCAGGAGCCCAACTCCGAGAATGAACAGCAGCGGACTCTTCCCCTTGCCTGTCTTCAACAGCCGGAAGCTCACCACAAACCCCAACCAGGTCGTCCCGTAAAGGAGGAGCACCTCCAGTATCGGCCGTCCTGCGTGGCCCTCTCCATACTGAAAGTGGCCGCTGAGGTAAGTCCATCCGGCACAGGAAACGATCAGGACCAATCCGGCTGCCAACCAGAGCCCGCCCAATTTATCGAAATAAGAAAAACGTGCCAAACTTTGTTTACCTTACCATCACCCCCGCCACCTGCCACCTGCCACCCGCCACCTGCCACGGATTACCAGATTTGAATCAGCGAAATCGTGTAATCCGTGGCTCATCCGATTACCTCGTCCAGGAGAGCCAAGCTGAAAAGATCTTCTTGATCAGCGGACTCAGGCGGGTTCGGTTGTAGGCGTCGCCTGCCTTGCGGATGGCCTCGGCCTGGGTAGGGTATGGATGGATGACGTTGGCCATTTTGCTCAAACCGGTTCCCGCGGTCATGGCGAGCGAGAATTCGCTGATGAGATCGCCGGCGTGAGCGGCTACGATCGTGGCGCCCAAGATCTTGTCAGTGCCGTCACGCACGTGAACCTTTACGAAACCCTGATCCTCTCCCTCAATAATGGCCCGATCGATTTCGTTCAGAGGAATCTGGAAGGTCCTGACAGCGATTCCCTTCTTCCGGGCGTCTCTTTCGTACATGCCTACATGGGCGATCTCAGGGTCCGTGTAGGTGCACCAGGGGACGATCAAAGAGCTGAACCGCTTTCTCCCTCTGAAGAGGGCGTTTTGAATGACAATCCGGGCAGCCGCGTCAGCCATGTGAGTGAACTTGTAAGGGGAGCAGATGTCGCCGGCGGCATAAATACTGGCGTTGGAGGTCTGAAGGCGGTCATTGACGCGAATTCCTTTCTCATCGTACTGGATACCGGCGGTTTCGAGTCCAAGGCCTTCGATGTTGGGAATCCGTCCCACGCTGACCAGTATGGCATCTACATCGACCACTTCCTCATGTCCCTCCTTTTCCAGGAAGACACGCTGGCCGCTTTTTGTCCTGGCCACTCGTTTGGCTTTTGTGCTCAGCCTGACTTTGATGCCCTCTCTCTTAAAGACTTCGGCCAGCAGATGGGCGGCATCCGGATCTTCCCGCAGCAGAAATTGCGATTCCATTTCGACGATGGTGATCTGGCTGCCCAGCCGGCGGAAGGCCTGGGCCAACTCGCAACCGATCGGACCGCCGCCGATCACCATCAGGCGAGGCGGGCGCTCCGTGAGATCAAAGACTGTTTCGTTGGTCAGATAGCCCGCCTCGGGCAACCCCTCAATGGGAGGCTCGAAGGGCCGGGTCCCTGTGGCGATTACCGCCTTTTTAAAGCGAAGCGTCCTGCCGTCCACCTGCACCTGATCTCTGGCTATTAATTGCGCTCTGCCCAGAAAGACATCCACGCCCAGGCTCTGGAATCGGCGGGCGGAGTCATGGGCGCTGATGCGGGCCCGGATGCGCCGCAGGCGCTCCATGGCTGCGGGAAAATCGTTCTGGAATTCCGGACTGCGCGAGGCATTGATCAGCAGTTTGGAAGGGACACAGCCCACATTCAGGCAGTCGCCACCCATGAGGCGCCGCTCGACGAGCGCTACCCGGGCGCCCAGCCTGGCCGCGCCGGCGGCCGTAACCAGACCGGCCGGGCCGGCTCCGATGACGACCAGGTTATAGCGTTCCAGAGGCTCCGGATTCTTCCAGTCGGGGGGATGGACGTTAGACAGCAGCTCCTGGTTGTACGGGTCCATGGGTTGGACCACAGGTCCCCTACTGCTCATTGAGGGACCAGTCGTAGTCCAGATGTCGGACGCTATAGCCGCCGCCGATCAGAAATTCGCGGTCTGAAGAGCTCAGGTGCCGGCTGATGAAGTTCAAAACAGCTCCTTCGATTTCACCGAATTTCTCGAAATTAGCACTTCCGCCATAGCCTTTGACGAAATCCCTTCCATACCACTGAAAAATAGATGAAATATAAACCTGATTGGCCGTTCGGTCTATGCGCAGCCCTCCGGGGCTGCTGAGAAATCGTCGCGACTGCTCTTCGAGCTGGTCGTCAAGTCCTTCTCCGATGAAGGCTTCACGGCGCAAAGGCGGGCATCCCATGGCCGCGCAGACCAGCGCGGCGTGGATGCGGGGCTCGTAAAAACGCTTCCTCAAGATCTGGTGCTCGATCTCGTCCAGGGTCAGCATCTCTCCCATTACACGGAACCGGAGCTGGTCCCAGACTCCGGCAATCTGACGGATGCTGTTTTCCGGGTAGACCAGGGATCTGAAAAAAGAAGGGCGGATGGGATAATGATCGACAATTGCTTTGAGTGTCAAAGCGTTGTAGGCGTTGATCCAGAAGGCGATCTTCCGCTGCTTGCTCCACTGGTCGTAGACCTGCGGGCTCAGGCTTCCGAGAGTGACCACGAAACTGTCCAGCCTTTCCCGGTCGTGCTTGAGCCCCTGGTAGTCTACCAGCCCATCGTGGTTCACATAACGATCAAGAATCGTTGCATAAGCCTGATCGGAAAACTCCGTCTGGGCTGCTGCCGCCACTGCCTCGACCTTCTGTACCTCACGGGTAAAGGGGGCCGGCAGGAAGCAGTACGCTACCCATCCGGCACCCAGGAGCACGACTGCCCCTGCAATCCTCACCTTTCCTTTCATGCGACCATTATTGTATCAGCTTGAGGGCCGCTCCCTGACGGTCGCGGCTCTGTTCGTCCAAAATCAAACAGACGGTCACTAGCCCTCAACTGCGTTCCGTAATTACAGGACTCCGGGACGGTGGGACAAATCCCAAAGTGGACGGTGCAATAATAAGTTTTCGCAGCTATCGACTCCGAAGCGTTAAAATTCGATTCGGGGCAAAGTGTCAGTTAAAGGGAAGTCTTTGAGCGAGCAATTTGAAGTTTTACAAACAGTGACGGCTCGTCTGGACCAGGCTGAGATTCCTTACATGATCAGCGGGTCCATGGCAATGAATTATTATGCGCAGCCTAGAATGACACGCGATATTGATATCGTATTAGCATTAGTTTCAAGCGATGCCGATCGGCTGGAGGAACTCTTTGCTGAGGACTTCTACCTTGATCGCGAGAGCATCCAACGGGCGATCATGACTGACGGAATGTTCAATCTAATTCACTTCGACTACGTCGCCAAAGTAGATTTTATCGTTCGAAAGAATTCCGAATATCGCCGGCTGGAATTTTCACGGCGGCGGCGAGTCGAGATTGAGGGTCAATTTCTTTACATGGTGTCTCCCGAGGATTTACTCCTGTCGAAGCTTGAATGGGGGCGTGAGACTGAATCAGAATTGCAGTTTCGAGACATCCGCAATTTAATAGATTCAGTTATAGATCTCGATTGGGCCTACATCCAGCAATGGGCGAACTCTCTCGGCCTCAGATCTTTGTTGGAGCGAGTAAGATCATGAAGGATTCGTCTCCGGAAGTGGAAAGAATCTATCGAGAGATGATGATGAAGAAAACGGCTTCCGAACGCCTGAGGATGGCTTGCGATATGTTTGAGACCGCCAAAGAAATCGCAACGGCCCAGCTCGCCGGAGACAAACCCGAAGATCTCCGAGAGCGCCTATTTGAACGCTTCTATGGAAGTGAGTTTACGTCTGAAGAACGCAGTCGAATTCGAGCCCGTATCCGGGCACGTCGCACAACTTGAACGCCCCTTTCAGCCCTCGCACTTTCGTGAACCTGTTGACTTTTAATCATGCTAATATAATATTTAGCACAGGCTAAATATGAAAAACAAGTTGAGCAGACGTAAGTGGATCGGGGGGACGGTGGGTGCTGCGGGAGTTGCCCTGGGCACCAAACTGGTTGGGGGCTCGGGTAATTCCATCGATTCCGCAGATGCCGTGTCTCACGATCATCCCGGCCATATGGAGATGATGGCTTCAGGCGAAGTGGATTTAGGTCAGTTTAATCCATCCGATTTTCTCTATCACTTTGATTACGGCAAGGTCAGCCGGCTCCCGGAGGGCCGCACGCTTCGCGAGTGGAACATCCTGGCCGTGGATAAGGAGATCGAAATCGCCCCGGGAGTCTACTTTCCTGCCTGGACTTACAACGGCCAGGTCCCGGGCCCGACCCTTCGCTGCACGGAGGGCGATCGGCTGCGCGTCAACTTTGCCAATGGCGGAAGCCACTCCCATACCATCCATTTCCACGGATTCCATCCCGCCAACATGGATGGCGTCTTCGAAATAGTCAATCCCGGCGAGCGTTTCGTATACGAGTTTGACGCTGATCCCATGGGTTTGCACCTGTACCACTGCCATGCCGTTCCTTTGAAGCGGCACATCCACAAGGGCCTGTACGGGGCTTTTATCATCGATCCGCAAGAGGCGAGGACTCCGGCTCGGGAAATGGTGATGGTGATGAATGGCTTCGATACCAACTTTGACTCCGAAAATGAGATATACGGTGTCAACACCGTAGCCTTTCACTATCAACGCCATCCGATTGAAGTGAAGCTGAACGAACTGGTGCGCATTTATCTGGTGAACGTCCTGGAATTCGACCTGGTCAATTCGCTGCACGTTCACGGGCACTTCTTCGACGTTTATCGCACCGGAACTAAAATGGCTCCTGACGACTTCACGGACACCCTCATGATGTGCCAAGGAGAGCGCCACGTCCTGGAGATGAAGTTCCGAAATCCCGGGAAATTCATGTTCCACGCCCATCAGAGTGAATTCGCCGAACTGGGTTGGATGGGTCTTTTTGACGTAAAGGCATAGCCATGAAGCAGTGGATAAAGGGTCTTCTCCCGCTGATCCTAGTGGCCGGACTCGTCCTCCTCTTGTTCACAGTCGGACCGCTGGGGGTCTTCCAGGCCGCCTTCCCGCCGGTGGAGGAATTGACTATTTCCCGCATCGAACTTCCCCGGCCCAACCAGATGGTGCTGCACCTGGTCAACGGAGGTCCCGACCCGGTTACGGTGGCCCAAGTGCTGGTGGACGATGCCCTCTGGAACTACACGACCGAACCAGAGAATAGGACGATTCCCAGGCTGGGCCGCATGACGGTTCGAGTGCCCTATCCCTGGGTAGAGGGTGAAGCTCATGAAGTGGCCGTGATGACATCTACCGGCCTGATCTTTAGCCGCGTTATTCCTGTGGCCACTCAATCGCCGGAAACCAATTGGACCTACTTCAGAACATTTGCGCTGCTGGGAATTTACGCAGGCGTTATTCCAGTCTTTCTGGGACTCATGTGGTACCCGTTCTTGAGAAATCTTTCCAGTCTGTGGATTGATTTCTTCCTGAGCCTGACGGTCGGTCTGCTCTTTTTTCTGGCTGTGGACACACTGGCTGAGGCCTTGGAGACGGCCGAACTCGTGCCCAGCGCCTTCCAGGGTTTGCTCCTGGTAGCTATCGGAGTGTTCGGTACCCTGCTGATTCTGTTTTACCTGGCGCGCAGCCGGCCGGAGCGCGCAGACAAAGCCACTCCCGAGGGACGCCACTGGACATCTTTGATGATCGCAGTAGGCATCGGACTTCACAACCTGGGCGAGGGCCTGGCCATCGGATCGGCTTACTCAATCGGGGAGATCGCTCTGGGGACGTTTCTGGTAGTGGGATTCATGCTCCACAACTTGACGGAAGGGCTGGGGATTCTGGCTCCCATCGCCAAAGACCGGCCCACCTTAGCACGCCTGTGCCTGCTGGGGCTGATCGCCGGCGGCCCAACCGTCGTGGGGACCTGGATCGGCGGATTCAGCTATTCGCCTTTGTGGACCACGCTTTTTCTCGCGATCGGCGCCGGAGCGATTCTCCAGGTGATTTACGAGCTGAGTCAGATTTTTCTGCGCAAGCGCCAGCCGGCCTGGATCAGCGGCTACAGTCTTTCCGGATTTCTCTTGGGCGTACTGGTCATGTACGCGACCGGCCTCATGATTGTGAACTGAAATGACTTGGCCGAGTCGTGTGTCCGTGCTAATTTTGAGTTGAGACTAAATAAAGTTTTAGTGGAGGCTGATATGAGAAATGCTGGCCAAGTTCCAAGTTCCAAGTTCCAGCTTTGGTCATTAAAGTCAAGAACTTCTTGCTAATTTCGGCAGAAGCTCTCGCTCTTGCGAGATCTAAAACTTGGAACTTGGAACGTGGAGCTGATCATCTGGTTAGGTGGCCTGATTCCGAGTCCCCCATCTCCCTCCCGCCTGGCGACCAACTCAATCACCCATCCCCATCTTCATACCCTGGCCAGTTGTCAAGCCTGGGATCGCAACGGGGACTAAAATCAGCGCCGGAATCGGAATCTTCCATGATGCAAGCAGTCTCGAAATGATTACCCGGCCTCTGGAAGGCCGGCGTTTTGAGCAGGCCTTCGGACCCGCCGGTGAGGAGGCCCTCGGCCCGGCTCTGGAAACACGCCTGGAAGTGGACAGAGACCGTCTGCAGGCCCCGCGCTCGCTCAACTGGAGCGTGGGATTGTATCGCGCCCTCTCCGAAACGACTTCCCTGGAAGTGGAATTCGAGCAGAGACGGGGGAGGCAAGGATTCAGCTTCGTCCCCAGCCGGGCCGCAGATGATGATTTGAGGCTCTTGACCCTGCGGAATCTTCGCCGGGACCACTATCGCTCGCTTCAATTGACCTTGCGCCGCACTTTCAAGACGCGGCACGTCTTTTTCGTTTCTTACACCCGCTCCTCGGCTCGCACCAACATGGCTCTCGATCTCGACACCGATGCCGTCATTTCCGGTGCCCAGGCCGAGGGCCCGCTGCCCTGGGATACCCCTGATCGACTGATCTCCTGGGGGTGGATGCCTGTGGGCATGGGATTCAGACTGGCTTACTCCCTCGACTTTCGCGACGGATTCCCCTTTAACGTCGTAAATGAAAATCAGGAACTGGTTGAACCGCCTGGTTCCCGCCGCTTTCCAGCCTATTTCTCCCTGAATCTGCACGCAGAGAAGATCTTCCAGTTCATGGACTACCGCTGGGGACTGCGGGTGGGCTTCAACAACATCACCAACCGGGCCAACCCCGGAGTCGTCAACAACAACATCGACTCCCCCGACTTTCTAACCTTCGGCTCCACCGGGGGCCGCGCCCTGGTCGCCCGCGTCCGCCTGCTGGGGCGGAAGTAAGCCGCTCACTCATCGCCTGAATTAGTCCCGGCTTTTTTCCAGTGGTCACCAGCAACAGACGGTTGTTACAATCGTCTGGCTGGAGATCCCATGAGAATACTACTTCTGGGGGTGTTCGCTGCAGCAGCTATGCTTGCAAATGCGGGCGGGGAGCAGGAGGCTCATCGGCGCGCCGCAAAGGCAGAACTTCGCAAGGCGATGGAGCCTGGTCCAAATTCAGTCCTGGAAAGCCATCTCAAGCGGGCCAAAGCCTACCGCATGCAGGGCCACCTCGCCCGTGCTCTGGAAGAGCTCAAGCAGGTTCTGGAGACAGAGCTTGTCTGGATGAATTCTCCCTATTTTAAGAATCTTCGAGCTCAAGCTCATTATGAAAAAGGAACGATCTTGCAGCGTATGGGCGAGCGGCTTAAGGCGCGCACTGCTTTCCTCGAATTTCTCGAGATCAAACCGCTTTCCGAGCTGCTTCGCAAACTGGCTGAGGAGTCTGACCCGTCGGTGAACATCTTCCTGAATCAGCAGCGCGTCGAGATGTTTCGAGCACAGCTCGAGCAAGCAACTGATGAGTTTCACAGAGTGATTCAACGAATGCACTTGCCCATGGAACTATTAAGCGCCGGTAAACCTCGACAAGCTATCCAGGAAATCAGAGAGCTCCAGCGGCTGGCGGGAAAATGGGACACCCCGGAAGAGGCCCCCATTTTGAAGTCTTTTCATGAATTTCTGGCCCTGGCGTATTTGAGGCTGGGAGAGCAGGAAAATTGTATTCTCAGTCATACCGCCGATTCCTGCCTCTTGCCGATTTCGGAATCGGGAGTTCACCAGGATCCCTTCGGTTCTCGGCGCGCCGTGGAGATCTTTAGCCGGCTTCTGGAAGAGCATCCGGAAAACCTTTCACACCGCTGGCTTCTGAACATCGCCTACATGACCCTGGGAGAGTACCCCGACAACGTCCCTCGCCGGTGGCTGATTCCGCCTGAGGTCTTTGAGTCCGATTACCCCGTCCTCCCTTTCCAGGAGATCGCTCCCGCTGTTGGGCTCGACATGGTCGGTCTGGCGGGTGGAAGCATCCTGGAAGACTTCGACCGCGATGGCTTTCTTGACGTGATGGCTTCGTCCTATGGATTGAAGGACCAACTCCGGTACTTTCACAACAACGGTGATGGTACTTTCTCCGACTGGAGCGAACGGTCGGGTCTCCTGGGCCAGCTCGGAGGTCTGAACCTCATCCAGGGAGATTACAATAACGATAACTACCCCGACGTGGTTATTTTAAGGGGCGGCTGGTTTAGCATCCTGGGCGGGACGGAGGGGCTCCTTCCCAATACTCTGTTGCGCAATAATGGAAACGGCACTTTTACTGACGTCACAGTTGAGGCCGGCATTTTGAGCCTGATGCCCAGTCACTCCGCGGCCTTTGCCGACTACAACCTGGATGGCTGGTTGGACCTGTTCATCGGCAATGAATCGCCGGCGGAGCAGGTGAATCCCTGCCAGCTCTTTCGCAACAATGGAGATGGGACCTTTACCGATGTGGCGCCTCAAGTGGCTCTCGACCATGTCGGGTTCGTAAAAGGCGTTGCCTGGGGAGATTACAACAACGATGGATATCCCGATCTTTATATTTCCCGTTTTCAAGCGACCAATCTGCTGTTTCGGAATGATGGGCCGGCGGGGGATGGCTGGAAATTCACCGAAGTTGCTCAGGAAGCCGGTGTTTCCGGGCCGCTGGCCAGTTTTCCAGTCTGGTTTTGGGATTTCGACAACAATGGGTGGGAGGACCTGTTTGTCGGCTCATTTTCGAGTTATACAGAGACGAGCCTCGAAGAGGTGGTCGGTAAATATCTTGGGGGAAGCACGGCCGAAACTTCCCGGTTGTACCGAAACAACCAAGACGGGACCTTTTCGGATGTGACCAGCGCTGTGAAACTTGACCGCGCTCTGATGGTGATGGGAGCCAATTACGGCGATATCGATAATGACGGCTTTCTGGATCTTTACCTCGGAACCGGGGAGCCCGCACTGAATTCCCTGGTTCCCAACCGGATGTTCCGTAATGCGGATGGAAGGCTGTTTCAGGATGTGACGACAGCCGGAAGCGTGGGCCACTTGCAAAAAGGTCACGGCATCTCGTTTGGCGACATCGATAATGATGGCGATCAGGATATCTATGCGGTCCTCGGTGGCGCCTATTCAGGAGACGTTTACCAAAACGCCTTGTTTCTCAACAACCACTCTGATTCCAATAACCGTTGGATTACCTTGAGACTGGAAGGTACGAAAAGCAATCGAACCGCGGTTGGAGCCAGGATCAGGATAAGGCTGGACACCCCGTCCGGAAAACGGGATATCTACGCCACGGTTTCAAGTGGAGGAAGCTTCGGGGCTTCCAGCCTGAAACAGGAAATCGGCCTGGGGCAGGCGAAATCGATTGAGTGGATCGAGATCCGCTGGCCCAATTCCGATCGCGACCTGCAGAGGCTGGAGGGCATCGAGATGAACCAGGCCTACCAGATCCAGGAGGGATCACCAAAGATTCGTAAAATTCCGACAAAAGCCATTCAGCTTAGAGGTGTTCACTGAGCTGGGGACCATGCGCTCTGTTGGCCGCATTAAAATTGTTGCACCAGCTTGTTTAAAGCAGGTGTGAATGATATTGTACGCACCATAACTCATATTCAATTGCCACCCCAAAGATGGTGGTTTTGGAGAGCCGCCGCAAAGCGGCCGGCGTAGGGCTCCGGTATCTTGTTTTTTTGAGTTCCCTGGTCTCACGTCAATCACGGATTACGTCGAATACTCCGTATGCTCGGCGTAAAGCGTGGCTAAAAATACGTAACTGCATGATGAATCGATTTATCAGGTTTGGATTTCGTTGTAGTCTAACTTGCAACCTCATCTTGAAAATGGAGGAGAGGAATGTCAAATCGGAGAAACTTTACATTTCCAGGCGGGCGGGCATTGGCCGTTTTGATCCTGCTGTCTCTGTGCCTGGCGGTCGGCGCTTTGGCTCAAACCAGCTTGTCGACGATTCGGGGCACTGTAACGGACGAAACCGGCGGCGTTATTCCGGGACTGGAGGTTACGGTTACCGAAAAGACCACCAATGTTCGCGTCAGGAGTGTTGTTTCCGACGACAACGGAAACTACGAAATACCTGACCTTAAACCCGGCATATACCAACTGAAGGCGGAGCTGCCGGGATTTAAGACTTTTGTGGCAGATGACATCATCCTGGAAGCCGGAGCCATCCGTCGTATCGATATTCACCTGCAAGTAGGTGAAATGACCGACGAAGTGACCGTCACCGCCGGGGCTGCTGTCATTTCCACGGACAGCGGAGGTATTACGGAATCTTTTGACGAAGACAGGATGAAGGATTCTTCGATGCCGGCATCCTACCCGAGCCCTTTCGCGATAATGAGCACTTTGCCGGGTGTTCAGGGTCGAGGCTGGCAGGTCACGATCTCCGGGCAGGACAACGAGCAGATGAGCCACGGCTTCGACGGAGTCTCAAATGATCGAACCGGCGGCCAGAGCAATAACCTGAACTTCTTTGAAGGAATCACCGTAGTCACAGTCAACGCCACCGCCGATCAATCGCGTGTCGGAGCCTACAATATGACCTCAAAAAGGGGAACCAACGATATCCATGGAAAGGTGTATTACCAGCACTACAATTCAGGGTTGGAAGCCCGCAAGTTCTTCGAGCCAACGAGAACACCGTTTATTCAGCACGAGTGGCAGATTGAGGCGGCGGGCCCCATCATCCAAGACCGGACGTTCTTCTATGCAGCCTGGCTGGGCCAGCGTTTTCCTCTGGGTTCATTTAGAAGAAACACCGTCCCCACTCTGCTGATGCAGCAGGGTGACTTTTCGCAGCTTTCAACGGACATCATCGATCCCTTAACCGGCGAGGCCTTCCCCAATAACATCATTCCTCCGGACCGGATGAGCCCGGTCGCTCTGAAGATTCAAGAGCTTTACATTCCTAAACCCAACCTGGACGGTCCGGACAACCTCACTAACAACTTTGGATTCCACCATGATTATCCGAGCGACCTCTACCGGGGAGACTGGCCTTTCGTGCGCGTCGATCACAAATTCTCAGATGCGAACACGCTCTATGGCAGATTCCTGCTGCGGCGAACTCCTTATGTGCTGGCCAGAAATGCCGGCGAGATCTTCGCCTGGACCCGGCTCCGCAACCACTACCAGACCGTGTTCAGCGACACTCACGTCTTCTCGCCGGGGCTGGTCAATACCTTTAAATTCGGGTGGTCGGAGGACTCCATCATTGACGGAGCTGAACAGGACGGGTATACGCCTATCCAGGGAAATGATGTGGTCGAGCAAGTTGGCCTTCAGGGGGTCAATCCACGAAATCTCAATGAGCAGGGTTTTCCCAGGATGGACTTCAGCGGGTTCACGAGTCTTGAGACCATCGCCGGAGGCGTCAAGGCTGATGATACGAATCTGACCTTCGACAATGTCACTACCTGGGCCACCGGACGGCACGTCTTCAAATTCGGCGCTCAGGTACTCACCTTTGAGGATTTCAATGGAGCGATTCCAAACGACGTCTACGGCCGTTATCGGTTCAACGGCTTTGCGACCAACCATAGCTACGCTGACTTCCTGTTGGGCATTCCTTTTCAGACCCAACGGCTCGATCCGTTGACCAATCGTCTACAGACTCAAAAGGAGGTCGGGATCTTCCTCATGGATACCTTCAAGCTGACGCCCAAACTGACTCTCGATTACGGTCTTCGCTGGGATTATTACGGCTCACCGCGATATGAGGATGGTCTTCAGTACAACTGGGATCCGGATACAGGCAATGTCGTGGTACCCGAATCGGCGCTCTCGGCCATCAGCCCGCTTTATCCCGACAGCATCAACATCGTCACGGGCGAGGTCATACCCCAGGCCGACAAGGGGAACTTTCGACCGCGCCTCGGTGTGGCCTACCGGCTCCAGGACGACACCGTGATCCGCGGTGGCTATGGGTCATTTACGGAGCGGATCGGCTACTTCGAACAGGTCTTTGGCGGAGGTCCCTTCCAAATCGGTGAGGTCTATCGCAATGAGCTTATCGGTGGACAGCCTCTTTTCCAGTTTCCAAACCCATTTCCGGGCGATTTGGGGCAGGCCATCGTTCCTTCGCAGGATATTAGCGGCTACCCCCTGCAGACTGATGAAGGAGTAATTCATCAATTCAACTTGAGTGTGGAAAGAGAGATCTCCGACATCGGCTTTCGCATCTCCTACGTGGGGTCGAGGAATCGAGGCATGCATTATGAACTGAATATCAACAAGCCCCGACCCAGCCAGATTGATTTCGACCCCAGTCGCAAGTCCTATCCCCAATTCGTGGATACGGATTTCCTGCGGCGGGACGGCAAGGCAAACTACGATTCGCTTCAGGTGCAGGCCGAGAAGAAGGTCGGAGCGCTGACCTTTAACGCTCATTGGACCTGGGCCAACAACATGCTGAACTACCTCAAAAGGGAAAATCCCTACGACGTGACCAGCCACTGGGCTCGCGATGACGTTACCCGGCGCCATCGGGTGGTGGTGACCACGATGTTCGATCTGCCCTGGGGGCGTGGACGCCGTTTTCTCTCTAATGCGGGCGGCGTACTGGAACATATTGTGGGAGGGTGGCGTGCACAAACGGCCAGCATTCTGGCCAGCGGCGAATATTTTTCACCCAGCTTCTCAGGCTCGGATCCCTCCAACACGGACAGCTTTGGCGGCCTGCCCGATCGGATCGCCGGCGGCAATCTGCCGTCGGACGAGCGGACGGTCGATCGCTGGTTTAATCCCGACGCCTTTGCGGTACCGCCCGAAGGCAGCTTCGGCAACTCCGGCGTAAACATACTGGAAGGGCAGGGAATGAACGTGCATCACTTAAGCCTGGCCAAAACGTTCTCGTTGAGTGAACGATTCCGCCTCACCTACACGGCGGCGATTTCCAATCTCTTTAATCATCCTCACTTCAACAACATTCGCGAGAACATCACCGCTTCGGGAACCGGAGCCTACGTTTCCACCCACAGCGAGTTTTGGGCGGAGAAGGCCTCCCACCGCCGAGTCGTCATGAAGTTGAGGCTGGAGTGGTAATCTAAGGATCAGCAGTCGAAAGCTGCGAGGGCAGCCTCTGCTTTTGTCAGTTCCTGCAGAGGCTGCCATTTCTTCTTGTGAGGATATTGCTATGGGAAAGATCGCGACGGTGCGCGCCCTTCTGGCGCTTGCTCTTCTGTCCGGCTCTCTGTATGCGCAGGATGAACCCTTCCCGATTCACGACACGCGTCCGGTCATTCTGAATGGGCCTTATCTGATCGCTCCTTCTGAGAATGGGATAAGTGTTGTTTGGACCACCGATACTCCCTGTCACTCGAAGATCCTTGTCGGCACCGATCGTTCTCTAAATCAAACGACAGAACCGTCAGAGCATGGTTTGATTCCGGTGGGTACCGTGCATTCTGTGCGATTGCGCGAGCTTGAACCCGGGCAAACATACTATTTCCGGGCTGTTTCGACGCGGGTCGTGAAACTCAAGCCGTACTGGCCTGAAAAAGGTCTTGAAGTGGAAAGTCCGATCTTTTCTTTCACGCTACCCGATCCATCCCGCTCTCGCGTCTCCTTCAGTTTCATCACTGACACACAACATGAAGATCTTGATAGATTGAAGGCTAACCTGGATCTGGTCGATTGGCAGGGGAGCGACTTCCTGGTGCACGGCGGAGATGCGCTGAGCTGGGTTGAGGGTGAAGAACAGCTTTTGAGCCGTTTCCTGGACCCGATTGGAACGCGCCTGGCACACACCAGACCCCTGGTCTTTGCTCGCGGAAATCACGATATGCGGGGCGCTTACGCCCGCGAACTTTATCGATATACGCCCACAGCAACGGGCAAGTTCTACTATGCTTTCACGGACGGGCCAGTTCATATGATGGTCATCGATACGGGTGAGGACAAGGCAGACGATACAAACGTCTATGCTCGTCTAAATGACTTCAAGACTTACCGGGAGGAAGAGTTGAACTGGCTTGAAAAGCACGTGAAAGAGAGCAGGCAATTAGACGAAGCCTCCTTTCGAATCGTGGTCATGCATGATCCCTTCTGGGGATGGGTGGACGGCGAGAATGACAAGTGGACCGAGCTTGCGAATCGCGCTCAAGTGGATCTGGTTATCGCCGGTCATCATCATCGATTTTCTCGAATCCAACCCGGTGAACGAGGAAATGAATATCCGATCCTGGTCGTTGGACAGGACCAAGTGGCGAAAGTAGAAGCCACGCGTGGGGAACTACGCGTGCAAATTACCGGGAAGGACGGAGAAGAGGTCGATTCCTTCGTTCTTTCTCCTAGAACCGTCGAGGCGGCGGGCAGGTAGCGGATCGCCCAAAATTCTCTGAGACCTCTGCGACACGTGGTGAAATTCAATTCGCTTGCAGCTTCGCCGCGCGCTGCGATCTGATATTCTCTCCTGAGATGACACGCAATCAGGTTTCATTCTGGGTGGCTGGCCTGATCGTCAGTGTCCTCTTCCTCGCGGAGAGCACGCTGGTTCCACTGGCAGCCGACGATTTTCCCTTTCACTTCACAGACGCCACTGCCGAAGCGGGAATCGAATTTGTCCATGAGAACGGTGCTTCCCCAAAAAAGCTATTAATAGAAACCTTCGGCTCCGGGCTTGGATGGATCGATTTCGACGGAGACGGCTGGCTCGACCTGTATTTGGTGAATGGTGCAAATCTAGCCGAAGGAGAATCCTCCCCGGGGAACGTTCTCTATCGGAATCTGGGCGTGTGATAGGAAATCCCTTTTCAGGAGAGGGGTCGATCGGAGGGGAAAGAGCTCAATACGCAGTGGGAGGAGCGTGGGGGGTACCATCGGGAGGCTGAGTTTGTGGCTGCGCGCCTTCGGGGAGCGGG